>JAFGTD010000201.1 GCA_016934295.1 Acidobacteriota bacterium
CGCACCTTCGGCGCTCATAATAAACAACATGAGGATCCCGGCCTTACGGCCGGGCCTACTCCAATGCCGGTCCTTCGGACCTAAAACAAAAACGCTAATTTGGACAAGCCTGAACCTTGTGTCCGCTCCTGTATCTTACACAAATATGAAGCGGGTTAACGCTTTCGATCAACGAATGCTTTGTCTTTCTTCGGACATGCCCTGTTCGTAGGTGCTCCAGCCGGAATTCATGCCAAAGGGGCACCGATGGAAAACGGCCTCGATCCTGCGGATATTGCCCTTTTCAATCTTGAAAAGCTCGGCAAGCTGCCAGGTCCAGTTGATGGAGTGATGATCGAAAAATCCGAAAGCGAAGGCAATCCCGCGCTCGCGGTCTACCGCCACGAAGCGGCGGTCGCGGATGCGCGATACGATATTCCTGAGAGATCCGTCCGAAAACTGCTTTTTGCATTCCCGGGTTGCCACCATGCCGTTTTCAAAGCGCACGCAGTCGTCGGTAAAGGGATAGTAGCCTTTGGCGTCGTTGCGCTGCAGGCCCTCGAAATAATAGTCGCCCACTTCCACCAGCTCTTCGCGGGACATCCGTTCGGCCTCGGGAATAACTTCGGCGAATATCTCGTGAGGCGCGCCCATTTTCTCAACAGCCTCACCGGTTGGAGGAAAACGCGAAGTGCTTTGTTCCTCTTCAAACAGGCTGGTCTCCGGGCGGATCACCAGCTGCTCGACTTCGGAAACTTTCCCGTTATCGTCTATTTTCAAGCGAAGCGCAAACGCTGCAATGGTAGGCTGAGCAGGCTTTGCTTCCGGAGTTTTTTTGGCCGGAGCGCCACCGCCCTCCAGAACCGTTCCTATATAAGCAACCTGCTGCGTCTCCACGTCGGGGACATAAAACTTATAAGCCCCTCTTCCCGACATGCCGTACCAGAGCCCTTCACCGCCCAGCGGCAGCCGGACGCCGTTTTCCGTAAACTTGCAGTCTCTGGTAAAAAACTCCAGGCTCGGATCGTCGGCCTCCATCAGGTCCAGATACCGATTGACATAATTTTCCAGACAGGCGCGATCGCAGGGAGCGTTTCCGGCATCCTGTGCAAATGCCCCCGGCAATAACAGGAACAATACAACCGCTGTAACCATCAATCTCATCCGCATGGCACTCCTCCTTTAAGATGTAAATTCGTAAAAGCTGAAACGATTTCGGAATTTTTGCACGATCATCATACGCAGGGCAGGGGTGTTCAATCAACCGGAATTACCCGCCGATATTCTTTCTAATTTTGGTGACAGTCACCATAACCTCGAAATTCATCCGGGAGAATTAACACTGCACAGCGGTTGTATGCCTCGTAATTACCAGCTGCTTTTTTAACTGTGTCTTGAGGAATAATTCCCGATTTAATTGAAAAAATAAACTATGTTACTTTTCTTCAGCTTTGGGTAACGTACTAATTCATTGCTTTACGGATTTGGTGAATAATTTCGAGGTTATGGTGACTGTCACCGAAATTAGTGCCAGGCTGGTTGACACCAAATTTAATTTGGAAGGGTAAAAAAATGCGATCAAAGTACGAACATGTATTCGAGCCGATCAGGATCAGGGGCGTCGACTTTAAAAACCGTCTTGAAATGGCCCCGCCGTCGCCAAACCTGGCTGACCGTGAAGGACGAGTGACCACAGAGTTTGTCAATTTATTCCGTTCGTTCGCAAGAGGCGGCGCAGCCGTCATTCACGTAGGCAATTCCGTCGTGGACATCCGGGAAGCTTGCGACGAAGAACGCCAGCTCGACCTCGGCACCGACGCCTGCATCCTTCCACTGACCCGATTTGTCGAAATGTGCCACGGCTTCGGCACTCTCGCCTCGCTCGAGATCAACCATAACGGCAAGGATTCCGATCCCGACAAAACAGGGAGACCGGCTTTCAGCCCGTCTTCCATAATCCCGTCCAGCGAAATCTGGCGCTCCAAGGCGCATGGCCGGGAGCCCGTTCCCACCATAGAGATGGACCACAAAAAAATTCAGGAAACCGTCGAGTTGTATGCAATGGCCGCATACCGCTGCAAACGGGCGGGATTCAAAATGTGCATGATCCACGGCGGCCACGGGAACCTGATCTCACAGTTCGCGAGTCTTCTCTACAACAAACGGACGGACGACTACGGCGGTTCCCTCGAAAACAGGGCTCGCTTTGCCATCGAGGTGCTGGATCGTGTCCGGGAACTGTGCGGCGAAGAATTCGTGATCGAATATCGCATCTCGGCCGACGAAATCCATCCCGACGGTATGCATTTTGATGAAACTCTCCAGTTCATCGAACTGATTCAGGACAAGGTTGACATCCTCCATGTTTCCGCCGGCCTGCACGGAGAGTTCGAGTACATGCGCAACTGGTGGCAGAACTATCTGATGGACAGGATGTACAACGTCCATTATGCCGCGGATATTAAAAAGGCTTTTCCGAATCTCCTTGTATGCACCGTCGGCTCCATCATGAACGTCCGGCAGGCGGAGGATATAATCGCTTCCGGCAAAGCGGATTTTGTCGCCATGTGCCGTCCCCTTCTTGCCGATCCCGACATGCCGCGCAAGTTTGCGTTAAGTAGAGAAGAGGACCACCGACCCTGTCTGCGCTGCCAGTACTGCGGCCACCGCCTGATTATTCCCGCGGTTATCAATTGCGCCGTGAATCCATTCCTGGGAAACGAAACCGAGTTCCCGGAAGGCAAAGTCCCGAAGGCGGACGTAAAGAAAAGAGTCGCGGTCGTCGGAGGAGGGCCTGCCGGCATCCAGGCGCTGCGGACTCTTTGCGAACGCGGGCATGATGTAACACTTTACGAAATGAGCGACCGCCTGGGCGGAAATGTCGTTCACGGTTCCGTATTGCCGTTCAAGCAGGACGTAAAGGACTATCTTGAATACCTGGTGCACCAGGCGAACGAGGCTCCGGCCCGCATACTGTTAAATACCGAAGCAACGAAAGAAACGCTGGATGCTGAAGATTTCGCCGCTCTCATCATCGCCGTCGGCTCAAAACCGCTGATCCCAAGCCTTCCCGGCATTGACAAATCGCACGTTCACTGGGCGCCGGAGGCTGACTGCGGCAGCGTGCAGGTCGGAAACCAGACCGTTATCGTAGGAGCCGGTTCCGTAGGAACAGAGAGCGCGATCAACCTGAAGCGTGAAGGCAAAAATGTAACCGTTGTCGAAATGGCCCCCGATATGTCCCATCTCAGCGTTTCGGCCGGCGGTGCTGCCGCGATGGAGTTGAATGCGCTGATAAAGGACCTGGATATTCCGGTCCATTGCAACTGCAGGCTGGAGGCAGTGACCGACGAAGCCGTCGTCTGCCGGAATACCGAAACCGGGGAACAGGTAGAATTTCCTGCCGACACGGTACTCCTGGCTCTGGGTATGTCTGCAAGACACGAAACGGCCGATATGCTCCGCCGGAGTGCTCCTGAAACCGAGGTGTTTGTCGTCGGCGATGCGTCCGAGGTCGGAAACATCGCCACAGCCGTCATGTCCGCCTTCCGGGCTGCGGCGTATATTTAAGCTGGTTTAATTTCCGGGCAGATTCGCCCAGCGGGGCGTTTCCCAGCCCAGGTGCGCGTGGGAATTGAACAGCCGCAGAAACGGCCGCTTTCCCCAGTCCACCACACTGATGGAACACGGATCCAGAAACATCCTGCGCGTCGCTTCTAGCGGAACATCCAGTGCGGAAGCCAGCAGCGCCTTGATCGGTCCGACGTGACTGACCAGCACTATTGGAGATTGAAGGCCATTCTCCTTCAATTCTTCCACCAGGCTCATAACGCGCACCTGGATTTCTTCGAGCGATTCTCCTCCCGGGGGCGCAGCGGAAGCATCGTTTTCCCAGCGTGCGAGAAGTTCGGCGTCTCTCCCTCCAGCCTGAATAACCTCATTTCGGCTCATCCCCTCCCACTGTCCGAAGGAGCCCTCAATAAGACGTGTATCCGTGAAAAGCTCCGCACCGCTGGTTTCGCGGATCCTGGCCGCGGTATCCGCCGTACGCATCAGGGGACTGGTATAAATAGCCCGAATGGAAAAAGGCGCTAATGCCGCAGCTGCCTGTTCCGCCTGACGCATTCCCTTTTCCGTCAGTGGTTCGTCCCGTCTGCCGAGGTAGCGCATCTCGACGTTGTCCGCCGATTCGCCATGGCGCACCAGGAAAAGTCTTAATGTTTGCTTCTGCATCACACTCATCAGTAAAGACCTCGATTACAATGAAGAAACCGATATCCACCCGGCTTGCTACATCACCTTTATTTTAAATCCGGCAAGAAATACGCATGAAGCAGAGCCGATATGCATGTAGTATTATAAACGGATTCCGACGTTTGTAGTGGCGAATACAAATGATTGTTTTGCTTCAAGCAGTGTTTAGTTGTTTTTTCTGTGGAATTATCGGAAATTCTGATTTCAAAAAAATTTACTTTATAACGGCGAAGTCCCTGGAGTGTGGCAGATTGCTGCCGCACTCCAGGGACTTCGCCCGCATAATGGATAACAGATGCGGGTTTTAAATACTATATTCAAAAAATGCTCGGCATCCTTAAATTCTACTGACAGGCTCCTGATTTCATTCTGGGGATTTCTTGCTTGTGTCAGTCTTGTTTTTTTTCCCCGCATTCCTTATTGGCCGCTTCTGATTCTGTCCGATGCGGCAGCCGTTGCTATAACCTGCATCCTTGCCCGCACTTCGCGATCGACAGGATCGAGATGGCTCCGATTAATCCACGACTGGAGCGCCTTCCCATTAATACTTTTCACTTTCAAACAGCTCCATTACATGATCGCACCCATCCATGGACGAATGGATTTCGACCACCTGCTGATTGCGGCCGACCGGTGGCTGCTCCGAGTCAACCCCACGGAATGGCTGACCCGGATCTCACACCCGTACCTGACCGAACTGTTGCAGATAGCCTATGCGCTCTTCTATGTTTACTTTATTGTCGTCGGCATTGAACTTTATAGAAAATCGGTCTGCCGTCCATTCTCATATTTTCGATTCACCGTCGCTTACGGTTTTTTAATTTCCTATATAGGATATTTTTTCCTTCCGGCGGCCGGCCCACGATTCACTCTCCATGATTTTTCGAAAATCGACAGCGAACTGCCCGGCATTCTTTTTACCCCTTTTCTGCGCCGGTTCGTCAATTTCTTCGAGTCGATCCCGGAGGATGTCCCGAACAGCGTCGCCCATGCCGCTGCCCAGAGGGATGTTTTCCCCAGCGGGCACACCATGCTGACCCTCATTGTGATTATTATCGCTTACCGCTACCGGCTGAAGATGCGTCACCCTGTTTTAGCGGCGGGCATGCTGCTGATTTTCGCCACCGTGTACCTGAGATACCACTACCTGGTTGATGTCGTTGCAGGCGTCGCACTGGCTCTCCTCTGTCTTTCAACCGCAAAAAGGCTGTACGCCAACTTCAGGAACCCATCCGATCCGGAACCTGATTAGAATATTTGTATAATTGCCTGCTTGGATTGCAGGATAACGCCGTGTGCCGGGGAATGCGGGCTAGGTATTGGGCTGGGGTTTTTGCATCAGCTCGATAAATTTTCGCGCGGCGCGACTTAAGGACTGCTTGCGACGGACAATAATTCCGAGAGGCCTGTAAAAGTTCTTATCCGTGAAATAGACCTGGAACAGACTTCCGTTCTGCACTTCCTTCTGGACGCTTAAAAAGGGAACTATGGAAACCCCGGCGCCGATCTCAACGCTTCTCTTGATCGTCTCTATGTTGTCGAACTCCATGGCCACGTTCATTTGGATATCATTCTCCTGGAAAATGCGTTCCATGGCGCGTTGGCTGGCGAGTCCCTTTTCAAATGCAATGTATGACTGTCCGTTCAGTTCACTGATATCCACATAGCGTCTTTGGGCAAGCGGATGTTCCGGAGCGCAGATCAGAACGAGCTTGTCCGCCGGCAGGGGGATGATTCGCAGTCCTTTCCTGGCCTCCGGATAGGGCACAATTCCGAGATCTATAACTCCGTGGAGACAGTCTTCGTAAACCTGGGCGCCTTTGCTGTAGTCCACGTGCAGGTTGACTTTGGGATATATTTTTAAAAAAGATTTGACCACAACGGACATCTCGTAAATGCCCACACTATAAATCGTCGCGACCCTTATGCTTCCTGCAACTCCCTGGCCGACTGCTTTCATCTCCTGCTGCAGATGCTCGTACTTGTCCAGGATCGCGCGCGCGTTCTCATAGAATTTTCTGCCCGCTGCCGTAGGGGTCACCGACCTGCCGTCCCTGCGAAGCAATTGTGCTTCAAACCGGGTTTCCAGGTTCTTGATCTGCTGGCTGACCGCGGATTGGGTAATATAGTTACGGATAGCCGCTCGGGAAAAGCTCCTGCTTTCTACGAGGTCACAGAAGACTTTCAGGGTTTCTATCTGCATGTATCCCCTCCGATATCCCTACGATAGCATAAAATCCATCGACAGCAGCCCGCATTTCTTACTTGGCTTTGCAGGAAAATGTGTAAATACGGTCAGGTTCAGGAGAAGGCAAATGCGGGTTTAACCTGAATTTATGCAGGAACGACATACTGAAGGGTAAAAAAAGTGCCGCCGAAACGGCGGCATTCTTACTCCGGGCATATTTCCATGAAGCACTCGGGCTTTCCGACAACGACCCTCTGTCCGGAAACCTCGGGGTTCATTCAATTTTTTATCGAATCAGGCAGACTTCTTTTCTTTGCATTCGATGCATACGGAAGTCCATGGTACGGCTTTAAGACGGGCAAGGCCGATTTCCTGTTCACAACTGGTGCAAATACCGTAGTTCCCTTTTTCAATTCTATCGATAGCGGCTTCAATGGCACGAAGCAGCTTTGCATCAATCTGAAGCAGCCGGAGGTTTACATGGACTTCATTATCATCACTGGCCTGATCGACAAAATCCCCATGGCGCGTGTCTTCCATATTGTCCCAGTGGGCCTTTTTCGCCGTTGAGACGATGGAATCCCGTTTCTTCTCCAGGGCGATTTTAAACTTCTTGAGATCCCTTTTGTTCATCAGTACAACCTCTGGTCAAAAAGTCAAAATATAGATCAAAACCGCCGGCATGTAAACCGCCAGATTACAGATCGGGCAATTCACTCCTTTTGAATAGAAAAAACGTCCCGAATACAGCAAGGCATTTTTACGCCCATTCCGTATAAAGGTTTCCAAAAAAGAGGAAATCCGCGCGCAGACTGCGGATTATTCATTTTTGAATTTTAATTCGTAGGAAGCAACGATCCGTGTAGGACGATAGGACGATTTGGCATCCCTCAGGCCGGGATCCCCAAGGTCTTCTTCGCGATTAATAAACTCGTATCCCTGTTCGGCAACCTTCTTGGCGGTTTCCCAGTTGATGACCTGATACAAACCTTTGAAGCGCCGCAGCGCTCTCTCAAAATGTACGACAACCGTATTCGGATTGATTTCCTCAAAAATGGAAAAAGCAACCGGAACATTGTCCACCAGAATCAGCAATCCCTGCTGATCGAGTTCCTTAAAATGGTTCAGCGTGTATTTTAAAGCGGCTATTTCGCGCGCCAGCATGCCTTCTATTTTTGGCTGCTCCTCCTTGTGGATCGAATTGAGAACTTCAAAGCAGGCATCGGTCCAGCCGGCTGTCAGGTTTCTGCACGTCCATGCATACAGGCTGGAAGCCTGCGACAATAAATTGCGTTTCTTCGAATACTTGCGCCCCCGCAACCGGGCAAGTGCATCCGTGCGGTAAAGATAATTGGAAAAGGACCGGTCCTCCCGGAGAGAAAATGCCTCCAACAGCGCCGGATGCCCTTTAATAAAACGGCGGGAGACATTGACAATCCTCAAAGGATAGGACAACGCTGAGGCACCTTCTATTAATCTCTGCTGTGTGCCTGGGGATACCGGTCCGATAGGCTGCATCAGGTGACGCTGAGAACCGAAATCGGGAGTGCAGGAAATAAGCAGGGTTTCCAAATCCACATTCCCCCACTCATAGTGGTAAGACGAGCCCCATGCGGTCAGTGTTGCCATAGTATATCCGGACAGGGGCTGGGGGTAACGTTTCAGTAACTCACCGAGTGTTTGGTGGTTCTTCAATCCGACAGGAACGAACTCAACATCCGGGAAGAAAAACTCAGTCATTATTGCTTGCCATAAAGCATCGGTTGGTAGCCGACCAGGGGACGAAAGCCCAGGTCTTCATAAAGTCCCTGCGTTCCCGGCTCGGCGACAAGGCCGATCCACCCAATTTTACGATTCACACAAAGCTGGGCCAGCCTGCGCACAAGTTCACGGCCGATGCCTTGCCCGCGATAGCTGTCGAGTACGGTAACATCCTGAATATAGGCATCACTATGTCCGTCGGAAATTACGCGCGCCATGCCGATAATTTCCCCTTCAATGGAACGCGCCACCATAAAGCAGAAACTCCCCTGAATCATGGCGGGAATTACTTCCCTTGCCTCCGGATTCTCCTGCCACCAACCGGCGGATTTGTATAAGGCCACGATTTCTTCAACAGGTGCCGATTTTACCGCTTCATACTCGATATTATTCATGGCATTCCCTTCCTAATCCGGTCTGATCCGAATCCTAAAAAGGCAGGTAAGATGCCTGCCTTCCCGGGGGGTGGGTTGGACAAAGCGGTCCTGTCTTAAATGAATATCAAAACCTTTGAAGCCCTCTCACGACAACCAGGCATTATTTTATGGGCAGTTTTTCGCCTATCTCCTCTGCTTCAGCCTTCTCATAGACTTTGGCGGCCAGGGCAATGTCTTCCAAAGCAATCCCCTGGGATTCGAACAGCGTGATTTCACTCGGGTCTTCCCTTCCAGGGTACTCTCCAATAACAACCAGTCCTAATTCGCGGGCATCTTCCCAATAGAATGCCTCCGCCTCCGCAGCCTGTGAAAGGTCTCCGGATTCAAGCATCGCCTGTTCACTAGAGTCCACAATAATGCAGTCGCACCTCCGAACTGCCTCCACATCCAATTCCTGTCTGGTCAGAAAATTCGAACCGATGGCATTTATGTGGGTTCCTTCCGTCAACCATTCTCCCTTCAATACCGGTTCTTTGGAATTGGTCGCCGTTATAACAATATCTTTCTCCTTGACCGCTTCTTCGGGAGTCTCGGCGGGAATTACCTCAACGCCGGTCGCCTCAGTCATCTCCTCACAGAATTTCCGGCGATTTTCAGAATTCCTCGACCAGGCCACAATGTTTCGGAAAGAGCCGACAGCACAGACAGCCTGCACCTGGGCGCGAGCCTGCCACCCGGTACCGATAATTCCCATCCGGGAAGACTCACGGCGAGCCATATGCTTTGTCGCCACCACCGTAGCCGCGCCGGTGCGCATTTGACCCAGCTTGTCGGCTTCAATCACCGCCACCATTGTTCCGTCCGCATTGTAAAGCATTATGTAGAAGCAGGGCTTCCCGGATACGCTCGTGTAGCTTTTCAGACCGGCATATCCAAGGGTAGGCAAAGACGCGCTCATTACATGGAGCATTCCTTTATTCAACCGGCAGCGGCGTCTCGGAATATTCTCCGCCTTGTATTCCCCCTGAAGCCGGAAAGCCTGTTCAATCGTTGCGATCGCCATTTCCATCGTCACCAGCTTTTCAACATCCGCTTCTCTTAACAAAATCGCCATAAATGCCCCCAATTTCTAGTTCCAACCCAGCTCCCAATATACTGGAGCCCGGTTTCAGCTCCAAGCCCGAAAAGTGTTTGTACCCAGCGAACTGAACCTCGATTCCGATATGGTATTTCTTAAACAAGTCAATCTCCATAGCTTAGCATGATGAAATCCAGCTTTGCCAAAGCTAAAGATATTATGGACAACCTGCGGATCTGTAAAAAAAACGGTATTCCCCCAATACTCAATTTCATAATTGAGGCTGAATCATGCATCCATTTCCTCGAAAAGAGCATGATCCCGGTATAATATGATTTCGGCCTTATGAAAACAAATCCGGCCGGTGTTTATTGCTGAAAGAGTGCCCTAAGTGAAATGATTAAAAAAATCATCCACAGAGCAAAATACATTCTTCCCGATCCCTATACATTTCTAAAGAACGGTGCAATAGAAATCACAGAGGACGGCCGCATTGCCAGCATTGCGCCCTGGCGGGAATTATCCGGTCCTGCCGGCAACGGGGCAGTGGATTGGGGTGCGGCAATTATAATGCCCGGTTTGGTCAATGCTCACGTTCACATGGAATTGACCTCTCTGCATAACTGCTTGCCGCAGTTCCATTCTTTTACGGACTGGCTTTCCCAACTTATCGCCAAGCGGCAAGCCTGGAACCTGGAACATTTTCGCTCTTCAATTAGAGAAGGGATCGCTCAATCACTCGCGGCAGGGACAACTACAGTCGGAGATGTCTCTTCGAGCGGAATTAGCCGCGATTTAACCAGCGATTCTCCGCTTCGCAAGGTTATTTTCGAAGAAAGCATCGCTTTTTCTCCCGATCTGGCTGTCGAAAAGATCGCGGACATAAATCGAACTCTCGACAACTCCAAATCCGGAGACCTTTACGAACCGGGCGTTTCGCCGCATGCACCGTATACCGTTTCCGGAGACCTGTATCGGGGCCTGGCGGAACTGGCACGACGCCGGAGGCTGCCACTGGCAACGCATACAGCGGAAACAGAGGAAGAAATTCAGTTCCTCAGGAACGGCACCGGGGAATTCCGCAATTTCCTCAATGCAATGGGCCTGATCCCTCCGGGCTGGAAGGCTCCGGGCCTTGATCCAATCCCTTATCTTCACTCACTGGGTGTTCTGGGAACCAATTGCCTCCTGATTCATTGTAACTACCTGGATCGTGACTCCATTAAACTGGTAGCAGGATCGCACAGCAGCATTGTTTATTGCCCCAGAAGCCATGCGTTCTTCCGGCATCGGCGGCATCCGATACGAGATCTGCTGGACGCGGGGATTAACGTCGCCCTGGGAACGGATTCACTGGCCAGCAACAAGACGCTAAGTATGCTCGACGAATTACGCTTTCTGTACAAGGAAAGAAAAGACCTCAAATCGGAAGAAATTATGCAGGCGGCGACACTCAACGGCGCGAAAGCTCTGGGATTCGGCAACCGTCTCGGCACATTGAAATCCGGCAATCTGGCCGATATGACTATTCTTGAAGTACCTCCGGATATGGGAATCAGCAATGCTCCGGATCGGATTCTGGAAGGCGCCGGGGAATGCATCGGTACGATTGTAGGGGGTCGTATTTCCTGGCAGAAGTCAGACCAGCCTCCGGTTGGTAACGGACTGTGTCCGGCGAAGCTGAACGCGAAGCCGGATTGAACAATCTGTGACTCCGGGTAAGTTTTCGGGGGTCGGTATCGGAATCGGAATCGGTTTTTAAAAGCTCGATCCCGATTCCGATTCCGACCCCGACGCCGATGGATTCGCGGCCCGGCTTTTCGCTTCGGAAAGAGTCACAGGTCAGACTATTTGTAGATGTTGCCATGTTCCTGCAAGCGGAAAATACAGGTTGCGTATATTGTGGAGTTGGATATTACATTAATGCTAAACTGCCGCTTCCGGAAAAGGTCATGAAAAGACAAGCATTGCCGCCGTTGAGAAAATACCTGTTTTATGGATTGACCATTGTATTGATCTCCGCCTTTATCTTCCTGGCCGTGCAGGGTCGACGGATGGAAAAAGAACGGCTGCAGCAGGGCAGCGAAATTGTTCAACAATATGCGCCGACTCCTACGCGGGTTCTGGCGCCGTACGATCTTGAAATCCTGAAAGCCTCCATGATCCTGCCACAGGGCAGTGAGAAAACCGGGCGGCAGGGTACGGTCCGCCATAGAATTGAGATTCGAAACTCCGGCACTGTATCCTATTGTGAAATACAGCTGAACCTTAGCTACCTCGATGCGGGGGGAACGGTAATCTTAACGATACCGCACAATATAAAGGAGCGGATACGCCCGGGCGGTACTTTACTTTCACCCGATATTTCCATTGATAACATTCCCGCTGAAGCAATCGACTGCCGTCCGAAAATCGTATATGCGGATATAGAGCCCGGAGAATAAAAAATTACCGAATTCAAGCGCCTGGATCCCGAACGATCCCGGCGTTCGATTTTCACACACATCCGCATCGAATTAGGCTGATTTGACATGGAATTTCTATTATGATAGCTTACGTTAAATCTGAGTATTCCGGATATGTTGCGCATCCTTATATTTGAGGAACGCTGGCAATGAGGTTTACCCTCCGGTTTTTATCTCCATTTCTTCTTGTTATTCTGGTCCTGTTTACAGAACCGTCTATTGCAACCACCCGACAAAGACTGGGAGAAATATCCGGAAATATAAAAGGCCCGACCGGAATTCCGCTAAACGACGCCTTTGTCCGCATCTTCAAAGTAGCCGAACAGAAAGAGTTTCTTGCCAAGTCCGGTATTCGCAGCAATCAAAACGGTTTCTTTCGTGCCGTGAACCTGATTCCGGGTATCTATTACCTGCAGGTCATTCATGAAGGATACGAGACGGCATCTACAGGACAATTCGAAGTCGGCCCGGACCGTAAAACCGCCTTGAATATCACCCTTAGACGCTTCATAGAATACGTTTCTAACGATGAAGATCCGCGCAATTGGAATTTAATGAAAGTGATGCGCAGTTCATCGGATCGGCGCATGATATTCCGGTATCAGCCCGCTGATACACCGGAGACTTACAGAGAAAAGGATTCGCCATTCTCCCGAAACGGCTCTATGAATATGGCTTCGAGCACTCCCCTCGGCGGAGGTCCGCATTATTTCGCCCGCCCTCATACGAGCCGGAACGGGATAGTCACGAATTTCGCTTTTTCCGAACCGCTGAGCCGACGTAGCAGAATGATTTTTTCGGGCCAGTTCGATTTTGGAGAAACATCTTTCTGGAGAGTGCGGGACACTATTCACTACCGGCCAAACAACGGACATGATTATAAGGTGTCTTTCGGATACGGACGCATGAACGTGGACTATGCCGGCAGCGATTCCCTTGAATCCCAATTTTTAACGGAAAATCAGGGAACCCAGGCATCCAGGATTCAGACCATCGCTTTCGGTATCGAAGGAACCACGAAGTTTTACGATCTGATCAAAATCAACTACGGCTTTGATTATTCGCGTCTCCATTACGGCACAGACAGGAGCTTCCTGCATCCATCGCTTGAAATTGTGATGACTCCATTGGATGGATGGCGTTTTAAAACCTCTTTTTCATCCAGGCGTGAAAGCGATACGGACAGTGTCATGCTCTCAACGGGGGAAGTTCTCAATCTTTCGGAGCCGACGTTGATTACCGTGGCCGGGAACGATGTAAGTATGAGTCAGGTCAGACACTCCGAAATTGCGGTTGAAAGAGCTGTTACTCGCGACACTTCCATAGAAGTCGCCGTTTACCGCGACAACATCTACGGGCCGGGGATTCCTTTAAGGATCACAACGATTACACCGGAGGATCAGCTGTCGGCTGTCGTCCATCTGAACGAGAACCGGTCCCGACAGCAAGGATTGCGTATTTCATTGAATCGTCAAATGTTATCCAATCTTCGCGGTTCTCTCGGCTATGTCTACGGAGAAGCAACCAATCTCTCGGATGTAGACGCGTCCGTAACAATCGACAGTCTGAACCGGGATTTCGGAACATATGCCATCCAGCAGTACAATCATACGATCACGGGTCAGCTTGACGCAAACATCCCGGATACAAGTACGAACCTGCTGGCAACCATATTATGGTATCCCGGGAATCCCGTTTCTCCGATCAATTGGTTTTCCGATCCAATGGATATAGGATCGAAGTCTGTGAATTTTGAAGTACGTCAGATGCTTCCGATTCAGAGTTTCTTCTCAAGTACGGGACAATGGGAAATCCTGTTAGACTTTCGGAATATATTAAACCAAGGGGAAGAAGTCGTATCCGCTTCGGACGGCCTTATTGTGTTGAATCGCAATCCGCGCTCGTTACGATTCGGCCTCAGCCTTAATTTCCACTAGCCGCATTCCCGAGACAGAATTCCAGGCAGGTTTTGTGCGAGACCGCAACAAGCCGCCGGCCGGACAACCTCGCAAATTTCATCGGGATTTAGCCCGCATTTCTCAAAAGGTTTCTTGTTGGTCAAAATGGAACGACCGAAAACCCCTGAGGCATGTCCAACGCTTCGCTTCAGTTCATGCACAGTACCTGGAGGAGTCTGAGTCGGCGGACCCTATGAGAAATTCAATTGCGCCTAGAGTCCAAAATATTGGATCAATAAATTCAAGTTGTTGGAGTGCATTCTTTTTCACCGGCCACCGATATTTGCGCAAGATATAAAGTGTTTGTATTCAATTATTTATCTTTACATACAAACCGTTGTCCTTTTCTCCGTATGGCACATGAATTGCGTTATACTTTTTATTGCAAGCACTAAAGGATAAAAACGGCTTCATGAACGGTTTTCCGGTACCATTCAGATTTATTGCAGTTGCGCTTTTAAGCGGAATTCTCCTATTTATCGGTGTCCAGAATTTTCGCGACCGTACCCTTTGGACCGTTCCCTCCGACGGCGTATTCTGGAGTGAAGATCAGGGTGCGCTCATAGCCGTAAAAGTCGATCCCGACGGTCCCGGAAGCCTGGCGGGTGTCCGTCTGGGGGATCGCCTGCATTCGATTAATACTCAGCCCGTTACGGACATCGGTCAATATTCCGATTTGATCTATGAACTGGGTTCGGGAGCTTCTGTCGTCTATCGCCTCGAAGATGAAACAGGCTCCCGAAACATTGGATTCAATCTTGAATCAGCCCCCGTATTAACAACCATAGACGTCTTCCGTGCAATCGTTGCATTTTTTCATTTAGGTATTGGACTGTTTGTTCTTTTGCGCGGAGACCGATCTTCGAGAACGTATCACTTCTTTTTCATATGCCTGGCCGCTTTTGTCGTCTATCTCTACAGTTATACGACCAAGCTAAGTATCCTGGACTGGTGGGTTTATGGACTTTCTGTCCTTGCGTTTCTCCTTCTGCCGGCGCTTTTTGTGCACTTCTGCATTCGTTTTCCCATAGAAACCCGATCTTCCATCCGCACCTTTCCCATTTATATCCCGGCATTACTGCTCGTCGTTTTGCAGGTGCTATGGATTGCAGGCCGTCTGGTGTCCATAGGGTTGCCGCTAGACGAATATTCGCGCGCAATTATCGACAACATTCACCTGGCCTATTTTTCCGCGGGCTTCCTGTTAGGCGGAACACTGCTCTTTATGAAGCATCTTAAAACCAGGGATCTGATCGCACGCCAGCAAATGAAATGGGTCAGTTTTGGAACATTAGCCGGGATCCTGCCTTTCAGTCTGGCATATATCCTGCCGGTTCTGATCGGTTTTCAGGCAAACTTTGCAATGGAATCAACCCTGCTTTTTCTGGCACTGATACCCTTGTCCACAGGATACGCGCTGATTCATTACCGGCTTTTGGACGTCGAACGCATTGCGCGGCAGGGTGCCGCCTATTTCATAGCCAGCACCCTTCTATTGGCCCTGTACCTGCTGTTCGTTCTTGTATTGGGCCGCGCGGTTCAATGGATTGCACCTCAAGCCGACTTCCTGATAATCTGCCTGGCAGTCCTGGTGATCGCCCTCCTGTTTGCTCCATTGCGCAATGCCGTACAGGTCCGGCTGGATCGCCTTTTTTACAAAGATCTCTTTGAAGACCGGTCCAGCCTGCGGGATTTTGCACGAAAACTCAGTTCCGAAATGAACCTTGAGACTCTTTCACACAGCATTGCCGACCGTGTCTCCAAAACCTTTCGCATTGATTGCGTCGCCGTATTCCTTGCGGACTCCGCAAATGCCGGCTTATTCCGATTGACCTATTCGCGGGATTCCTCCATGCGTTCCGGTCCCACCTTGTTCCGGGAAGATGTGCTTTTTAACTCGGAAAATCCGGACAGTCTATTTAAAACTAAAAGCGGAGCCGACGGTCTGAAGCGGGCCCATCCTTCGCTGAAAATACAAGGCTTTTCCCATCTTCTGGAATTGAAACTCCACGAACGGAGAGTGGGGATCATCGCCCTGGGCCGCCTGCCCGGCAACCGTCATTTCTCTACAGAAGACCTGGATCTCCTCACCACTCTGGCAGGCTACGCCGCCATGGCGCTGGAAAACGCACTTCTCTACCGGTCCGTCGAAACCAAAGCCATCGAATTAGAGCGCCTTAAAGCCTACACAGACAACATAATAGAAAGCATCAATGTCGCCGTACTGGCTCTGGACGCCGGCGGCCGCATTACCTCCTGCAACCGTGCATTTGAAGAATTGTACGGTGCAACCAGGGAACAGATCACCGGCTCCGGGATCGAAGAAATTTTCCCGCGTGACATCCTGACATCCATTCAGAGGATCGGCGGAACGGATTCCTGGGATATAAAATCTCCGGGGAATATGTCCAAACTCTACATGGAGAACAACCGGGGCAAACGTTTATTCGTGAATCTTAGTTTTATCCCGCTACAGGAAACCGAAGCAGCAAAACCCGGCTGCCTGATTGTTCTGGACGACATTACTGAAAAGGCCGATTTGGAGGAACAACTTCTACAGGCTGAAAAGCTATCCTCGATAGGATTGCTTGCCGCCGGGATCGCACATGAAATCAATACACCGATCGCCGGCATTTCCAGCTATACACAGATGTTATTAAAAGACCTCCCCGAATCGGACAAGCGGAAGAAGGTGCTTGAAAAGATAGAGAACCAGACATTCCGTGCCGCTGAGATTGTTTCCGGACTGCTGAACTTTTCCCGTATGAGCGACAGCCGGTTTAAGGATCTGGATATTAACCAGCTTATCCATGAAAGCCTGATCCTGTTGAAACACCAGTTGCAGGGAAGCCAAATAAAAGTGGAATCCAAATTCAATCCTTCATTGCCGAAGATTTACGGAAATTCGGGGAAGCTGCAGCAGGTCTTTATAAACCTCTTCTTGAACGCACGGGATGCCATGCCTTCCGGTGGGGATTTAAAAATTGAAACGGGCATGTACGAGTCCATGGTCGTAATCGATATACTGGATACCGGAACAGGAATTTCCGAAGAGCACCGGAAACGGATTTTCGATCCGTTTTTCACTACAAAAACTGTTGGAAAAGGAACAGGCCTCGGTTTATCGGTCAGTTACGGAATCATCCAGGAGCACGGCGGCAGAATTTTAGTCGACAGCAGCGCCGGAAAAGGAACCCATTTTAAACTCAAGCTTCCCACCCGGCTCCAATAAAAAACAAGAAGTCAGAATTCAGAAGTCAGAATCACCTCAGGGTGACGACTGTTTGAAAAGGCTGTAACTATAAGAAACAAGGAGTCGGGACTGAAGGAGAAATGAGAAAAATTCCCTGGTAATCAGAATAAAACAGTCAATGCCGGTTTCCACTCCGGGCTCCTGGCTTCTTTTATGAAGACACCCGGATGGAGAACACACCGTCAGAAATCTAAAAAAAGGTTTCACATTGCTTTTTAATCTTCAATCTTCAATCTTCAATCTTTAATCTATAATTAGTGTATAGGATGTAAAATTCAGTCTTTATATATTTGAGTAAGTGTTCCATGAATACAAACGGACGAATACTGGTAGCCGACGATGAACAGATAATCCGCGAGGTTCTGTCCGACATCCTGTCTTCCGAATCCTATGATGTCGATCATGCAGAAAACGGCGCGCAAGCATTGGAGTTGATCCGGAACAGGGATTATGGCGCCGTGCTTCTTGATCTGATGCTGCCGGATCGGGACGGCCTCCAGGTACTGGAAGAAATAAAGGAGCTTGAAAACCGCCCTGAAGTCATAATAATCACAGCATACGCATCCATTGAAAAGGCCATAAGGGCAACCAAATTAGGCGCTTTTGATTTTTTCGAAAAACCCTTCAAGAATGACAAATTATTGCTGGCGATAAAAAACGCGCTGGAACATCGCCGCCTGCTGGAAGAAAACCGGCGTCTTCTTAAAACCCTGCACGATCGCTACAGTTTCCACAATATCATCGGAAAAAGCGCGGGAATGCAGCAGGTTTTCGATCTTATCTCCCAGGCCGCACCACGGCTGAGCACCATCCTCATCCAGGGAGAAAGCGGGACAGGGAAGGAACTGGTGGCAAAGGCGATTCATGCATCCAGCGGAAGATCCGATGCCCCCTTCATTGCGATCAACTGCGGCAATATTCCTTCCGAACTCCTTGAAAGCGAGCTTTTCGGGCACGTCCGTGGAGCTTTTACCGGCGCAACCGACACAAAAAGGGGACTATTCGAAGCAGCCAACGGCGGGACTCTTTTCCTGGACGAGTTAACGACAATTTCACTGGAAATTCAGTCCAAACTTCTCCGGGTAATTCAGGAGCGTGAATTTCGCCGTCTGGGCGGCCTGGACAACATCAAGGTGGATGTACGCATTATCGCAGCCAGTAACGCTGACCTGCAGGAAGCGTTGCAACGGGGAACCTTCCGCGAAGACCTGTACTACCGTCTGAATGTCATCTCCATTCAAATCCCCCCCCTGCGTAATAGGCCTGAAGATATTCCTCTATTAACCGATTGGTTCATAAAAAAATACGGGGATGAAAACCAGAGGGACAACCTGGTCATAGGGCCCTCGGCCATGAAAGCTTTAATGGATTACCAGTGGCCGGGGAATGTCCGCGAACTGGAAAACGTAATTGAACGCGCCGTTGTCCTTTCGCCGGGAAACGCCATTACGGCGGATTTGTTCCCGAACAACATTTCCGCGCCTTCTCCCGAAACAGCCTTTCTGTTATCGGAGGAACCCATCTCATTAAAGGAAAAAGTGGGAAATTATGAAAAGGCCCTCATTCTGGCTGCATTAAAGAAGACCGGCTGGAATCAGAAGAAAGCAGCCCGGATTCTCTCAGTCAACGCCACTACCTTAAACGAAAAATTAAAACGCCTGAAAATCAAAGAACAGTAACCTCCATTCTTCGCAAGTATTCGCCGGAGTTTAACGTTCTAACGCGGAACGTTGAACATTAAACGTCTAACCTCGAACGTTCCAACGGCGCTTTTTTCTTTTATTTCGCAAAATCCTCTAATACAGAAACAGTGTTTTCTCGTTCGACGTTTTACGTTTGAGGTTGAACGTTGGAACGTTTTGCATATGGAGTAAGCACAGTGTATTCTTCTGAACATTTGCATCGATTGACTTCATCCTACGTAATGGATACCTTTATGGAATGTTTTTCACCTTTGGGGGTTCTATGCGGAGATTTACAGTCCTTTGTTTCCTATTACTATTCTCAATATTGGCCTTGAGCGAACCGGCACCGGTTCGGGCTGATTATAAACAGGCCGTTGCCTTTTACAGCCAGGGCCAATACGAAAAAGCCATCCAGGAACTGCAGCCCGATCTTGATCGGAACCCGGACTGGGAATTCGGCCACAGGCTGCTCGGATTGTGTTACCTGAACCTCCAGAATAATGCCCTGGCGGCATCGTCGCTCTCCCGTGCCGTCCAGCTTAAGTCCACTGCATTCCCGACCTATTTCGGGCTCGGCCAGGCATACTTCAATATGCAGAAATACAAGGACTGCATCGAGGCACTGAACAGGGGAGAACCTCTTGCAGCCAAGGAAAAGGATCCGGAAGCTCAGAAAGCAAGGCTTTTCAGACTCCGCGGTTCGGCTCATTACCGCCTGAACAATTTTACCGAAGCCGTAAGCGATCTTACCCAGGCGCTTCGACTCAGCCAATCGGACTGGTCGGACTTTGCCATGCTGGGCATCTCCTATTTCAACCTGGATCGTACGGACGAAGCGATAGAAACTCTGGAAAAAGCCTACTCCATGAAGCTGGATCAGACGACGATCCTGGAAGTGCTGGCAAAATCCTACCTGAAAAAAGGAATCACGGCCCTGTCTGAAAAACAGTTTAATACCTCTGTTAAATTGCTGAAGAAGGGTTTGGATTACGATCCGGCCAACGGTTACATCCACTACAATCTAGCGGAAGCCTACCTGTTCCAGAAACAATACCCCAATGCGGAGAAAGCCCTGAACCAGGCGGCTGCTCTTATGCCTCAAAAGGCGGATGTTTACGAACGGCTGGGACTGGTATATGAAAAACAGAAAAAATGGGACGCCGCATTGAACGCCTATAAGGAAGCCCAGAGCATCGAGCCTTCCGACTCGATAAAAGAAGCGATTGAGCGGGTGACGGAAAATAAAAAGCAGTAGGGGCGAACCTTGTGTTCGCCCTCTAAAAACCGTTGCATGTTGAACGTTTACACGTTGCACGTTAAAAACAAAATGATCGTTGAATGTTCAAACATAAAATTTATAAAAGAAGTCCCCTCTTGCAAAAGATGATTATGTCGTCAAACAATTTGTCATTGAGTCCACTATCTTTTCTATATAACGATTTAGCAAGCTCAGCAGCTTCGCTCTCGCTAATTTGGGCACAGTAGCCTGGAAGTATCAGCAACAAGGCTACACACAAAACAGCTAATACAGCACATCGAAAAAATTTAACCCGGAAACATGAACACCCATATAAAAGTTTTATTCCTAGAGCTGTCTATGAATCAAATATTGGAAATATTAACAGCGGGGGCGGGAGGTGGGGAATAATTATTTACGAATGCTGGCTTATGACTTCTGACTTCTTGGGATGGAATCAGTCGGCCCCTTGGCTGTATTGATCCCAGGGCGAACACAAGGTTCGCCCCTACTCGCTGCCGGCTACTTTGTAGATTCCATTCCAGCGCCTGAGATTTCCCAACTCATCCACGGCCGTGATCTGATAGCCGTATTCGCCGGGGGCGCAGTCCGCCGTGATGGGGATCTTTCCTAAAATATGATCGGTAGCCGGATCGGCACCCGCCTGTGCCTGGAAGATATTTCCCGTTCGATCGTCCCGGATAAAAACACCGTCCGGAAGAAGATCCCCTTCAGTATCCATGAACCGTAAACGTATCTCCAGGGTATCGCCCGCATGGACCTCATCGGGAGCAAAAACGGTTTCAATCAGTTCCGGGGCTTCTTCCGCTGAAATGGTAATCTCCTCGGGTGCGCGATATTCGCGCACCTTATTTATCCATATCTTTTCAAGCTCGGGGGCCGGTTTCTTAAACGCATCTTTCAGGCTTCTGGATAAATTGGTCCGTCTCAATGTATCAAAAAACTTCAGCGGACTTTCCCGGCCTTCCAGATCCCTGAAAATCAACAGGAATGTGATCCCGGGTGCAGCGCTTCTTATGCAGCGGCGATCCTTTGAAAAATCGGACCAAACGCGCTGGGATTCCAGACTTAATTGGCCCATTGCATCCAGGAACTGAGAAATTACCCATGCACTCTCCAGGCTTCGTGAGGTATGGTCAAACTCATGCACCAGGATTTCTATCATCCCTTCATACATAAACTCATAATCCGGCCGGGTGGCGCCTCGCGAATGTTGGAACAACCCCAGGCGCGCTATTTCCCGTTTACATTCATTCAACAGGAGAGTTCTCTGGTTGGAAAAAATCGACTGGTTCATACCGATAATGATGCTGTTCCCCCGGTAATTTGTGGTGCTGGTCTGCAGGTCCCAGTCAACCAGCAGGATAATTTTATCGGGAAGTTTCGTGTTAAGAGTTCCGTCAAGAAACCTATAAAATCGCTCGAGATCCGTTATGATGCGGCGTCCGAGCAAATCTCTTTCTTTCGGGATTCGCAGTAAAAGATGCTCGGATGTAATGTCGTTCAACTGTTGAGAAAATATATCGGGGCAGGTGCCGGACAGGCATAGGAAGCCCGAGAAGATTATTGTTAAAAAGGTAAATTTACGCATCGGCCGAGAAACTCTTCAGAGCTGCATCTTCATCATCATACGAATCAAATACATTCAAAAGATTTGTAATATTAAGCAAGTCGATAATGCGCGCGTTGGGAGAAAGAAGTTTGAAACTCCCGCCGCTTCTGCGAAGCGCGGTAAAGCATCGAATGATCTCGCCTAACCCTGCACTGTCTATATAGGGAACTTTGGCTAAATTCAAAAGAATATTATTAGCGCCTTTCTTCAAAAGATCATCCACGGCCTGCTTAATTTCCACATCTCCTTCACCCAGAAGGATTTTTCCCTCAACATCAATTATTATGACGTCCTCATTCTTCCTGGTTGAAAACTTCATTGGCGCCTCCATGTCTGAAGAAAAACCATTCTGCCTTTTCACAAGGGTTGCTCGCCGCACGGCGGGCAGCGGAGTACTCTTAATGTCCGCACCGATTCGCATACAACGCATGTGAAAGAGGCAGGCTAGCATAGCCTTTAATTAGTGTCAATTTCACCTGAATATGATACATAGGTTTCTTGATCGTTTTCGAGGCCTGTGCTATACATCAGAACATTAATCTGCAGTTTCCGCCGGATTTTGCCGTTGAGCTAACCGGGGCAATTTCCTGCAAAAAACGCAGATCAATGCCCCATAGGATAAACCATGGAGGGGGAACGGAGCCATGAGCACAATACGCAGCGTCAAAGCCAGAGAGATTCTTGATTCCAGAGGAAATCCTACAATCGAAGCCGAAGTCCTTCTGGATAACAATATCAAGGGAACTGCAGCCGTTCCTTCCGGCGCTTCCACGGGGACGCATGAAGCAGTGGAACTCCGGGACGGAGATGATTCAAGGTTCAAGGGCAAGGGCGTACGGCAGGCCGTTGAAAACGTAAACACCATTATTGCTCCCGCGCTCATCGATGAAAATGTTTTGAACCAGCGGGATCTCGATCAGATCCTCATTAACCTGGACGGTTCCCCCAACAAAGCGAACCTTGGCGCTAACGCAATTCTGTCGGTCTCTCTTGCTGCAGCCCGGGCTGCCTCCAACAGCCTTGGATTGTCCCTTTTCCGCTACCTGGGAGGAACGAATGCATGCATTCTTCCGGTCCCAATGATGAACATCCTCAACGGCGGTGCGCACGCGGACAACAATCTCGATCTCCAGGAATTCATGGTCGTACCTTCCGGCGCCGAGTCTTTCTCCGAGAGCCTGTGCATGGGAGTCGAAACATTCCATACCCTTAAAGCCGTTTTGAAAAAAAAGGGCTATGCCACCACGGTCGGGGATGAGGGCGGATTCGCCCCGAACGTCCAGTCCAACGAAGAAGCAATTGAAATGATACTTGAAGCCATAGAAAAGGCGGGCTACAAACCGGGAGAGCAGATATACCTGGCTTTGGATGTAGCCGCCAGCGAATTCTATGAAGACAACACGTACAAGTTCAAAAAATCCACCGGAGACAGCCTGGATTCGGATAAGTTGATTCAACTCTATGAGAACTGGGTTCGGCAATATCCCATTGTATCCATCGAGGACGGTATGGCCGAGGACGACTGGCAGGGATGGATGGCACTGACGTCCTCCCTCGGAGAACAGATCCAGCTGGTCGGAGATGATGTATTCGTTACAAACGCGAAACGCCTGCAGGATGGAATTGCCGACGGCGTCGCCAACAGCATCCTGATTAAGCTGAACCAGGTCGGGACATTAAGCGAAACCATGGATACGATTGAGCTGGCCAAAGGGGACGGGTACACGACAGTGATATCCCATCGTTCCGGGGAAACTGAAGATTCCTTTATCGCCGATCTGGCGGTTGCGACAAATGCCGGTCAGATAAAAAGCGGCTCCGCCAGCCGTACGGATCGCATCTGCAAATATAACCAGCTGCTGCGTATCGAGGAAGAACTCAAGGGGCAGGCACAGTTTATAGGAATGCAGCTTTTCTAGCCCGCATTTCTCAGAGGGCTCCCGTCGATTCGCGCAGAGCGAAGCCCGTAGTCAAATCCGCATTAAAATACAGACTGATTCTTTGATTAAGAAACCCGCGAGGATTCATCGCTCGCGATCTGTCCGTCCAGAAGCCGGATCACACGGTGTGCGTGGCTGGCAATATCGGGTTCATGCGTTACCAGAATTATTGTATTCCCCTTTTCATGCAAGGCGTCAAACAGGGTCATGATATCTCTGCTTGTCGCTGAATCCAGGTTTCCGGTCGGTTCATCGGCCAGTATGATTGAGGGATTATTGACGAGGGCCCGGGCGATAGCCACTCGCTGCCGCTGACCGCCGGACAGCTCATTGGGACGGTGATAAACTCTTTCTCCCAGTTCCACCGACTGCAGGGTTTGGATCGCACGCTCTTTTCGTTCATTGGCCGGAGTGCCGTTGTAAATGAGCGGAAGCTCAACATTATGAAGAGCGGACGCACGGGGCAGAAGGTTGAAGGTCTGAAACACAAATCCTATTTCCTTGTTTCGGATATGGGCGAGTTCGTCATCGTCCATTTCCGATACGAGTCGTGTATTCAGCAGGTATTTGCCCTTTGAAGGGGTGTCCAGGCAGCCGATCAGGTTCATCATCGTAGATTTTCCTGATCCTGACGGCCCCATTATGGCCAGATATTCGCCTCTATTGATATTAAATGTGACTCCACGCAAAGCATGGATCTCTTCAGATCCCATTTGATAGGTCTTCCAAAGATCCTCAATTTGTATCAGGCTGTCATTGTTTGCAGCTGCGTCAGATCCATTCGTTCCGCTCATTCCCTGTACCCCTTTACTCCTATATGGCAGATCCTTCAGTTTACTCCGATTCAGATTTGTCCTTATTGATAATTCTTACAAATTCTCCATCTTTTATGGTTCTCAAGGTTTGAAAACTGCCGGTAATAATTTCCTCTCCATCCTTCAGGTTTTCAAGCACCTCAATATCGGATTCCCCCGTGATGCCGGTTTCAATCGGACGGAATCGAGCCCGCATTTTTTCGTCGATTACAAAAACGCCTTCGAGCTCTTCCTTTTCAACTTCCTTATCGGAATCCGCCTGAACGACCGACCCTTCATTTTTACTGTCAAGTCCCGGTTCAATATACTTTCCATTCTCATCGACTTCAACTTCGCGAATCGTCAAAGCCTGGATGGGTATGGCAAGCACATCCTCCCTGGTTTCCGTCGTAATATCGCTGGTGCAGGATAATCCCGGACGGAGTTTTGGTGAGGGATCTTTCAGGGTGACAATTACCTTAAAGTCTTTTGCCTCCTGCTGGGACGATCCGGCGATCGGGCTGTTGCCGATTTCAGTAACCTCTCCCTCGAATTTAACATCCGGAAGCGCATCCACTTCGACTTCCGCGAAATTCCCCAGCGAAAGCCCTACAATTTCGGTTTCATCAACCTTAAGCTCCGCCTGAATCGTGCCCAGATTCGCAATCTCCATGATTGTCGCTTCGGGATTGTTCAGATTCCCGGGCACCGCACGCTCCCCCTCTTCTTTATTCATTTTAATGATAACGCCTTCCATCGGGGAGATAAGGGTCGATTTCTTGGCATTGTCCTGTGCCTGGATCAGTCTTGCACGGGCCGAT
The DNA here is from genome assembly GCA_016934295.1 of Acidobacteriota bacterium. Taxonomy (GTDB): domain Bacteria; phylum Acidobacteriota; class UBA6911; order UBA6911; family UBA6911; genus UBA6911. Next base: position 25,424 of record JAFGTD010000201.1, read on the forward strand.
TTTTCCGACCCTTCAGCATTCTCTACTGAAAGTCTCATCTGTTCGATTTTATTTTTCGAAAGCTCGATCTGGGCTTCCATCTGTTTGATGGACTCTCTCTGGATTTCCAGTATAGAACTTGAGGAATTCAGGGAATTCTGCGCAATCTCATACTCGTCGTGTGATAATAATCCTTCTTCATGGAGTTTCTGCTGACGCTTGAAGCTGTTCTGCTCTCTTTTATAATTACTTTCCTTCTGTATAAGCTCGGCACGCTGCTGATTGAGGGACGCTTCGTCGCGTTGAAGCTGCAGTTCTGCGTTCACCAGGTCAATTTTCTTGTTTCGGACATCCGCAACCGCCTGTTCGTATCCCGCAACCGCAATATTTTTGTCTGCCTCTCTCTGAATAGGATCGATCTGCAGGAGTATATCGCCTTTTTTTACTCTATCTCCTTCATTTACCATGACTTCCGTAATGATCCCCGCCACTTCGGACTGGAGATTGACAAATTTTTCAGCACGGATCTCACCACTCGCCGTTACCTTCGAAGTCAACAGATCCACACGCTCTGCCTTGGCCGTTTGAACGATTACAGCATTTCTATTTGAAGTCGAAATGATAGCCAGTACGATAATGAGCATCAATACCGCACCGCAACCGATTATTAAAATCTTCTTCTTCTTACTCATCCGTGCCTCCATTAACCACAATGACGAATACTACGAGTTCGGCAGACCAAAGGTTTCATAAAAGAATTTAAAAGATACATTATCCAGCATTGTGGCTGGTTTTCAACTGGCTGATCTCATTAAAGTTAAATTATTTTTTGTTTCCCAAAACGAATCTCTGGCAGGTTTTCATCAAAGTATTGCCTTCATCGGTGTCCTGCCGGGCCGGATCCCCATTGACGGGTACGGTAGAATTTTTCAATTAAACACAGTTCTCGGCCGTTCTCTCTATATTTAAACGAATATCTTGCCGATTTATTACAGTAAGTTTACATAAAGGATCCGAAAATAGCTAAAATTCTCAGTCGGGAGCAGATATTTGTTTTACTATTTTAAAGAAGTATGGGGAAAACGTCGACTCACCTTCCGAAGCGGAATTGAAACTCATGCCGTATGCGCGTAAAATGATTGAGTTGGAAAAATAAATTTACCCGGGAGAAAGCTGATGCCGGAAGGGAATATAGAACATTTCATGAAAAATCTTGGCGAAACAATTAATGAGGCCTTAGCCGAATCTCCAAAAATCAATGAATGCCTCCAGGAAATCCGGGATTCCGGGTATGAAATTTTTTTAGTGATCGAAGCCAAGGTTGGATTCAGCCGTAAGGATAGCGAAGAAACCTGCATATCTTCCGATTTCTCCGATGAATCCGATGATCCGGTACGGCTTTGTATCACGCCTGAAGACGCTAAATTCCTCAAGTCCCTGAAAATTTCTGCGGACTAATTATCTCCTTACTCTTGTTTCCATCATCCCTCAGGGTCTTCAGGTAGGCCTGAAGACGCTAAATTCCTCAAGTCTCTGAAAATTTCTGCGGACTAATATTATAGTAGTTCGCCGGATTTCATCCAATAATCAGTTTTATTCTGTTTCCGTAACAGCGGATTCGGTGGATTGACCGGAATCCGTGTAGACACTTTGTGTGGAGGAACCGCTGTTTTGTTCCGGTATTTCCGTCTCGCTCATATTGCAGCGGCCTTCAAAAGTAGCGCCTGCTTCTATGATGAGACACGGGGTGTATATATCGCCGAAAACCTTACCGTCCTTGTGTATTTCCGCTCGGTCAGAAGCTCGAATAATTCCTCTGAATTCTCCGTTGATCGAAACATTCCGGACAATGATTTCAGCATCGATCATTCCGGACGCCCCTATTATCAAAGATCCTTCGGAACGAACCGTACCTTTAATGACCCCATCGACTCGCATTCCGCCCGAGAAGGTAACATCGCCGGCCACTTCCGTTCCCTTGCCCAGAATACTGTTAATTTCATTATGCTTGTTTCCCTTGCCTAGTCCCATAACCTTACTCCGTTGATACGGCTCTGTCAGTTAATATTCCATAGATGCGCATTAATTCATCCCGGCCATAGTAATGAATCCGTATCTCTCCTTTATCCTTAGACTTAGAGTGAATTTCCACTTTTGTTCCAAGAACCGTTCGCAACCGGTCCGCTGCGGCCGCTTCATTAGGATCTTTGATTTTCGGCAGCGGCGGCGCCTTTGTCTGCCGTTTGGCCCATCGCTCCGCATCCCTTACAGACCAACCCTTATCGATGATTACCTGTGCAATTTTCCCCATCTCGGAAGCGCTGGAATTCGAAGATAGCAGCGCACGGGCGTGTCCGGGAGAGAGCTTTGCATCACGCACCAATCGCTTGACATTCGGAGGCAACTTCAGCAACCTCATGGAATTTGCAACCGTGCTGCGGTCTTTTCCCAATCTTTCAGCGACCTGTTCCTGCGTCCCATTGGTTGCCGCGATCAGATTCTCATAGGCCTGTGCTTCCTCTATCGGGTTCAGGGGTTCCCGCTGAATATTTTCAACCAATGCAAGTTCCAGGAGCTGATCATCCGGAACATCCCGGACAACGGCCGGTATTTTCAGCAAGCCTGCACGTTGTGCGGCATTCAACCTCCGTTCACCCGCAATAAGCTGATAGCCATTTTTATAAGGACGCACCAGAATAGGCTGTAAAATTCCATTTTCGCGTATTGAAATCACCAGCTCCTGCAATCTTTCCTCGTCCAAATGGAGCCGCGGTTGATCCGGATTAGTGACAATCCGATCGATATCGATATCGCCCGGAGGCCTTTCCGTGTTTCTGGTTTCCGGGATCAGCGCATCCAGGCCTCTACCTAATACCTTTTTTTTCATGGTTTAAAATTTCCCTGGCTAACTTAATATAACTATCGGCGCCCTTTGATTTAATATCATAGAGGAGAACCGGCTTGCCGAAGCTGGGCGCCTCGGCCAACCGGACATTTCGGGGAATAATCGTCTCGAGTAGATGGTTGGGAAAATGATTCTTCACTTCATCCCGCACCTGGTCACTCAAATTGGTCCTTTCATCAAACATCGTCAGCAGAATACCCTGAATTATCAAGCCGGAATTCAAGGATCGGCGAATTCGGGCAAGCGTATCAAATAAATCCGAAAGTCCCTCCAGGGCAAAATACTCGCACTGGATGGGAACAAGAACGGAATGAGCAGCCACCATACCGTTCAGAGTCAATATGTTCAATGAAGGCGGGCTGTCAATCAGGATAAAATCAAATTGTTCGGATACCGGCATCAACAACTTCTTCAGCAGGAATTCTCTCTCAGGAAGCTCAAGCATCTCGATACCTGCGCCTGTCAGATTATTATCCGCCGGTATCAGCTTCAAATTATCCAGTTCCGTATTATAAATAAGTTCCTGAAGAGGTTCGTCTTCTATTAAAGCATTATAAAGGCCCTTTACCGTGCCTTTAACGACACCCAGACCGCTGCTGCAATTGGCCTGGGCGTCCGTATCAACGATTAAAACACGCATATCCGCAACGGCAAGCGCAGCGGCCAGATTGATGGCAGTCGTTGTCTTCCCGACGCCCCCTTTCTGATTCGTTATTGCAATAATCTTTGCCATGAGATTTTTTACATTAGACGATGGTTTGGCTGCATTGCGCCCCTCTGCCCCGCCCGTTTATAGCAAAGCGAGCGAAACTCCTTGAGAAAAGCGGCGTAGTGAGAAATATAGACCAAGGGAGATTAACACAAATTGCCAGGAAAAAACAAACCACCAATTGAACATTAAAAGAATTAAGTGAATGGGAATAAATGTTTCACGTGAAACATTTTCTTTATCCATGTTTCACGTGAAACATTTATTCCGGAAGATAAACAGACAACCTCCATTCCGATTTATATGGAAATTTTTCTCTTCGCAACAGTCTTAGACTCTTTTCGACCCTTTCAGGTTCTTCGGCAGCCAGCTGCCTGCCGTGAAAGATCCAGAACTGTGTCTTTCCATGGGTATGTTTTATTAATTTATTTATATCTTTCGTTTTTATTTTCAAACCCTTCCAGCTGACGCAATCCCACTCTTTGTCGTTAGTATCAAGATAATCTGTGATTCGACCGTGAAAAGCGGAAGATTCTGATAATTTTAGTTCACTTGTAACCGTCTCCAGAAAACTGACCCTTTTCAGCCTGCTGTCAACCATATCCAGCTTCATGCGGGGCACCATAATCTTCAGTGGGATAGCGGGGAATCCGGCTCCGCTGCCCAGATCGAGATGGTTTTTTGCATCTTCCGGATATATTCTCGATGCCCAAATCCCTTCCAAAAGCAATGGTTCCAGTACAGACCATTCGCTTGAAGCGGTTAAATTGATTCTCGAATTCCATTTTTTCAACAAATTTATATAAACATCTATCTTTTCAGCAGCTTGCGGATCAAAGGGCAAGGACAATCGTTGAAAAATTTTGTAATATTCCCCTGCTGATTCCATATACGGACGCCCTGTGAGAAATGCGGGCTAACGTTTTTTAGTCTTGTTATTTTTGCGGCGATTCTTTTCCTGGCGCATTTCCAACTGAATATTGATAATCGAAACGGCTGCAGGTGTGATGCCCGGGATTCTCCCGGCCATGGCAAGATCCGTCGGTCGGATACGGTTGAGCTTTTCTTTCGTTTCCCTGTTCAATCCATCGATCGTATTATATTCAAAATCGTCCGGGATGTGCCTTTTCCCTATGCGTCGCATCCTTTCCGCATCCTTTACCTGCTGTTGAATGTATCCATGATACTTGACTTCAATCTCGACAATTCTGCGAATTTCCCCGGAGGAAGGCATCATATTATGAAATTGCAGGAATGGTTCTAATTCTCTCAAGGAGATTCCGGGACGCCGCAGGATTTCTTCAAGGGTAAAACCTTTAATGGCCTGAACATCCACCTTTTCGGCAAGGGCCGGGCAGGCGGCATCCCGGTTATTCCAGCGTTTTTCTTTCAGAAGACTATGTAGCTTATCAATTTCTTTATATTTCTCCTGGAACAGCGCGTAATCGGTTTCCGAAACCAGCCCCAGCCGGTATCCCATCGGCCGAAGCCGGCGATCCGCATTATCTATACGCAGAAGCAGCCGATATTCGGAACGCGATGTGAACATCCTGTAAGGCTCGTCGATTCCTTTTGTAACAAGATCATCCACCATGGTCCCGATATAGCTATCCTCTCTTGGGAAAATCACCGGGTCCCGTTGTAAAACATACATCGCAGCATTAATTCCGGCTACAAAGCCCTGGGCGGCCGCCTCTTCATACCCGGTAGTGCCGTTAATCTGGCCGGCATGAAAAAGACCCCTAACTTTCTTTGTTTCCATCGTTTGATTCAACTCAGTCGGCTGCACAAAATCGTATTCAATAGCATAAGCGGGGCGAATCATACTCGCTTTTTCCAGTCCGGGTATCGATGCGATTATTTTCTTCTGCACTTCAATCGGCATGCTGTTGGAAAGCCCGTTAATATAGATCTCCCTGGTATCCAATCCCTCGGGCTCAAGAAAAATCTGGTGGCGCTCCTTTTCAGCAAACTTGACTACCTTATCTTCGACGCTCGGGCAATAGCGCGGTCCGATCCCCTTTATAAATCCGCCATAGAGTGCGGATCGTTTTATATTTTCTCTTATCACGTTATGGAGGTTTTCATTGGTATATCCCAGGTAACAGGATATCTGCGGCAGTACTGTTTTTTCTGTCTTCAGAGAAAAAAATGTGGGATTATCGTCCCCTCGCTGCTCTTCGAATTTTGTAAAGTCTATTGTATTTCTGTCAAGTCTCGCTGGAGTTCCGGTTTTAAGTCGTTCAGTTTGAAATCCAATACTGCGAATACTCTCAGCAAGTGCGTCAGAAGCAGGATCTCCGAATCTTCCGGCTTTTTGTGTCTGATCACCAATATGAATCAGGCCGTTTAGAAAAGTACCGGTCGTAAGAATCACAGATTTAGCGCCGATACGACTGCCATCTCTCAGCTCGATGCCCTTAACAGTACCCTTGGTAACTATTAATCCGACAACTTCCGACTGATGGAGTGAAAGTCCCTCCTGATTCAGGAGTATTCTCTTTATCTCATTAATATATTTCGCTTTATCGGATTGACAGCGTGGAGCCTGGACCGCCGGGCCACGACTCGCATTTAAAAGCCGGAATTGAATTCCGGTTTTATCCGCAGCGTCACCCATAATCCCGCCCAAGGCATCCATTTCTCTTACCAGATGTCCCTTGGCTATGCCTCCTATTGCAGGATTGCAGGACATCTGCGCAACAGATTCCAGATCGAATGTGTATAAGGCTGTTTTTGCCCCTATCCTGGCAGCGGCAACAGCTGCCTCGCATCCGGCGTGTCCTCCTCCTACGACGATGACATCGTAACTATCTTGAAACGGGCTCAACGTATCTCACCTATATAAAATCATTCGATTCTTCGATCTCTTTTATATTCAGTACTTTATAAAAGATTTATCGCCATATTACTTCTGGCTTCTGGCCTGTGACTCTTTTCGAAGCGAAAATCTGTGCCGGGAATCCATCGGCGTCGGGGTCGGAATCGGTATCGGGATCGAACTTTTAAAACCGATTCCGAGACCGACTCCGAGACCAACCTCCGAAAACTTACCCGGTGTCACATCTTGTTTAATCCGGTACCAACCGGAGGCCGGGCTGACTTCCGGCTTCCGGCTTCCGGCTTCTGGCTTCTATATCCTACTCTCATTAAACGACTTGCCCAGAATTTCACCAACTAGAGTTTATAATTACCGTTTCGAGAATATTTATTTTCCGATGCAGAAACGTGAAAATATTTCCGTCAGAAGATCTTCGACGGAAGTTTCTCCGGTAATAGATCCGATATTCTTTAAACCCCTATGCAGGTGCATCAGGGGGAATTCTTCAGACAGGCCATCATTCAAAGCCCGGGCGGCCTGGACCATTTCGCCTTCCAGGGTATCCAGGCAGCGATAGTGCCGTAAATTGGTGACTAGCATATCGTCCCTTTGCATATCCGGGGAACCGAACGCCTTTTCAAAAATTAGCGATTGAAGTTTATCGATGCCGGAACCGAATTTAGCGGAGACTTCCAGCCAGGGCCACTCTCCTGCGAACGTTTCCATTTGTTCCAGCGTCCAACGGGATTCAAGGTCGTTTTTATTCATGACTACA
>JAFGTD010000202.1 GCA_016934295.1 Acidobacteriota bacterium
AAAGTACGCCTGCGGGGTCTTCAGTCGCGCGCCTTGTATCCACGCCCGTCTGCACCGCTTCGCTACAAACCTTCATGAATAATCCGGTTTAAAGGCCGTACTAAACGGGAAAATTCCGCGCCATTCGATTCTTTTGGCGCTGCAGGGCCGCGAATAATGCAGTCTGCTTAAGCGGAAGCTTTAAGGGGGCGCAAACAAGTCAATTATACAAGCCATCCTGCCATCTCCAACAACGATCGTATGATCGATCGCCAACCCGTAATCTTAATTCCATCCGGGGCTTTTGGCAATCGATAATTTAGTTCATAGGATCGACCGGAAATCCGAATCGCTGCAATCCCTGCATATGATTTTTCTTGCTGCGATGTTCGGGCTATCGGCCGGTTTTTACCTGCTTCGAATTTATATATACGAGCAACCACGCAGTTTTGCTACGCAAACCGGAAAAAAATAAGGATTGAAAGTAGATTATATGTGATTTTACCGACCGCTTTAGACGCAGCGAAGGGTCACCCGGATGTATTCACTTTTTTTTATATATAATTTACTGTAGAATTTTAAAATAATTTTACGTTCCCGTTGGAACATACCGGTTGCAGTCCCCACAAGCTCCCATGATCGCATCCATCTCCAATGGAACACATAAATCCGGGAATGTGCTGATCCAAGGAAAATCCTGTTATGAGAAAATGGGAGATAGTGCCTGTCTGGATCCGGATTCTTCAGGGCTACAGGCCGTTTTTGTCCATTGAAATTACGCGTGAGTGCCCCCTGCACTGCCCGGGCTGTTATGCCTATGATGAAAACCATCTGAACAACGGGAAACCCCTCAGGCAGGCATCAGAGTTCCGGGGAAAGGAACTTGTCGAAGGCGTCCTGGATCTCGTCCGGCGCCATCATCCCGTACATATTTCGGTCGTAGGAGGAGAGCCACTGCTCAGGCAGGAGGAACTGGACATACTGCTGCCGCGTTTCAATGCTATGGGCATTGAGGTTCAATTAGTAACAAGCGCAGTCCGACCCATTCCGATTTCCTGGAACCGTCTATCGAATCTTCATCTGGCCGTTTCAGTAGACGGATTGCCGCCGGAGCATGACCGCAGGAGGTTTCCCGCCGACTACGGGCGTATTCTCAGGAATATCAAGGGACATAAAGTCAATGTACATTGCGTCATTCTGCCGTCGATGCTTACACGCCCCGACTACCTCAAAGATTTCGCCGCTTTCTGGTCAAGCTTTAGAGAGACCGGGAAAATCTGGTTCAGCCTTTATACTCCACAGCAGGACGAGAACTCGGAGGAAAGACTCATCCCTGAAGAACGCACAAGGGCCGTCAATGTCATTGCCCGCTTGAAAAAAGATTTTAATAAGGTTCAGGCTCCGGGCATCATCCTGGATGGATATCGCCACCCTCCTCCATCCCCACAGGATTGTATTTTCGCCCAAACGACTGCATGCCTGTCCCCGGACCTGAAAACACCCGTGACGCCATGCCAGATTGGAGGACGTCCCGTGTGCAGCGAATGCGGCTGTTTTGCTGCGGCAGCGCTTGCTTCCGTCGCACGCTTCAAACTCGCAGGATTTTTAAAATTAGGAGATATGTTCAGGATGTCGCAAAGAATAGGCTGTAAACTGCACCCGGAACGGGTGCAGTTCTCCTATCAGATGCCATCCGTATCCCGGCATCCCAAAACAGAAAAAGTTCTTCCGTATTAGAAATCTATGAAAGCCACCTGTCGCCCTGCTGACGCTTGAAATCGCTGAACGACTTGCTATCCACAAATATATTGCTTCGATACGAGAGATTGCCTACAAAACTGATCCATGGTTCCCGGCGCTGCAATAAACTGGAGCATAACCGGAGCGCGATATTGGGAATGGAATAAAAACTCCGATTGCATGAATCCATCTCCCGGAGAACGTCGTTCAAAGATAAATGCTTATACCTTGCGACAGGGTAGGTCAGTGTGAAGTATTTCCAGTCGTCCGGGGATTCATCAAGAATTATGCGATTCTCCTCTTTCATCTGGCCCCACAAACGGGTGCCGGGCAATGGAGTTAAAAACAGGACGTTGAGATTATCCAAACCGTACCAGTTGGCTGCCCTGGCTATACGTTTGCCAATGCCCGGCGCATCAATGTCCAGACCTATGATAAAGGAACCCACAACCAGTATGTTGTGTTTTTGTATGCGTCGCACTGAGGCTCGGAAATCCCGGTTCTTTAGAAGATTGAATTTCTTGCCCAGTTCTTGAAGGCCTTGTGGCGTGGGAGATTCGAAGCCGATGAAAACGCCCCTGCACCCGGCCCTGGAAGCCAACGTCATGAGCTCTTCATCATCGGCAAAATTGATTGTGGTTTGAGCAACCCATTCTTTTCGTACGTCGGCCCGTATCAGGGAGCGGAACAGGTCCTTGGCTCGGTCAATGTGGGATGCACGAGTCCCGATCAGGTTGTCGTCCACCACTAAAATACGTTTCTCGCGAACCATCTGAAATTCACGAACGACATCCGGAATAGGTCTCTGGCGGTAGCGGACTCCGTTGAATGCCGTAACGCTGCAAAAGCTGCAGTTCAGCGGACAGCCGCGTGTAGTCTGAATGGCTCCAAATGCATATCCCGTACCCAGCAAATCATGACGCGCGAAGGGAACGTCTTCTATTTCAGCTAAACCTCCACTATATCCGGACTTCAGGCGGCCATAACGGGCGTCCTCCAATACCTCCGCCCATATACTCTCGGCTTCTCCCGTAACGATCGAGTCCACACGCTCCATGACCTCTTCACTGCACATGGTAGCGTGAATGCCCCCCATGATAACGGGCACACCCAGATTCCTGAAATGAGTCGCCACCTCATAGGCACGATTTGCCTGCGATGTAAAAGCAGTTATCCCCACAAGGTCCGGCCGGGGCATGGCTGGATAATCAGGCTTGCCCATGTTTTCGTCCACAATAGAGATTTCCCACTCTTCCGGAGTCAAACCCGCAAGGACCATGAGACTCAGCGGTTTCCAAACACGATAACGGTTCCAGCGACTTTCCCTGACTTTGATAATGCTGACAAGCGGATTGGATGGATTTATAAGATATAGGCGCATATCCTATGTTCTCTTGTAAATGGCCTTGGAGCCGGAAAGATGGAATTCTGCGACAAACAATATTTTATTTGCCGTATCAACACAACCAGCCTGTGCGCGCATGCAATGAGCCGAAACGCTTTTTATTTGGATAGGCGTAGTGTAATGAAATCAGATAAATTTTTAAAGACAGAAGTTGAAATCACTCCCAATTTACTCAGGCAGTCCGGGAACCTGCAAGTCCGGCATCGGTCGGCCTCGAAACAGCCGCAGGCAAATCAGCCCGGTCCATCGCGCCCACCGGTTGGCGTTTTTCCGGCGCGCACTGTCGATGGCGATTCCCGTACTTGCGTACATCTGCCGGTACAGTTTGGATATAAAGACAAATGCGAGGCGGGCTTTCAGCGATTTCACGCATTGCGCACGTTTCCAGATTTCCTTTATGCTGTAATAGCTGTCCCATGCCCTCTGGGTTCCCATGCGAATTTCTTCGGCGTTCATGACGGGGTGAGGCATGTAGAGCTTGGGGCGACGATACCCTGGAATCAGCCAGTAGCGAGTGACGGGAATGCCGTCGATCCGTTCGGGATCGCCGTTGCTGCTTTTCTCCCACCGATCAAAATCAATCGTTCCCGGGAATGGCGTCATTGTCACGAACTGGGCGAAAGTAAGGTCCGCCTGCTTGGCAAGTTCGGCCGTCGCTTCAAAAGTATCCGGTTTGTCCGTGGACAGCCCGAAGATGAAAGATCCAAGCACGTGGACGCCATGTTTTCTAAAAAGTTTAAGACGCTGTACCAGGCTCTCCCCGGACAGATTAAACTCCTTGTATATCGATTTCAGTCCTTCAGGGGTGACGGTTTCGACTCCGACCAGCGCACCTTTAATGCGGGCTTTGCGCATCGCATCGAGGAAATCCTGGTCCTCGGCAGCTTCCATCGTGATTTGCGTAAAGAGAATCGTATCCGAGGGAAGTTTTGAAAGACAATCCATGAATTTGAAGCATTCAGCCCTTAAACTCTTTAATTCGGCGACGCGAACAGTGTCATTCCTGCGTTCCGCGGATTCTATATCCGCCATGGTCACCGAGTAGAAGTTATCATCGGCGAGCGCAATGAATCGATAGCCTAATCTTCGCAGTTGCACGATTTCTTCCATGACCGCTTCACTGGAACGCTGGCGCGGTTTTTGGCCGTCCGTTCGCCAGACGGAACAGAACGAGCAGTGCTTGTTACAACCGCGAACGGTCTGGACGGATGCCCACATATAGCGATCCCGCGGAAGCAGGTCCCAGCGGGCCGGCAGGAATTGGCCTGCAGGGACCCTGCCGCCGTCGTATAGCGGTCGCGGTCCGCCGTTTGCGCAATCGTCCAGCACTTCCGCCCAGATGACATCCCCGTCTCCCTGTACTACTGCATGCGCCGCCCCGAGTTCCTGCGCTTCGGCAGGAAAGAGGGTCGCATGTATTCCACCGAATACAACAAACGCCCCAAGGGCCCGAACGATGCGCCCTACCTCGAAACCACGCAGCGCGTTGGCGGTATGGATGCCGATCCCGACCACATCGCCGGGCCGGATTTGCTCGGGACGCATGGATTCAAGGGTTTCGTCAATGATTACGGGATCTCCATACTTCTTCGGTGTGGCGGCCGCAAGCACATACAGCCAGCGGGGAGTAATGACGCCAACGCCAAAAGCTACGTCACTGGGATTGACCAGAAAGATTCGCATAGATCTGCTCCTTTTGATTCAGCAAGCCGCCCTTTCCGTGCTCAAGACCGGCAAGGCTTCTGAAATTAAATGCTCAAATGGCCGACCTGCTATGTTGCAGGCAGAGATCTGCCAGATCGGCTACGTTGGCCTCGCCTACGCACATGACCGTATCCGCCCCGCCCCAATAGATCTTCACCGTTCCATCCGGTTCGGGAACCGCGCCGCAGCTGAAAACTACGTTGTGGACATATCCGGTGACTTCCCAGGGGGCCTCCGGCTGCAGGATCCAGGAGTCACCCACTCCTAAAACTTTCGCCGGGTTGTGAAGATCGTGCAGCGCAACGCCAAGGCGATAGACCGCTCCATCCATCGTTCGGAATACCCCATGGTAAATCGAAAGCCAACCTTGATCTGTTTTAATCGGCGGCGCTCCCGGGCCGATCTTCATTTCATCCCAGTGATAGGGTTCGGGTTTCATGACAAGCCGGGACTCGCCCCAAAAACGCAGGTCTGGAGAATAGGAAATCCAGATTGACCAGGGAGCGATTTCCGAATGGGGCCGGTCAAGCCGGGCATAGAGTCCCTCAAACTTCTCGGGGAAAATTACGGCATTCCGGGAGTCGGCCTGAGTGATAAGGGCAACCGGTTCTATCTGAACAAAATCCTTTGTCTTGACGAGAGCGATCCGCACACCATTTCGCGAGTAGGCGCTATAGGTGATGAGATACTCGCCTTCCAGATACGTCACGCGCGGGTCCTCGACGCCGAATTCTTCATAGGCTGCAAAAGGGCCTTTTTGTTCAGGCTGTAAAAATGGCCGAGAATCGGCGATAAACCGGAATCCGTCGAGACTGCGTGCCAGACCGATAATGGACCGTCCTGTTCTCAGGTGGGATCGGAAGAGCATGATGTACTCATCCCCATGTTTCACAACTGCCGCGTTGTGAACCGTTTCCACCGGGTAAGGGATATCGGACCTGGTAAGAATAGGATTTCCGGAATATCGCTTGACGATGTCAGGATTCATGATCGCCTCTTCTTCTCCAGATCAAAGATCTTGTGATAGACCCGCTCGTATGCATCTGCCATCGAGTCGATGGAGAAATGCTGCCGGACCTGTTCGCGGCAGGCAGTGCGGTCAATCTCGTCAAGCCGTTGTAATGCCTGCACCGCATCGCTCACTGAGTTTACCAGAAATCCGGTCAGCCCATCCTTGATTACTTCACTGCAAGAGCCCAGGTCCATGGCGATTACCGGCACTCCAGCGGCATTGGCTTCTACCAGAACAAGCCCGAATCGCTCCGGAATGGTGTTCAGGTGCAGCAGGGCTCGGGCTCGGGCAAACAATTCATTCTTGCCCGATACATCCACCGGTCCGATGTAGTGGATCTGCTCATTGTCAAGATGGGGTTCCACCTGCTCCCGGAAGTAGGCCCTGTCCTGAATGATGCCCGCGATCAGCAACGGCAGCCCGCTTTTGCGAGCAACCTCGATTGCAAGATGAACGCCCTTGTCCGGGTGAATCCGCCCGAGAAAGATCAAGTCATTGCCACGGGATCGTTGAAACGGGTACAACGAAAGATCGATTCCGTTATACACGGTGGCCAGGTAATTCAGACCCGGCGCCCGGTCGGAATTACTGATGGAAACGAAGTATCCATCACGATACTTCCGGTAAACCGGCATGATTTTCGGAGAGGAGAACCCGTGAATTGTGGTCAGTACCGGAGTATTTACCAGTCGTGTGTAAGTCAATGCCATAAAGTCGTAGTGGCTGTGGATCAGGTCAAACTCGGCAGCATGTTCGAACGCTTCGGAGATATGAAGATATTCAGCCACCTTGGGATCGGTAGTGGAATCCTCCTCATATCCTCTATCCACCACGCCGTGAAGATGAGCACAAGTTACAGAGTCCCGGCTGGCGAAAAGTGTCACATCCCAACCTCGGGCGACAAGCCCCTCGGTAATGTTTCCGGCGACCGTCTCCCAGGCACCGTAGTGGCGAGGAGGGGTTCGCCAGGCAACCGGCGACAGGATAGCCACTCTTTTCTTGGGAATTGCCATAACTATCAACCTTTTTCGGGATGCATCGCCGCAAGAACCCTGTCAATGGGAACGGTTGCAAAGCCTGTGGCCTGATCGGATAGTCCATACGGGATTATCAGTACGTCCTTGTGGAGCAGGGCGCCGCAGGTATAAACGACGTTCGGTACGTAGCCTTCCCGTTCGTCCTGGTTGGGCTGAAGTAAAGGCTCGCGCAGGCGGCCGATTACCTTGCCGGGATCATTGCGATCCAAAAGAAACGCACCAATACAGTACTTTCGTATCGGGCCGACACCATGGCTGAGCACCAGCCAGCCTGCGTCGGTTTCTATAGGGGATCCGCAGTTTCCAAGTTGGGTCAACTCCCATGGGTAGGTAGGCTTAAGGAGTAATTTGTGTTCATTCCAGAAGTGAACGTTATCGGAGAACATCAGGTAAATGCTCTCGTTGTCCTGGCGCGAGAGCATGGCGTAGAGCCCGTTGATTTTCCGGGGGAAAATTGCCATGCCTTTGTTTTGGGCGGCGGGGCCGTTTAAGGTAATAAAGCGAAATCGAAGGAAATCAGCCGTCTCCACAAGCTCCGGCATCACCACTTTGCCGTCAAAGGCTGTGAATGTCGCATAGTAAATGTAGCTGCCGTCATCGTTCCGGAAACGGACGAACCGTGCGTCCTCGATGCCGTTGCGTTGGGACGGCGTGGATGGGAATAGGATACGTCCGGAAAGCTGCTGCCCGGGCTTAAACTGGACCTCGTAGTTCGATCGAGCCAGCATCCAAATCCCCTTTGCTGCACGCCGATCGTTTTGCAGAATTCCCTTCGACTGCCGCTCTTTGTCCAGTTCGGCATTGATGTTGTAACGGAGTTCCTGCATTGTGAACAAATCGCCAAGCCTGTTCATGATCCGGTGCGCGAATTCGCCGAGTAATCCCAGTTCAAAGAGTTTCCTCGTAAACAATCCCTTTTCGTACGCCGAATTTGGGATTTGGCGAGGTTCAAAGAGGAATCCTGCAGGGTTCTCGACCTTGATTCTATGGTTGGCATAAATGATGCCGGACCGAAAGGTAATGGAAGAAATGTGGCCTTCCCCGGTGGCGCGAAGGCTGAGAATGAACCGCATTGAACCGGCAGTCAGGCCGGTTTGGTCCGGGTGGGGAACGATGGAAGGATTAAACAATGCGGCGGCCTCGAGAGAATATTCGGCGAGGAAGTATGAGCCGATCAACATCCGTCTTTGTTTGGAGAGACCCTTTTGCGGAACATGCTCCCTGCATACTTGTTTGAAGCGTTCCAGAAACACCTTATCGATCTGCTCGTGCCGATCTGAGAACCCGGCGGAGATTTCATCCAGGAGAAGCTCAACCTGTTCCTCAGGCAGCGACATGATCCGTGCGATGATCCTGCCGATGCGCCGGGAATTACCCGGATTGAAGGGCCTTAACAGGACTCTTGACGGGTCGGGCTTAAGGATTTTTTTGGTGCGTTTGATTTTTATTATATTGGTGTTCATAGAGGGACTTATTCTCCAATGACGACCGGCTCCTTGAAACTCGTTACAATATTCTGGGCCAGGCGCATCTCGGCCAGCGACAACAGGAAGGCCAGGGTGGATTCCGCCCCCTGGTTCTCATTGATTCGATCCACGTGCAATCCATCGCTGCAGCCACCGTTCTCCGGGGAATAAAGTTCCCGGCCGAGATCGTTCCAGCCGATGAACCAATCGAATGCCCGTTGTGCCTGTTCGTACCACCAGAAGTCCTTGGTTGTGCGATAAGCTTCAAGACACCCGGACACAATGGCTTGTGCCTCGATCGGCTGCTGGTCAAAGTTGGCGCGCGCGCCGCCACGATGGTAAAAGCTATTGCTGCCAATCGGCCGAAAGTGTCCTTTTTCCGAAATCTGCAGCATGGTGAGCCAACGCAGCGCTTGCAAGCCCCTCTCAAAAACAACAGTCTGTCCGGTCGCATGCCCGCTCAAAATCAAGGCATGTGCGAGCCTTGCGTTGTCGTACGATAGCTCCTGCTCAAACCAACACCAGTCCGGTGCGGCGTTCCGCTCGAAAAGTTCCATTAGCCTGGATACGAGCATCTCGCGGATCTGGTTGACAAGGCTGTCGCCGCTTAGCCGTCGCAGATACTCGTGAATGCCGATTAATCCGAATGCCCAGGCGCGCGGCGACGTAAACTCCGTCAACGCCGGCGCCGCGAGTGCAAAGAGTTGTCCCGCCATCATTTGGAAGTCTCGGTATGGCGAACGTCCCACGCCTGTACCTAGAGCCCAGAGTGCCCGGCCCTGACAGTCCTCCGACCCTTTGTCGTCAAGCCAGCGCCGGTCAAAACTCATGAAATTGTGAAAGCGTTTCGTATTTTTGACGAACGCGTGATGGAGAAAGCCGGCGCATGTGGCGGCTAAGGTTCGCATATGTTCCGGCTCTTCTCCTAACTCGCCGAGAAGAATCGCCAGAATATACGCCCGTGCATTGTCGTCGGTGCAATAGCCCTCGGAAAAATTCGGCACGCTGAAAATAGCGTGCTGGAAAACGCCGGTGGTATCGGTCATCCGTGTGAGGTGATTCAGCTTCAACTTCGGCAGTTCCCGCGGCTTCCGGTCCAGTGTCTTCGTGACCAGGGATTTTGGGGAGTGCACGCCCGAATCCAGCCGCGATAGCTTGAACGAACGCATATACAGCTGTGCGACATTGTTCCAGGTCATGTCGCGCCCGATTCTGTAGGCGTTTTTTCGAATCGTGTGGCGTCTGGTATCGTCCCTCAGCAAACCGGTC
This sequence comes from Acidobacteriota bacterium, assembly GCA_016934295.1. Classification (GTDB taxonomy): domain Bacteria; phylum Acidobacteriota; class UBA6911; order UBA6911; family UBA6911; genus UBA6911. The sequence continues at coordinate 9,613 of JAFGTD010000202.1, forward strand.
ACTTCAACGGCGATAGCCTGTGCATCGCCGAATGGCACCAGCACTCCACGATCCTCAGCCAGAAGCTCGGCTGCGTGCCAATAAGGCGTCGAGACTACGGCTTTGCCGGCGCCAAACGTGTAGGCGAGTGTTCCCGACGTGATCTGCTCTTCGTTGAGATAGGGCGTTATATAAAGGTCTGCCGCGCCGATGAACTCCTTCAGCGTTTCTATCTCCACGAATTGATTGTAAAAGATGACGTTCTTTTCTACTTTGTTCTTCTTGGCCAGGATCTCCAGGCTCAACCTATAGGCTTCCCCGTGTTCGCGCAGTTCGTTGGGATGCGTGGCGCCCAGAACAATATAAACGACATCGGGAAATTCAGTCAGAATGCCGGGTAGTGCATTGAGCACATTCTCGATTCCCTTATTGGGAGAAAGCAGGCCGAATGTAAGCAACACGACTCTTCCTTCGACACCGAACTGATCTTTGAAGTAGGCAGGGTCGACGAATCCCACATCCGGAATCCCATGCGGGATTAGATCGATCTTGGCCGATGGCGCATCGTATATATCTTGCAGCATCTGAAGTCCCCGCTCGGTCATGGTAACCAGCCGGGTTGAGAGAGAGATTAACTTCTGCATAACATGCCGTTGGTCATTCCGTGGCTCGTGAAGAATAGTGTGGAGCGTTGTGACTACCGGCATTCGCAATTCATGCAGAAATGCCAAAATGTGACCGCCGGAGGGCCCGCCGAAAATGCCGAATTCATGCTGCAGGCATACAATGTCTACATTGCTGATGTTGAGAAAGTCCGCGGCTCGCAGGTAGGACGACAAGTCCTGTTCTTCAATCTCGAAATGGACAACTTCCGGGTAATTGTAACCGCTTTTGATATCGTTGACAGCGACCGAGAAACACCGGCTCTGTGGATACGCATTTGCGACGGAAGCAAGTAAATCTGATGTGAAAGTGGCGATCCCGCATTTGCGCGGCAGGTGGTTGCCGACAAAGGCGATCTTTCGCACGTGGGGGGTGTCTTTCATAAGCCTCTCTTTTCCCTTGCGCAACTTTTCTCATCAGAGCTGCTATTGAACTGAAGCCACGAAATGAAACGGATCAGTCAGGTTTTGCTACTCCCGGTAGAAGTGGAGGAGAGTAATTTTTTATCTCGAACTTCAGCCTTTTAAACAAATCCATCCGTACCGGCGCACACCTTTAACACGCCTTTAAAATAAAGCACACAACTCTTTTACTCCATGGATAGCTCCTGAGGCAGTTCATTACTGCTCACCCGTCTGGTCAATATTGCTCATCCCGGATGTTTGAGGGAAATGCGGGTCAGTACTTGTGAGCAATATTGACCGGACACAGCATTCCACAAGAGGTACCCTATGACCCGCATTTCTTATCTTGCCGACAGGTAACAGAAAGAGGCCGCCATGTTAGTTAACAGCAAAGTGCCCCTTGATTGGGAAACCGTGCTCAATGGAATCACCCGCGGGAAAACCCAATTAGAATACAGATGCGGCCGGCGCATTTTCGATCAGGGAGAACCCGCGGATTCCATATTCTATGTGCGAAATGGCAAGGTAAAGATCTCGGTCGTCTCACAACAGGGCAAAGAGGCGATCGTCGCTACGCTGGGCGCCGGTGAGATCCTCGGCGAGGGATGCCTTGAAGGCCAGCCTTTGCGCATGGCGACAGCTGCAACAGTTACAGACTGCACTTTCCTCAGGATTGAGAAGTTGATAATGCTGAGCCTGCTTCACGAAAAACACGAGGTCTCGGAATTGTTTGCCCTGCACATGCTTTCACGCAATATCCGATACGAAGCGGATCTGGTAAATAAGCTTTTCAACTCGAGCGAAAAGCGCCTGGCACGGATCCTCTTAATGCTCGCTCATTTCGGGAAGGAAAGCAGGTCCGAACCCGTGTTCCCGAGAGTCAGTCAGGATAGCCTGGCTCAGATGGTCGGCACCACCCGGTCGCGGGTCAGTCATTTCATGAATAAGTTCAGGCGGCTGGGCTTTATCGATTACAGCGATACCGAAGAGTTGACGGTTCACAGCAGCCTTCTCGGCGTGGTTTTGCACGATTAGGGGCGGCGCAAAAATAAATTTACATTTTGGCGTGGTGCAGGGCGGGCAGATGCTAAGGCGGCGCAACTCTTTGAGTTGCGTTCCCGCGACGCAGGCAATGGGATTCATTGTCGAGGAGCGGCAATGCCGCAGATGCCTGCCCTGCGCCGCGATCTGAAGAACGCCAGGATTCTATAATGTATTTTCTATACCGTATACCCATGCTGTTCCGATGCATGAATGGCAAACCGAAATGTGAAGTTATTTTTGCGCCGCCACTCAGCCTCGATATTTATAATTCGAGGGGGGAGGCAATGGCTGCAAGTTTTTGGCTGCGGGATATGGGTGCGGTTGCTGAACCTATTCGCATCCGATTATGAAAAGCCGGCGACTGTGGCCTGCTCGCTGTCGTAAACCTGGAAAACCAACAGGAGTTTCATAATCGACAGAGATTCGTGAATTCTTTTGGTAAGGTTCAGGAGTTTTAGCTGCCCTCCCCTGCCGGCTAATGTGTTGTAGGTGTGAACCAATTCACCAATCCCGGAGCTGTCGATGTACGGAACGTCCGCTAAATTCAGGACAATCTTTTTGCCGCCGCTTTTCAGTATGCCGCTTACGGTATTTCGGATCACCTGAGTATCATCCCCGGCCGTAATCTTCCCGCGGCAATCCAGAACATGGATGTCCCCAACGGTTCGGGATTCTATTTTCATAATGTTTTCCTTGCTGTCATTACGCTGCCATCTGATCGCTGTGCCTGAAAAAATCCATGAGCATAGACGCGCACACCCTCACTCCTTCGTGTGCGCACGGCTTCGGAGTGCACCCGGTTTCACGCAATACTTTCGGTCGATATTCAGCTCTTGGGAAAGTTGGCAAACGGCGTCACGGCAAATATCGCATTGGCTCAGATGATTGAAAATTTCGAGTTGCATGTCCAGGCCTAATTTCCTATTCATATCGAACAGATGCAGTAGATTTTCAAAATTGCATGCATTCATAGCACCCCCCCAAAGTTTTCTTATGCCTGTAGAAATGCAGGGAAACTTCAGCTTGGGAATTGCTTTCTCGGACGATTGTTGTAATGGCGGAAGTCTAATCCGATTCTATTCAGAAGGTAGTGTTTCCTCAAAGCTCGGTTGCATTGCAACAGATCCCGTTCTGTTTTCGCAATTGGAATATTTAATGAATCGCCCCCTTGCTTGAATTCCTTTCATTCCGTTCGATCCAAAGTCGCAATTGGGCCTATGATATTACGCGGGCCATTTCCCTGTATGTCCTATTTTGCTCATGCCTCCGTTCAATATTGTTCATCGCCCGATCCGCCGGTACAGAAAAGTTGCTCATGCGCGGAAACGCCGGATGCGTTTTTGATTAAAGACCGGAATGATTTGCCCGCCGGTTGCCGTCGGCAAATCGCCTTCAGGGACCTGCCTGCTTGGTTGAATGTCCTGTCGATTTGATATAAAATTCAGATTAATTTACATAAGCTTGCGGGATCGACAATGATAGAGGATTTTGGTGCTACAAACTCGCAAAGCGTTAAGACCTGACGGTATAGCCGGATAACCTTGGTGGTGCAGTTCGGTTTTTATAAGGGAAAGGGGGTGGCTCTGTCGGATAAGAGAAACCATTCCATCGATTGGGAAGCCATTTTCAACGGGATCTTCAGCGGGAAGACCGTTATGGAATGCAGCAAAAACCATAACATCTTCCTGCAGGGAAAACCTGCGGATTCCTTGTTCTACGTCAGGAAGGGCAAGGTAAAACTCACGGTTATTTCCCAAGAGGGGAAGGAAGCGATCATTGCCGTACTGGGCAAAGGTGAATTCTTCGGCGAGGGATGCCTTGCAGGTCAACAATCCAGAATGGCAACAGCCGTCGCCATGACGGATTGCACTTTCGACAAGATTGATAAGTCGATTATGTTAAGTATGATTCACGAACAGCAGGATGTCTCGGAATTGTTTGTCAGGCATCTGCTTTCACGCAACATCCGATACGAAGCGGATCTCGTTGACCAGCTTTTCAACTCAAGCGAGAAACGGCTGGCCCGGATTCTTCTGCTGCTTGCTCGTTTCGGCAAGGAAAGCAGGTCCGAACTTGTGTTTCCCAAGGTCAGCCAGGAAGAATTGGCGCAAATGGTAGGCACCACCCGGTCGCGGATCAGTCATTTTATGAACAAGTTCAGGGATCTTGGCTTTGTCGAATACGACCAGGATGAATTGAAAGTCCACGGCGCCCTCCTCAGCATAGTCCTGCACGAATAAAATTGAATTCAATCATCATTCTTTCCGCATTAAAGTAAAAAAGGCGCTCGCCATAGCTCAGTGCCGGCTTATTGGCCGCGAGCGATAATAGCCGCCTACTTTTTAGCACTCCCGCCTATCGCTTTCTCAACGACATCTCGAGGTAGAGAGGCAGCGTTCATCAAAGCCTTTCGTACAGCGACGCCGGCTTCGCTTCCAATATCGTCAGCGGCGTGAATTACTCCTATCACAGCTGATTTAACAGATTCTGATGCATCAGCTCCAAACTTGCCTGCCGCTTCAACAGCGCCTTCGACGGCAGCCACACTTGCGAGTGCCAGGTCTCCGCCAACTTTAGCCGTGCCGCTAACGGCCCCACGGGCAACGTTGCGGACTGCAGTAAGGATATCCATGCCGGCCTCGGAAGCCCCCTCCACAGCAGAATGCACTATGTTCTTTACCGCTTCGGTTGTCGAAGCCACAATAGTGGAAGCTCCCTTAACAGCGCCCTCGGCGACTCCCGAAATGGCATCTTCAATCGCTGTGCCGATATCACCGACATCCTTAACAACTCCCGTTGTCTGATTTTTAACGGCATTACGCAGTGCAGTGATTATGTTATCCGTCCCTTCCACCGCAGCAACAATCGCATCCTTCACTTCGTTAATGATTCGATCTATCATGATTGAGTCTCCTTTTTCACTCCAGTGCCGGGAATCCGGGAATTGCGAGCGTCTGATTTATGCTCGCCCCCCGTCGAAACACAGCGTTGTAAACCAGGAAGAACACAGGCGAACCGACAACAGCAACAAAAAGGGTATAAAGATGCAAGCCGCTTATACCCGTGGGTCCCAAGTGAACGCATCAGGGGCGAAAGTTAGCTTTGTTCACCGGCCTGACTTTTTGACCTGCGGCGTAATTTTCCTCATCCCGCTTCCTTTTACGATCGATTTCTCTTTGTGGAGCTTCCTGCGCGTCAAGCCGGTTAGCCTCGACAATAGCCGCCTGGGCAAGTGGTTCCAACCGTTTCGAAAAGATAAGCATCCCGGGCGTAGACTGATAAGATGAACGAAAGAGATTGTACGAATACTGCGAGTTTTCCCATCGCGCTATTATCTGTTCGTCCTGGCTATAAAGATACGATGAAGAATAGATACGGATGGTCTCTGCCGGATTGGTCGGCGTTCTGTATTTAACCGAAATGCTTTCGATAAGGTCGTCATTGGTCAGCCCGTTGGTGCGGTCATGGTTGTAGCTAACCAATATTCGATAAAGCTCGTCGCTGTAAAAGACAAACCGGATTACACTGACAGGGTCCGCTTGAGCCGAAGAGTTGTATGAGTTCTCCGGTCGCCATTCCAGTTCCTGAATCACTGCCGGTCGCTCGCTGATCAATCTTGCTTCGGACACTTTCATATCCGCCTGTGCCGCTACCGCAGCCAGAGTCATTCCCAAATTATAATTCCGATAGCCGGACAGATCCTGCGCATATACCAAGGGAATCAAAAACATTATTACAAAGATCGAAATTGCAAAACTGCGAGTAATGCTCATTTTATCCTCCTTCAAGTATTTGCCGGTTTTTTGTTTCATCCTGTCCTCCGCATCAGCTTCCGAACAGCATCCTGACTGGCAGATCCTTATATTATTTATACCTTGCGCCTACAGCATGTGTCAGTTCAGTAATGATCGGAGACATGGTCTAAATTGCTCATCAGCCGATTATTGCTGCTCGTTGTGTTGATGCGGTCGCGAATCTATCTTGAAACACTTGGTCGCCCTTGATACTAAATAGACATGGCAAACAAGTTATTGGGTGACTTGATGCGCGGCAGGATACTTCATGCCTGAAAAAGAGATAGCACTCGTAATCCAAGGGGCCCCGATCTCACCGGGTCTGGCGGAGGGTATCATCCATGTACACCATAGCCCGCTTGATCCGATAGACGTTCCGGGGCACATAGAGCAAACTAACGTCGAGGAAGAGATTTGGCATCTGGATGCCGCTACCTTGAGGATCTCGGATGATCTCATCACCTTGGCGGCGAAGGTGGAAAGGGAAATCGATTCAAGACTTGCCCAGGTCTTCACGGCGCATCAACTCATTCTGCTTGATTCTTCATTGAAAGAGGAATTGAAAAAAGAGATTGCGGGAAACCTGGTAAGTGCAAGCAGCGCCGTAAAGACGGTGTTTCTGCGATGGGAGAAACGGTTTCTGTTAATGGAGTCGCAGATAGCCAGGGACAAAGGTGACGACATTCGGGATGTCGCAATCCGTCTGCGAAATGCCCTTGCGGGGATCACGGTTCACCCATTGGACGAGATCCCTCATGGCTGTGTGCTCGTGACATCGCGTTTACTGCCGTCCGACACCGTCTTTCTCGCCGGCCGATCCACCGCGGCAGTACTTCTGGAATACGGGAGTGCCGGCTCTCATGCGGCTCTGTTTTCCCGCGAAATGGGCCTGCCATGCATCTCAAGACTCCACAATTTGATGACCACAGTGCCCGATGGTGCATTGGCTCTGGTGGATGCGTATAAAGGAACTGTTACGATCCGCCCCCATGAGAAACAGAAAGTCATATTCCGGAAAAGGGCTGAGGATAAAGAGCATTCCTATAACCTGGCGCGTGAGCGTGCTCTCAACCCTGCTGTCACAAAAGATGGTGTCGCCATCTCCGTACTTGCCAATGTGGGGTGCAGCGATGATACAGAGAATGCCATGTTGAACGGCGCAGAAGGAGTTGGCTTATACCGTATGGAGCGTGTCTACCTGGGACGCGTTGTACCGCCCAGCATTGATGAACTCCTAAATGAGATGCGGCAGACACTGAGCGCGGCCAAGGGCCGCACTGTCTGCGTGCGCCTTCTTGATATCGGGGCCGATAAACCCTTGCCCTTCATGAGATTCTTAGCAGAAACAAATCCTTCACTGGGACGACGAGGCATCCGCCTGCTTTGCGAGTATCCCGAGCTTCTAAAGACGCATTTGCGGGCCGTGCTGGAACTTGCCAGGGAATTCGACGTTCATGTTCTGGTTCCCATGGTTACGCTGCCGGACGATGTTTCCGTGGTGAAAGAATACCTCACACAACTGGGTTCGGAAATGCAGTTGTCTTCTCTCCCAAAGCTGGGGGCCATGATAGAAACGCCGGCCGCAGCACTTTCGGCTCGAGAGATCGCCAAGCATGTTGACTTCCTCAGTTTCGGCACGAACGACCTGGCACAATATACGTTTGCAGCTGACCGGGAGAATGCAGCGGTGGAACAATACTTCAACGATTCTGCAGATGCCATATTCAGACTGTTGCGAATAACACACGATGATGTGCCGGATGTACCCCTTTCCATATGCGGCGAGCTTGCGGGGCGACCGGCACACATACCCAAGCTCCTGCAGTGCGGCATCAGAACCTTCAGTATCGTTCCGCCCTTGATTCCAATAATAAAAGAAGTCATCCGCAATTCCTTAGTTACAGCACCCTTGACACGAAACCAATAAGTGAAAAGTACTTGAATGATAAATCCGGATGTAAAAGCGGCTGAGAAGAGTCGCCCTTAACAACCGTATCGCACACTGCAGGCGTGCAATCCGGCAATCCTGATTGCTTCTTCATCCCCGAACAGGTCAAGCCAAGCTTGATAAATGTATGAACAACCTGCATTTCTCGCCACTTTCAGAAAAGAATGGGCATGGCAAAGTGAATGAGCAATTATGACCAAACGTGTGATCAATACAGGACTGACAAGCCAAACGTCTTCACGATATACAGTAACCAAGTCCACATAAGAAGATTCACACCTTACGTATGGGCAAAGGAGTCTTCCAAATGAAGACAGAACCGATAAAGGTTATGGCCAAGTCGATAGCGTATGCTGATGAATCACAACGGCCAAATTCGAACAATCTGGCAGCAAAGCCTTGATGAATGCGTGCATCGCTTCAAGGCCAAAGGAGGCGGCCTGCTTCGCGATGGACCGGCGGCGGAGGCAATTTTGAGCGCGGCGGCGGAACTGCCGGCACAACTGCTCGTAGTGGGCACCCAGGGCAGGACGGGGGTGAGCCGCATTGCCCTGGGCAGCGTGGCGGAAACCGTTGTGCGTGCCGCGCCATGTTCTGTTCTGGTAGTTCGATTAGTTTCAACTAAACCCACGGCCTCTGGCCGTGCGACCCTGGAAGGCTCAGCCGTTCCGGCGAACGTTGATGGTAAGAGCGCATCG
>JAFGTD010000203.1 GCA_016934295.1 Acidobacteriota bacterium
ATTGACGAAAAAGCCAGGCATTGCCCAGGCTATCGCGCACGCGGTAGACCCTTGTTTGATCCGCCGTTATCCAATACAATCTAAATTTGCTTTATTCAAGAAGGCGACGCCGCACCCAAGTGGCTAAGGGAGGGCTGCAAAACCTCGATGTAGCGATTCAAGTCCTCCACGAATGCAAATCCTTTTTATTCCGTCTGCAGCCGATAAAAGGGCTTTCTACCTTACAGAGACTTGGAGATTGGACTTTCCTGCGGTTTCGTTTCCCCTCCGCGATAAACTTTTAACTGGAGTGGAGGCGGTACATGTAAGGGCAGCATTACAACGCCGTTTCAGGTTTTCCGGGTCCTATGAATAAGGTATGGAAATTGTTTCTTAAATGTAACAAGACGGTCGACAGGACGTAATTAACAACGAAACTGGAATGTATTGCACTTAATCCCCGGATTGGCCGGGAACAGGTTCACAGGAGAGATGGCAAACTATTATGGCTCGACCCTTCCTAAAAGTAATCTTTTTCGTCTCGTTTTTATTCCCCTGCGCCGTCCAGGCACAACAGGCCGACAAATATAAGAGCTTCAATCGATTTGCAGGCATGACGCCGTACATCGATTACTTCGCATCCGAGAGGCAATCCGTAACCCCTTATATAAAGCCGGCGGCGGAAGCGGTCAAGAGGCTTCAGGCTCTTCTGGGAGAGACGCTGCCCAAAGGGGCAATTTTTATCTGTTCATCCCTGGAACAGAAGGATTCTCTATACGAACCAATCATACTGAAAATGGGTTACATGTGGACTTTGAGCATTGAAACTCCCGATGTCGCGGCCGAGGAAATGATGGCGCGAATGAAGTCCATGATGGGAGATGAGATGCCGGCCGAAATCATGGATAGAATGAAAAGCAGGCAATCGGACATGATGGCAGCCGCCGAAGGGAGAATGGTGAGTGAAACCGTCCGCAAGATAGCCTATGCCGTTATACAGACTTCTTTCGCCGAGAATTTGCGGTATCGATCCTCCCGACTGAATGATATGGGAAAGAGTCCCTTGCCGGACTGGCTGGATATAGGTATCGGAACCTATGTAATTGGGAATGATCCCAACCTGGGCTACCTCCAGGAGAATATGGAACAGACATTCCCCCTGGAAGACGTCCTTACCATGTCCCGCCCCTTTGTGGCTTCCACATTTTTGCAGACAGAAAACAGTGACAGCGGCGGAAGTATGTTCGGCTCCAGAGGGGGGCGCGGCGGTATGAGTGGAGGTCAGGGCTTCCCGTCGGGCGGATTCGGCGGTATGGATGGAGGTCAGGGTTTTCCTTCCGGTGGATTTGAAGGAATGGGACAGGGAGGATTTCCCCCGTCGGGTGGATTCGGCGGTACGAATGGAGGCCAGGGTTTCCCTTCAGGCGGATTTGGCGGCGGTCAGGATTCCACCGGTGGCAACAATAGCCGTCAGGGAGGCTTTCAGCGGACCATCCCGAAAGACGAGCAGGATCAGATGATTTTTGACGGCCAGTCCAGTACTTTTTTTGCCTTTCTTCTCGAAAAGTTGGGGATCGAAAAGGTTAAAGAACTGATTCAGGCGGTTCGGGAAGATGTCGAGGGAAGGGACTTTATTGCACGGCCCGATATGCTGGGGGACGATTACGCGAAAATTGAAGAAGAGTGGATCGAATGGGTTGGCAATCTGAAGCCGCAAAGAGAATCCTTCGGCGGCAAGCCTGCCCCGAAACAGATGTAATTAAAAGGAAATCATCCGGCTTTGATGCCAATCGAGATAGGAACTATGGGAATTCAAAAGAAATTCAATACGAAGTTCATGCCTGTGCCGGCTCTTGTCGTTGTGGCGGCAGTACTTACAGCCGGACTGTACCTGCAGCCGGCTTTGGCGCAGACTCCCGGATTCAACAGCGCCAAATCCAAAGCTTCGCTCCCTGAAACGGCACCGGAACCGGAACCCGAGCGGGACAGGATCTATACGGTCGCGACGGGGCAGATACAAAAAGATCTGGTACTTACCGGAGAACTGAAAGCGGCGCAATCCGTCGTGATTTCCGCTCCCGATATCCGGAGAAGTTTTTCTAACATGGTGACCTATATGGCTCGCGAGGGCTCTCAGATCAAGAAAGGGGAATTGATAGTTGAATTCGACGATTCCTCGTTACTGAGCGAGCAGTCGGAGGCGGAGAGAACCCTGGATGAGGCCGGGCTGAATATTGAGAAGGAAAAAATGGACCTGGAAGCAGAGCGCACCGACCTGTTGAACTCCATTGCCCAGGCGGAAGCGCAGCTCAAGCAGGACGAGTTATACGGAAGGATAAGCAAGGAACTTCTGCCCGCGAATACCTATCAAAAATATCAGTTGAACCTGGAAAAATCGAAACTGTCGCTTGAGAAAGCGCAGGAGCAATACGACAATTTTCTGAAAAGTTACGATTCGCAAATGCAATTGGTTGAGATCACCTACTCACAGGCTGAGATTGATCTGAAACAGATCCTGAGTGATATCAAGCTTTTAAAGATCTATGCGCCCCAGGACGGCATACTGATTTACGGAGACAACTGGGCCAGCAATCGCAAAATTCAGGAGGGGGATACCCTGTTTCCTGGGATGGAGGTGGCAAGTCTGCCCGACCTCTCCAGTATGCAGGTCGAGGGCTATGTATACGATACCGAGTACGGTTCCATTGCACCCGATACCTACTGCACGGTCCGCTTTGACGCCCTGCCCGATTTTCAGACCGGCGGGAAAATAATTTCAAGGACCAATGTCGCCAGTCGGAAGGGCTTTGCCACGGATCAGAAGGTTTTTCATGTAATCGTAAGACTCGACAAGGTAGATCCTCAGATTATGAAGCCGGGTATGACCGCACGCATCGATATCCCGGTCGTTCTGGCTCAGGACGCTCTAAGCGTGCCCCGTGAGTACCTGGGGGTTGATTCGGATGGTGAATATTATGTGCTGGCCGGATTGAACGCCAAGGAGGCGGATCCGCAGTCCGTAATGGTAGGCGCCGTTGGGGATCGCATGGTGGAAATCGTGTCCGGTTTGTCGGCAGGCGCTTCATTGCTGCCCGTATTTTAATACAGTAGGGGAATCAATATGACTTTAAGAAAGTGGCTTGTTATCGCGGTTATTGTCCTGGTCGTTGTCGGGGGCGCCTTTTGGATTTTGCGCTCCAGGAATACTTCCGCAAATATCAGTGACAAGGATGTTATTACCGCACAGCGAGTTGATTTTCCGTTGATAGTGGATACGACAGGAACGCTTGAGGCGCTGCACAGTGTCGATGTCAGCCCGCCACAGATCCGCAGGGAAAGACGGTTCAAGCTAACCCGTCTTGTTGAGGAAGGAACCCAGGTTACCGCGGGGGATTTCCTGATGGAATTCGACACCTCGGATATCACAGAGCGTCTGAGAAACGAAGTCGCCAATTTTCAACGCGTTCAGGAAAACCGGCAGAAGCGCCGTTCCGATTCGGATATCCAATTAAAGAATCAGCGCCTTACACTGGAACAGGCAAAGACGGAACTGGAGAAACTGGAAATCAAAATGGCTTCCCAGGTGGATCTGGTCAGCGGTATAGAGATCGAGGAGACCCGGATTCAGAGGGACGCTGCAAGAAAAAAAGTAGAATTTCTCGAGGAGAAACTGGAGTACCAGCAAAAAAGCAGTCAACTGGACCTCCAGATACTTACCAGTAACGAGCGGCACTATCGGAGCCGTATTGACGACCTTATGGATGCGATGGATTCCTACACGGTCCGTGCGCCCGTTGCGGGCGTTGTGATCTACAAGCGCGACTGGAACAACGAAGCCAAGGAGGTCGGGGATGATGTGTTTATGATGGATGCGGTGATTGAAATACCCGATCTGTCCAGCATTCGCGCCAGGGTTCAGGTTGATGAAGTTGATTCCGGGAAGATCCGAGTGGGACAGGAAGCGTCCATAACCGTTGACGCCGCCCGGGGCCGGACCTTCAGTGGAAAGGTTGTGAGTGTCGGGACGATTCTGAAGCAGGCCAGTTTCGACCGGCCGCAGAAGGTATGCGATGCCTATATCCGGATCGAGTCCGAGGATATGAAACTGCTGCGTCCCGGAATGAGTTTGAAGGCACAGATCATGGTCGGAAAACATATGGATTCCGTTGTTATTCCGCTTTCGAGTATTCAGGAACGGAACGGCCGGTCGTTCGTCCAGATATGGAAACCGGAAAAGAGCGCTTTCGAATGGCGCGAGATCAACCTGGGCGTCAACGACGGCCAGAACACGGTTGTGAAATCCGGCCTGGATGCTGATGAAAAAATTCGGATTAGACCGAAAGTTTGAGGTGCTTATGAAATACACCCACGAAGATACACCGTCGAAAAATAAAACCCGGGGGAAAACCCTGGGACGGATATTGGCCCTCCTTCTGCTCATAATCTGCGGGCTTCTGATCTTTCAGTACAGGAACGATCTCTCAACCAAGCTGACTAAAGTATTTGCGGCAACAGAGGAGGATCCTGTGCCGGTGACGGCCTTGACCAGGCAGCCGTTTCGGCTGACTGTACCTGCGACCGGTGAAATTGTCGGCCTGGAAACCACTTCAGTCGTGACGCCCGAGACCTCCAGGGGAAGCCTGAAGCTGTCCTGGCTGATTCCGGAAGGGACTTTTGTGCAATCCGGCGATACGGTGGTCCGCTTCGATGGGACCGATGCTCAATTGAGTCTTGAGGAAGAGGAGAATAACCTGCGGGAAAACCAGCTCAACACCCAAATTACTACGTTGAACCAGAGCACCGACGAAAAGGTCCTGGAGATGGATCGCACGGATGCCGAGATGGATTACGAGTATGCAATGACGGTCATGCCGGAAGATGAATCCATCTTTTCCAAGTGGGACATCATCACGGCCCAGGCGGACGCAAATTACGCCAAGGAGCGTATAGATTTTCTGAACCACAAGGCAAAGACGCAGCGGCGCATCGCGCGGTCCGACCAGCAGATACTGAATATAGAGCGAAACAAAGCACAGTCGGAAATATCCGTCATTCAGAGCACCCTGAATTCACTCGAACTTAAGGCGACAAAACCGGGACTGGCCCTGTACCAGAGAGAACACAGGGAGGATCCCCAGATCGGCGATGAATACCATCCAGGCCAGGCGTTGGTGGAACTGGTGAATCTCGACATTCTCCAGGCAAGAATTTATGTCCTGGAGCGGGACGGGGGAAACCTGGAGAAAGGACTGCCGGTCGTATTAAAGCTGGATGCCATTCCCGACAAGGAATTCCACGGAACTATAAGCTCGGTGTCCTCCGTTGCAGGTTCGCTTGAGCGCGATTCCGTACTTCGGTATTTTACCTGCGATGTAGCCATTTCGGATGCGGGAAGGGACCTCAAACGGATCCGGCCGGGCATGAACCTGGAGGCGGACGTTGTGCTTGAGGAATACGATTCCGTTTTCGTCGTTCCGTCCAGTGCGGTGACCTACAGAGAAAAGGACAGCGTTGTCTATGTGAAGAACGAAGACGACTTTAATCCCAGAACGGTGGAAACAGGACTCGGATCGCACGGCGAGGCCGTCATCCTCGACGGCATCGAGGAAGGTGAATTGATAGCGCTCCGCAATCCTTACGAAACGCGCCAGTTGTACCTGCCGGATTTCAGCAAAGGCACCCAGTCGGATATGTTCCCCGGGGGGATGCCCGGAGGAATGCCGAATCCGAGTATGATGCGGCGGATGATGGGAGGCAGAGGAGGCGGCCCCCCGGGAATGAGGCGCTGATTCGAATGTGGATTTCCGGAACCTCCCGACTGTTTGCCCGAAGGTTCCATGCTTGCGATAGTTCTCATACGAAAGGCTTGATCTATTATGATATCGACGGAAACAGTGATAGGGGCTCTGGCCAACCTTGGGAGGCACAAGCTGCGGTCTTTTCTTACCATGCTGGGCATGATCTTCGGTGTAGGCGCCGTGATCGCCATGCTTTCCATCGGAGCCGGGGCTGAGCAGCAGAGCCTGAGTATTATTGAGAACCTGGGAATCCGGAATATCATTATCCGGGCCAAGGAATTCAAGGAGGAGGAACTGCGGCAGATCCGGACCGAATCGCTCGGCGTGAGCCTCCGGGATGTAGAGGCCCTGGAGTCCATCCTTAAGCCGAAACCGCTGATTACAGCCTCAAGACTGGTGACGACCTATCAGATCATTTCTGAAGAAGGCAGGGCGGACAGCCGCGTCCTGGGAGTCAGCAGCACCTATCCCGTCATACAGAACCTGGAGATGTTGCAGGGGGCCTTTTTCCTGCCTTCCGATGAAGAGGGTTATGCGCAAGTCTGCGTTCTGGGCATTGCGGCGAAACAGAAACTTTTTGGTTTCGGGGACGTGCTCAACCGGCGGATAAAGGTCAACGATGTCTGGATGAAAGTGGTCGGCGTTCTGGCCGATTCCGTGGTCGACGAGCAGGAGTTTGAAGGGGTTAAAATTCAGAATCCCAACAATGATATCTACATTCCTATCACCACGGCTATCCGGAAATTCGATACCGAAGCCGTGGAAAACGAGCTGAATGAGATTATCGTGCAGATCCATCCCGATGCGACAATCAACGAACAGGCGCCCACAATCAACAACCTGATGTCCGTCATGCACCACTATGTGGACGACTATGCGATTGTTATTCCGGAGGATCTCCTCGAGCAGCGCCAGAGGACCCAGGGCATTTTCAATATTGTCATGGGCGCCATCGCCAGCATTTCCCTTCTGGTGGGCGGAATCGGCATTATGAACATCATGCTGGCTTCCGTTCTGGAGAGGACGAGCGAGATCGGTTTGCGCCGGGCCATAGGCGCCAAGAAGCTGGATATCCGGATGCAGTTCATGGCCGAGGCGATCGCCATCAGCCTTGCAGGCGGCATCATCGGCGTCGCGCTGGGTTGGGGCATATCCAGGGCTGTCGCCGTTTTTTCGGGATGGAGTACTATCATTACGACCGTCTCCGTCGTTTTGTCCTTTGGAGTCAGTTCCGCTATCGGCTTAATTTTCGGTATTTATCCCGCGGTTCAGGCTTCAAACCTGGATCCCATCGAATGTCTCCGCTATGAGTAATTCCACATTCAGACTGAATTCCTCTGAAAGAATCAGGGTTGAATCGAAAAGTCAAATGCGGGTACTCTGTTGCCATACCAAACACCCTTAATTGGGGAGGCGGATTTGACAAAATCCGGAGCAGGCAGGCGAAGTCTTAAAAAATATGAATTAACCAACCTCCTTTTTTTCCTCACCCTGATTGTAGCCCTGGGAATCGTAGTTACATTCGTATTCCGATATTACGGGAACCGGAATAAGGGCGATATTTCAGACGGCGAACGGGGAATTGTGGCCGAGGCGTTTTACTCCGGATCCGACATCGGGATGTTCCAACTCGGAACCAAGATTTACCAGACAAGCCATCAATACAGAAGTCCGCTGGAGATCCCGGTCACGGACGACGGATTTCTGAAAGAGCTGTTTGCCATTGAGGGTGTTGAAGAAATCATGGTCGATCAAAAGTCGATTATGATCAAAAAGGATACTTCAACTTCCTGGGAAAAAATAAAGCCTCGGGTACAGGAAATAGTGTTGAAGCATCTGCATTTGCATTATTAAAACCGTTCTCCGTTCAGGGTTCACCGTTCAGTGCTAATCCGCATTTCCTGCTTCTTCAGTTTTGCCTCTATCTGTTCCGTTTCTCACTATTCAAGAAAACTTGCAGGTGATGTCCGTCTGCGCTAATATTTCTGCAAATTTCTATATATCTTGAATATTTCACCCGCATTTCCTTAATTAGAAGGAGAAAGAAAGATGCGTGCGCGAATCCTGGCAACACTTTGTGCGATCCTTATTTCAATCTTAACCACGGGGTGTTTTGTACGGTCGCTTCACCCGATCTACACCGAACAGGATATTGTATTTGAACCGGATCTTGTAGGCCGGTGGAATGATAACGATGAGGCGTTGTGGGCCTTTTCCAGGGGAGACGGAAACAGCTATGACCTTGTCATTACAGATGATGAAGGCCATAGAGATCCGTTCATAGCGCACCTGGTGAAGATCGAAGGAAACTTGTTCCTTGACCTGCTGCCCAGGCAAACGAAATTGGAGGGAACCGAATTCTATAAGTCTCTTTTTCTGCCTGTACACACTTTCTGCTATATAAAGCAGATCGAACCGGCGCTGCAGATGTGCGCACCCGATCCGGACTGGCTGGAGAAACTCCTGGCGGAAAGTCCCGATGCTATCCGTCATGAAAAGATACAGGAAAAGATTGCTGTGCCCCCTCCTTCCGGGGTGGAAAGTCCCGACGCTGCACAGCGCGAAAGAATTCAGGCGGAGATTATTCTGACCGCTCCGACGAAAGATCTGCAGGCATTCCTGATCGAACATCTTCACGACAAGGGAGCTTTTGGAGAGCCAAGCAACATGAAGCGACTGGAATAAAAGCTGTAACTGAAACAGGGCAAAGTCCTACTGCTAAGCTGCATATTATTAAATATTTATTCTCTGCGATGTCTCTTTGTACGCCCGATCGGCGTGCTTCAATGTTGGAATTCCCGATTAACCTATGGTTGCCGATCGGGCTGCATCTCTGCGGTGAATTATAAGTCCCGTTGTTCTTTCATCGAATTAATTATCTTTTTCTAAGCAGGCATTCGAAATCGAGTCCGATCGTGGCCCAGCCAGGGAGCCGGCCTATCGACTGCAGCAACCTGCGTTGATGAAAATAGAAGGGCCTGCTGCGAATAGGACTGTAGCGCCGTTTGATGTCGCGCGCGATCTGTTCGTAGAGCTTTTCAAATCCGTCCTCTTTGACAGCGCCCTTATTGGCCTTGGCAGGCAAGGATATATCTTTTCTGCATATCGTGCTGAAGGACCGGTTTCCCCGGGGCAGATATCCCAAGGCCCTGAGACCCCTTCGAATACTTATGTTCCGCATGGATATGCAGTCGAATCCCGTTTCGGAAAACAGCCGCATCAAATGATTTCTTGAAAAGAAGGAAAGGTGCCCTTGTCCCAGCAGGGGCAGGGCATCCATGCCCGCGTCCCGGATTTTACGGGCAGCGTGTTGAAGCGGCCTGATGTTTGCTTCCCCGTTGGGCGTGATCAACCACAGGTATCCCCCGCTTTTCAGAATCCGGTTCGATTCCATCATGTGTTCCCGGGGATGGGTGACATGCTCCAGGAGGTCTTTCTGAATAATAAAATCGAAGTGCCTGTCCGGAAAGCGGGCTTCTTCGAGCGTGCCGCACTCTACAGGCACTCCGTACATTTTCCCGGCAAAGTAAGAGGCGAACGGGGAAACGTCCAGGCCCTGGACCCTCCAGGATGTGTATTTTTCGAGGGCATGCAGCAGGAAGCCCAGGGCGCAGCCTATTTCCAGCAGTCTCGCTTTCGGGGGAAGCGGGCGCTGCATTTTTCTCGAAAGAAAGTAGGCAATGCGCAGGGATCGCTGGGCCTGCCGGCTGAAATCCCTGTAGCCGAAATCTCTTTCAGAATGAAAGTAATCTCCGGGATAAATAAGGGATAGAGTTTCACGATCGAGGCGCGGGCGGATCTGGCGGAAGCCGCAGGATTTGCATTGATGCACCCAGGCGGTTGTTATTCCGAGGAGGCTTGTCTCCAGAAGAGGGGACATGCTGTCGGGCGTATTGCAGATATCGCAAGTTTCGGGCATCGATGTGTGCATCCCGCGGCGACGTGGCCGTTTAATGCTCCCGCAGTTCTCCTTCCCACTGTTTTGAATCTTCCAGGCAGCGGCGGTATGCTTTCATGCCCGAATAGAAAAGGATGGCACCTAGAGGGCCCAGCGTGGAGGCGACAAGGACAAGGGATTTGCCGACCGCAAGATCGGAACCGTACAGGAAATCCGTAGAGGCCGCGACAAGGCTCGGCCCGATTCCCACGCCGATGATATTGAGCATAAAAACATAGATGGCCGATATCTGTCCCCGGACCTGGTTCGGCGTGATTGCGATCAGCGCCGCCGGAGCCAGAACATGAAAATTCGTAAAAAAGAACGTGAGCATGAACATGAGGATGGCCAGTTCCGCGTTCGGCATCAGCGGGGCGATGACGGCAAACGGGATGCCGACGATGTAGCCTATCAGGATGACTTTCATGTTGGCGTCCCGATGCCTCCCCCGGGCGGTCATCCGGTTGGCCAGGATTCCGGCGAAGAAGGTGCTGACAATGCCTACCGCGATATACCAGGTTCCGTAAATCCGGCCGAACTCCCCCGCGGTCCATCCGAAACTGCGGATGAAGTATGTCGGGATCCAGGATACGCTGCCGTAGGCGAGTGTGACTTTGATGGCGATGCCGACGATAAGGGCCGTATATGCCAGGCGCCGTGTCCAGATAAAGGCCAGGACTTCCTTTATAGGAATTCCTGTCTTTGCGGTCTCGACGTTTTCGCCGACGGCAATAAGCCCCCGCCTTCTCGGTTCTTTTATGGTCAGGATCAGCGCGGCGACAATCAGGCCGGGAAAGCCGACAATAAGGAAAGTGAGTTGCCATGGGTAGGCGATCCCGATGGAAGGAATCTGCTCCGGCTTCAAGCGGGCGACCAGATCAATGACTGTGCCTCCCACAACCATGGCCAGTCCCTGCCCGATCGGATTTCCCAGGTGGAATATGGCGATGGCCAGCGGGCGCTTGGATTCCCTGAAGCTGTCGCCGATCATGGAAAAAGCGGATGGGTTCAGCGTCGCTTCCCCCACCCCTACGCCGATTCGTCCGAGGAAAAGATAGAGGTAATTCCTGGCCCACCCGCACAGGGCCGTCATCAGGCTCCATACCGTAATGCCTACAAAAATGAGTTTTCGCCTGCTTCTGCTGTCGACCCAGCGGCTGATGGGAATACCCGTGATGCTGTATAAAAGGGCGAATGCGATACCCATCAGAAAGCTCATTTGAAAATCCGTGATATGCAGATCCGCTTCTATCGGTTCGACGAGCAGGTTGAGGATCTGGCGGTCGAGATAGGAAAACATATAGGCCAGCATCAGGATTATGACCATGTACCAGGCGACCGCCGGATTCGGCCAGTTGTCGTTTTGCTGCGGCTTCCGATGATTCATGAATACTCCCTCATCCCGTTAATCTCCTCGGCCGTCCGGAACCGGAAGAGAACCCGCGATTTGCATCGCATTCTACAATGGAAAGGCGAGGATATATATTCAATTCTGCGGCTTCTTTCCGGGCCTTATCGAGCGGATGATCCCCCTTTTTTTCAGGGGCCATCGGATTAATCTGTAGCCATCCCGGCTGGATGCGGGTCCGCTGTCCGTTGTATAATCTGAATCCGGTTCGCGGGTGCAACGATTCCATGATCGGAACAGACTATGAAAAATTCACGCGCCTCCCTTTTAATGTGCTCTCCAACCTTTTTTGACGTGCAGTATGTCATCAATCCCTGGATGGAGGGCAATATCGGCAAAGTCGTCCGGTCCAGGGCCCGGAAACAGTGGGATGCCCTGTACCGGATTCTTTCGGACCGAAGCGACGTTCAAATCGTGGATCCGATCGCGGGCCAGCCGGACATGTGCTTTGTAGCCAACGCGGGATTGAAGATCGAGAATCTTTTTGTGCCCTCCCTTTTCCGCGTTCCCCAGCGGGTGCCCGAGGTGCCTGTTTATGCGGAATGGATCAAGTCTCGGGGCATTGAGATAAGAGATATTCCCGACGACTGCACCTTCGAGGGGGAAGGGGACGCTCTTTTCCAGCCCGGGAAGGATATTCTCTGGGCCGGTTACGGAGTTCGCAGTTCTCTGACGTCCCATAGATATTTGACGGAATTTTTTAAATGCCCCGTATACAGTCTGCGCCTTGTCGACGAGCGGTTTTATCACCTGGACACCTGTTTCGTGCCTTTGCCCGGAGGTCGGGTGATGTATTACCCCGCGGCTTTTGACAAACGATCGCGCGATTTGATACGGGATCATTTTGAGCCGTCAAATCGTGTTGAGGTCGGCGATGAGGATGCGCAGCATTTCTGCTGCAATGCCGTCCGCATCGGGAATACCCTGGTCGCTAATCATGCTTCCGACGCCCTGCGCCGAAAACTTGAAGGCTGGGATCTTGAAGTAATTACGACGGATTTAAACGAATTCATCCTGGCGGGCGGCGCTGCAAAATGCCTGTGCCTGCTTCTGAGCCAGGACACGGTGGTTCCCCTGTCGGAACGGAAACCTGTGGAAAGCCCCATCAGCAGCGAGCGCCTGGAACTGACGGGGCATCTTCTGGACTCCGGCCTCCTGAACCGGGCCATGGATGCGGTTACCGGGGCCGGGGGAAGTTTTCGCGTGGAACAGTTTCGCGCAGGTCTCCGGCACGATCAGACATCCCTGTGCCGGCTGCGCGCCAGCGCTCCCGACCGCGAAGCTTTGAACCGGGTTCTCAAGGAACTCAAAGGGCACGGGGCTGTCGTTATCGCCTCCACCACGGAAGCTTCCTGCCAGGCGGCGCCGGCGAACGGTGTGGCGCCCGAAGGTTTTTACAGCACCACTATCTATCCAACGGACGTGTTTGTTAACGGTCAATGGGTTCGGGCTGGAAAGCAGCGCATGGATGCCGTGCTGGTGATCGATGCCGGCGCCGGCTCGGTCCGCTGCGAACTCATTCGCAACCTGCGGACCGGGGATCGCGTCGTCTGCGGCGTAGAGGGTATTGCGGTCCACACTCCGGAAACGGTGCGGACCGAAGAAGCCTTCGCCTTTATGAGCGCCGGCGTTTCCAGTGAAAGGCGCGTGGAGCGCGTTGTGAAGGAACTGGCGCTGGAGATGAAGCGCATCCGGAGTCACGGAGGGCGTATTGTAGTGGTCTCAGGTCCCGTGGTGATTCATACCGGCGGCGGCGAGTATCTGGCGGAAATGATCCGGAACGGGTATGTCCAGGCCCTGTTGACGGGAAACGCCCTGCCGACCCACGATATCGAATTGAACATGTTCGGCACCTCGCTGGGAGTGGATATGAAGCGGGGTACGGGCGTGCCCCTGGGGCACCAGTACCACCTGCGCGCCATCAACCGCATCCGCGCTGCGGGTTCGATCGCGGATGCCGTAGAACAGGGATTGGTTACCGGCGGCGTAATGTTCGAGTGTATCCGTAATGGCGTCGATTTCGTAGCCGTAGGATCGATCCGGGACGACGGCCCCCTTCCGGAAACCATTATGGATCTGTGCGAAGCCCAGGCTGCCTATTCCAGGGCTATCGAGGGGGCGGAGATGATCCTGATGCTTTCCTCCATGCTGCACGCCATCGGAGTGGGGAATATGACGCCCGCCGGCGTGCGCCTGATCTGCGTCGATATCAATCCCGCGGTTGTAACCAAACTGGCCGATCGAGGTTCGGTGGAATCCACCGGCATTGTGACCGACGTGGGCTTGTTTCTGAATCTGCTGGCGCATTATCTGGGGAAGGACCGGGATAAGGATCCGTAGACATGGAACGGCGTAGGTTAACGAAAAAACCGAACCGCTCGCAGGAGCAGATATGCTTCAATTTCGATTCAATTTATCAGGTGAGTGGTAATGAGATCTTTACCCAAAAAATATGTTGCCACCGGGAGTTATGTGGTTTCCGAAACAAAGCGCCAGGTGCTGGAAGCTTTGCTCGGATCCTGCGCCGGCCTTGCCGTCATCGATAAAGCCGCCGGAGTCGGAGGAATGTATCACATACTGCTTTCCGGTCATCCGGGGAACGATACACATTACGGAGATGAGGTATATGCAAGTAGCGGTATGCCCAAATTCCTGAAGGCTCTTCAAGAGGCCGGCTGTGCGCCTGAGAGAATGGAGGCGGTTCTGGCCGGAGGGGCCCTCATGGGCAAACTCTCCAGACTGGACATGCAGCTCGATATTGGGGGGCGAACGATAGAGGTGGTGCAGCGGATTCTTCGAGAGTGGGGAATCCCTCTGATTCATTCGGAAACGGGAGGTTTTTCCGGACTTCGCCTGCAGCTGAATCTCCGGACATTCGAATGCCGTATTGAGCCCGCATACACTTCTGAAGACTTCCCTGTTGGCGAAGAAGCCGCCGTAGAGAAAATTTCCGCAGAAGATCTTAATCGGGCGATCGGCCTTATAAAGCCTATTCCCCAGGTGGCGCTGAAGATAATTCGGACGCTGCAATCCGATGAATACGATACGGAAGACATCGCGGTGCAGATTCGCCATGATCAGGTAATATCAGCCAAGGTTCTCAATATCTGCAACAGCGCCTATATCGGTGCAAAGAAGGAGATCCAATCCATCAACCAGGCGCTGGTAGTTCTCGGATCGCGGATTGTGGTCCAGCTCATTCTTTCTTCCGCATTGGAGGGATTTTTTGCAAGTTTCAACAAGGGCTATTCCCTGAGCAGAGGGGGACTGTACCACCATGCGGTATCCGCGGCCATCGTGTCCGAACACGTATCCAGGCTGACGGGGAATTCGGATCCTGAAATAGCCTATACGGCGGGACTCCTGCACGATATCGGCAAGGTACTTTTGGATCAATATGTCGGATCTGCAAAGCCGCAGTTTTACAGGAAGATATATTCGGATGGGGATGAACTCCTCGATGTGGAGAAATCTATTCTGGGAATCAATCATGCCGAGGCGGGAGCGCGCCTGGCCGAGTTGTGGTCCTTTCCGGACCCGCTTAGAGATGTGGTGGCCTATCACGGCCAACCCGAGCAGGCGCTGGACGATCCCGTCCTGACGCACATTGTTTATCTGGCCAACCTGCTGCTTTCAAGATTCGATGCCTGCCGTGAATTGGAAAACATCGGAACCGAAAAACTGGTATTGCGCTTACGTCGACTCGGCCTAGATTCGAATTCGCTTCCGGAACTCATCGGCCGCATACCCTGGAAATCTCTTTATACTCCGGGATACTTTTAATCCGCTTTCGATCCACTCCGGAAATGTCTCCATCGGGAAGACATTTTTAAGCCTCAGGGGCTGCGCAATAATAACTTCACATTTTGCGGCCGGCTCTATGAGGTAAAGAATCAATGAAAATGCTATAGCGTATTGCATCTTAAGGAGCCGGCCGCCCTTCGGGGCGCGGCGGCGGACGGGCATCTGCGGCGTTGCCGCTCCTCGACAATAGCCCGCATTGCCTGCGTTGCGGCGTCTTGCATCTGCCCGTCCGGCGCTCGCGCCAAAATGTAAATTTATTATTGCGCAGCCCCTTAGTTTCAACTAAACCCACGGCCTCTGGCCGTGCGACCCTGGAAGGCTCAGCCGTTCCGGCGAACGTTGATGGTAAGAGCGCATCG
>JAFGTD010000204.1 GCA_016934295.1 Acidobacteriota bacterium
ACAATGAGCCGCTCAAAGCGGCTTGAAAAAATTGTCGGGGTCGGTCTCGGAATCGGAATCGGTATCGATTCCACTGGAGATATTGGCATTCCTACTTCGACCGCGATTCCGATACCGACTCCGACCCCGATTTATGTAACTGTCAAACTTTTACTGCCTCCCCGGCAGAGCCGGGGGATCTCCCCGGTAATTAGCCGGAACGGCTGAGGGAATTCGGGCTCTCCTCCGGCGTGGATCATCGCTGGGGGATGGATGAAGAAATTTGCTGCCATACACCGGGAATTAAGCTTATGCTGTTTTCAGTTTCACCGTTATTCTGAAAAATGGCAATGGAGGCTGCAGTGGAATATCGACCATGGACGTGGAAAGTTCCTGAAACCAGCGCGGACATGAAGCGCACCATCAAACGGCAGGATGCATTCGAAAGAGTCAGCGGTCAGGCTGTGTTTACCCGCGACGTAAATCTTCCCGGAATGCTCTACGCCAAAATCCTTCTTTCCCCCTATGCGCACGCTCGAATCAAGAGCATCGACAAAAGCGAAGCCGAAGCTCTCATGGGAGTGCGGGACATGCTCGTATTCGATGACCCGGATATCGAGTTCGACAATGAGACGCTCCCCGGCTTCGAGGTATCGCGGAACTATAACCTTCTGACACTTCCCCGCACCTCAGAGTTCTATCAGCATCCGATGGGAGTGGTGGTAGTGGCTGACACGGAGGAAATATGCGACCGCGCGCTCCGGCTCCTGAAAATAGAATGGGAGGAGCAGCCGTTTATACTGAGCATGGAAGAATCCCTCAAGCCGGATGCCCCAAAGATTATGCCGGAAGTTAAGCTCATGAATCCCGGAGCCAAAGAACCGAATACGGTCCTGACCAGTCACGAGGAAATCGGCAATGTCGAGAAGGGCTTCGAGGAAGCCGACAAGGTGATCGAATACACCATCACCCGGGCCCGGAATACGCCGGCGGGAGTCGAAGCCATCGTATGCGTTGCGCAGTGGAGAGACGATTTCCTGGACCTCTGGGTACACCACCAGGATCTACCTATAGCTTCGGTTACAAATCCGAACACTGTCCGTGAAAAGCACCGCGCACCACTTGCCGAATGGACCAAAATCACCCTCACCATGCCCTACCAGGGTTCATGGTATGGCGGTCTTTCATGGCTTTCCTACTCCTATGCCTTTGTTCGTCTCACCGCCATTCTGGCAAAAAGGGCGGCGGGAAAACCTGTGAAACTGCTCTGGGATGAAAGCGGCTATTACTGCGGCGGCGATGATGAGGGCACCTACCGGTGCAAGGTTGGAGTCAAGAACGACGGCACCATAACTTCATGTCATTGGCACATGCTCGGAATTCGTAATCCCGCGGTTGAAAAAACATATGCGAGCACCAAGATTCCCAACATCCTGGGCACCCAGGAATGGGCCCTGGTGAATACCGGACACAACATGTGTTTCCGCCATGGAGCGCATAACTGCGTCCCGCACAACGTGATGTTTGACCGTGTTTCTGCGGAAATGGGGTTGGATCCAACCGAGGTTGCTCTGAAAAATGACGGCTGTTACGGGTATGACTGGGACTGGATTACCCGTTATCAAAAGGAAAACGGGTTCCCCCAGAGATGGAGTCTGAAGGAGGTCCTTGATAAGGGCAAGAAGGCAATAGATTGGGATAAGAAATGGCATGCACCCGGGACAAAAAAGCTCCCGAACGGGAAGATGCACGGCCTCGGCTTTATCCATGTGAATGAATGGCATTGGAACGCGCCTCATCCGGGAGCTTCATTCGGCTGCGTGACGCTGCGCAACGGAAAAGCCGCCATTATAGGAGCGCGCTGCGATATGGGGGTCGATACGGAGTCCGGCGCGCGTCTTGCCGTAGCCTCGGAGGTCGGACTGAAGTACGAAGATACCGTCATTCTGGAGCGCCGTTCCGATAATACCAACTACCACTTCTGGCAACCGGGAGGTTCCTTTGGTACAGGGTACATCATAACCCAGCTGGTCCTCGCCGCCAGAAAATTAAAGCAGAAAATTCTGGAATACGCCGTAACGCCTATGCCGTCTACAATGACCAATCCCACAAGCGCTTCCCCTTTCCCCAATAAGAAGCCCGAGGATCTGGATATTAAAGACAGCATGGTTTTCGAGATAACGAATCCGGGCAACCGAAAGACAGTGCGAGAGGTAGCGGATTCATGGTGGGCACAGGATCCTCCTATCTTCCATGCGGTACCCGTCAACAAATACGGGTATACACCCACCCTGGTTCCGGGTGCGGAAACGTACCCCATGGCGAGACAGGCGCACTTCATAGAAGTTGAGGTAGACACGGAAACGGGAATAGTCGACGTGACCAATATAGTCTGCGTCAACGACGTCGGCCATCTCTTCAATCCTGAAGGAGCCTATGCCCAGCAATACGGCGGAGCCGTAATGGGTCTGGGACGGAGCGGCACCGAGGAACACCTCTTCTGCCCGCAAACCGGAGTCGCCCTGAATTATGATCTGATCGGATACCACATCGGAACCATGAACGACTATCCGGTTGTTCAGGGTCTCATCAACGAAAGTCATCTGGGTTACGCTGCATACGGAGCTTACGGCATCGGCGAAAACATCGGCGCCGGCATGTCCGGGGTTACTGTTTCAGCCATATACAATGCTACCGGCAAGTGGGTTCTGGACTATCCCACCACCCCGGACAGGGTCCTCAAGGCTCTGGGGCGGATATAGGAATTAGCTCTGCCGCATAGATCGGCACCAAAAATTTCACCGCAGAGGCGCAGAGGACGCAGAGGTTCGCAGAGAAAAATAAACTTTTAAATTTTTGCGAATCCGCAAGCACTCCGGATTTCAGTGCTGTGCTTTTGTAATAGCGACATTGCCCGTGGGTGTTCAATATATTGAGATTGGAACAGGATCGGGGCTCGTGGAAGGAGGCAATCCTTTCGCGTATTTCTTCCGGGATACCTTCACGGCTTTTTTTCTTTTCCTCTTCGGACCAGCCAAAAAGAGGAGCGTGGTCAGGGAAGTGTATACGATAAAGCCGGGAGTCGGAATTTCTTTTTAAGATTCCGACTCCCGGCTTTTAATCTTCAATCTTGAATTTTCAATCTTTAATCCGTCAATTTGCAGAAAATCAGGATTTGCTTGAAACATATTTCTGGGCGTCGACGGTTTTTCTGTTCTTCCAAACCTCGTAATGCACGTGGGGGCCCGTGGATTTCCCGGTGGAACCTACGTAACCTATGATATCCCCCCTCTTTACCCTGGTGCCGATCTTGACCGTATTCGATTTATTATGGGCGTAAAGAGTAGAAAAGCCGCAGCCATGCTCAATAACGATAACGAATCCGCTTCTGTTCGTCCATCCCGAATGACTCACGACACCATCCGCCGTAGCGCGTATCGGAGATCCGAGCTTGCTCGAAATATCGATGCCGGAATGAAAGGCTATCTCGCCGCTGAAAGGATCTTTTCTTTTCCCGTATGGGGAGCTGATGCGGCCTGATGCCGGATAACCTTTCGGCGTTGCTACATAGATGTCTTTCTGGGTGCTCAGGTAATCCTTGATTTCTTCTACCGTGTTGATCGTTTTCTTCAGCTCATCAATAAGGTCCGGGATCTCCAAAGATCCGATGAATGAGGTGTCCACATTTTCAAGGACCTCGTCTTTGGACTCCAGCGAAAAGAGCTGTCGGAACTCTCCCTCAACGGTCTTCAGGGCAGTTACCGTCGATCCCCACTGGTTGAACTGCCGCGAATAGAAATCCACCTTCTCGGCCATGGCGTAATGCAGCGCTTTGTATTCCAGGCCGTCCATCGCAAGGTAGAAAAGGTAGCCGCTGCCGAAAGCTGCCAGCAATAATGGCACAACAATCCCGGCCACGGGGACCTTCAGATTCATGGATCTATGGTTGTCGTGGGGAATCACCATGATCGTAATGGAAGTGAACGCTTTTTTAAAAAAATGTGCCAATTTTTTCATTTCAGCCTCATCGTTCGCTTCTTGGGCATATGTAAATGAACCATACCCATCGCCGATGTTTGCCGGCACCCCTCAGTGCCCTCAGGGTATCAATTGCCCGATATAATGTCGGTGATATGGATCACCAATCGTTCTTTAAATCCCGGTACCACAATCCAATACAGGCCCAACAATATACTCTTCGGCACCCGTAACGGAATTTCTCACAAATTTCGCGCCGCAAACACCCGGTCAATCCCACTGAGGATAAGCGAAAACATTTCCAGAGCCAAATGATTTTTTAGTGTTTTACGCCGGTACTTTTTAAAAGAATATATCTAAAACCAAGGATCCATTACACTAACGGCGTTTACGGCGATAGTTGGGGCGTTTCGATCGGGAACGTGAAGGCCGGGAATCCTGATCCTCCACACTTGCGTTCACCGTGGTCAGCGGGATATGGGTTCCGCACTGGGAACAATGGTAATTGTTCCGTTGCAGAGCCATAATAGGAATGCGTGAGCGGGAATTGCACTGCGGGCAGGTAACGAAAGTTTCACCTCGGGCCATAAGCGTTTATCCTTCCTTTTGCCGGAATGAACAGAATCACCAGGCTTCGTTCTGTCCGCAGCCTGAGAGACTGAAATTCCCGGCCTTAGCCTGCATTTCTCACGTTCTTTCTTCTGCGGCTACCGCACCATCCATGTCTGCGCGGTCTCGCCTGGGAGCGAAGCGGTAGATTTTTTGAGATATGCAGGGCAGTATTCACTTCATGGTCGGAAGGATGACCCGGCATCTTCAGATAACAATCGATCCATATTTCCAACGGGCTTTTTATGGCGCCGTAGCGGCGGGGAAAATCCTAATATAGACCAAACCCGGGAGAATCCGGTCCGGCGATACTTCCGTAAAGCACTACAATATTAATGAAAATCGGAAGCCCCGGCCGCCCGGAGCTTCCGTAGTCTGGAAAAAAATATTTACAGCTTGGTCACATTCTGGGCTTGGAAACCCTTTGGACCGGACACTACATCGAATTCAACATTATCGCCTTCGTTGAGGGATTTGAATCCCTCTCCCAGAATGGCACTGTGATGTACAAAAACATCATCACCGGAATCGCGGCTGATGAAACCATAACCTTTTTCGTTGTTAAACCACTTAACGGTTCCTTGTTCTTTCATTGATTGTCCTGACCTGATTTCCCCTATTGGTGGGGGGTAATTTGTTTATTTTGGGGTTTCAGTAATCATCCGCAATTCATGGTATAAAAAAAGCCGCTTCATCCCCCAGGAATCTGCAGCCCATCCACCAACGAAATCTTACAAAAACCTGACCGAGCAGGCATTATAGCGTATCCTCCATCGGAAAACATAAAATTTTTATGCTTTTCGATCAAGGCCCTTCCATTCAGAACCCGGATGTGAATCTTAAAGGCAACCCCAACATTTAACTATGGATTTCGATTGAATTAAGAAGCCCCCGGAATACATTAAAAAATGGTATCCTTTTCTCTCAGGATAAATTGTTTGAATAGATATAAAAAGAAACTGCTGGCATTTCTGATAATAGGTATTACACCCGAGCGCCTTGCACTCTGCATTGCCCTGGGAATTGCCTTCGGCCTGGTTCCCGCCCTGGGAACCACGACACTGCTCTGTGCGCTGGCCGCATTTTTATTCCGCCTGAATCTTGCAGCAATTCAACTCATTAACTTTGCCGTTTATCCGCTCCAGATTGCCTTGCTGATTCCATTCATGCAGGCAGGCGCACGGTTGTTCGGCAACGAACCTATCCAGCTGTCTTTTGAAGAGATACAGGGGATGCTTGAAACCGGCCTCTGGGTAACTGTAACCGGATTATGGGTCACGACCCTTCAGGCCGTAGTTGTTTGGATTTTAATTGCGCCGCTTATTATCGGGCTGGTTTTTGTTTTGCTGACACCCGTGCTGCGTAAGATGAATATCGAAAGAAAAATTGCAGCGTCCTGATCTTATTCAATTATCATGCCCGGCAGGCCACCAGAGCTGAGCATCCATGCCGTAGGAACGGAAAGACGCAATCTTTGCCTGGGTTTCCGGCTTCAGAAGGTATTCCACGAAAGCCTCCGCACCGGTGGAATTTACACTCCGAATCTTGTTCGGATTCACTACAATCGCAGCCATTACCTTTTGCAGAACCGGATCAGCGGAAACCAGGATCTCCAACTTCGATCCGAGGCTGTTTTTATGTCTTAAAAACGGATAGGCACCCCAGAGGAAGTAGGCCTGCTTTTCTTCAGCCATTCGAACCACATCCGCCTTCTCAATACCAGCATCAAAATACCAGGCACCCTTGGTCGGATTCCCGGCGGAAGCCCACAATAGGGCTTCCAGGTACTTGATGCCGGCAATGGAATTCACAATGAAAGGAGCCTTTGCCTCGGCGATATGGCTGAAAGCCGCAGCCGCACTCGAAAGGCCCTTGATTTTGGCCGGATCGCTTGCAGGGCCCATTATGGCCGCCTGGTTCGAAAAAACCATCCTGGGCCAGGTCCCGTATCCATCCAGGACAAACTTTTCCACGTCCTCTTTGCCGTAATGGGAAATGACGATATCGGCTTTCCCGTCGCGCGCCCTTTTGTAAACATCACTGGAGCTTGTGGCTTCAACACGAAGCTCCGTATTCTTTTCAAAGTCTTCAACCAGAAAATCGATCAGACCGCTGTATTCAGGCGTGTTCACAATTGCCAGACGTATTACGCCGTTGTTCGCGGTCTCGTTTTGAGCCGCTCCGACCCGGCAGACGCCCAGACACAGGAAAATCAGAAAAGCGGCGCTTCCTAAAATATGTTTCACGGCACTTCCCTCTCAAGGCAATACGGGGTCATAACGTCTATTCCCCCAAAAGCCTGGAGCACAGGTATTATGTCCCCGTATTTTTGACCAGCCTATTCCTTAAAGCGCGCGACAGTCTGGGCGAGGATGAACTTCTGGTTTGGACGCAGTTTCAGCGCCTTTGCAATCGCATCCCCGTCGGCCATTGCGCGAACGATGCAGGCCAGGTTCTCCGATGCACAGAAAAGATACACATTCTGGGCGATAAATCCAACGCCGGCAAAAGACCATGTTTCTGCCGTCGGAGCCACCTGGTCGCCGAACTTTGCCTTATCGAAATCAGCAACGTAAATAAGATTCAGAGGGGCTCCGGGGACAAAATCCTGCTGTCCGGCGACAGCGCGGACATCCTCCTTACCGAGCACTTTCAGCTCGTGTTTTTGAGCGTCATAAAGAAAGAGCCCGTCGGCGGTGGTAAGATAGATATCAATATTCTGCCAATCCACGGCGGAAGGCGCGGTTCTATGATTGGTTCCGGGCCTGTTAATGCCGTCCGCGGCCCAGAGCAGACTTGAAATCGTCTGCATCGACAGCGGCGTATCGGGTCCGAAATCGCCCCGGGTGCTCTTTCTCAGGCTCAACGCCTTCATTAAAGGCATGCCGCCCTCCTTCTGTGGCGGCGGAAGCTTGATGACCTCCGGCTCCTGGGCCGTGGAAAAGGAAGGACTCAAGCATAAAACCAGGCCGATCATCAAACATGCAACAACAGCTTTTCTCATAATCGTTCTCCTCTACGCTGTAACGTGCCATTGAATATTCAGTGTTTCTCTTAGTAATGCCGCGCAGATTTACTTCCGGCGCCTGACCGGGCCGGTGATTTTTATCGTAAAGTTCTATTGTAGCAGGCCCGGCCTGCATTTTTCACAAAGTTTCTACTGCGGCCATCAAACTATCAAAATAAAAACCAGGTATTTTGTCGTCTCGCTCGGATGTGACACCCGACACAGAAATAAAATCTTAGCAGACGATAAAATACATATAGCCTGCATCTCTCACAGGCGAAGGAGAAGAATATGAAAACCCGGTCCTGGAAAATACTCGTGCTGGCATTTTGTGTGATACTGTTGTGTTCCGCTTCGCTATCATTTTCAAAATCTTCACCCAAAAACAGCCATAAAAACCTGCAGTCCTCCCACAAGGCAAGCGAAACTGACGTTCGGATTGATGCGGAGATTTTCATCGGGAAGGATCGCGATTCAATCCGCCGGTATTTCCATACCCACGCCGGCAGCCTGCCGCCTGGACTCGCAAAAC
This sequence comes from Acidobacteriota bacterium, assembly GCA_016934295.1. GTDB lineage: Bacteria > Acidobacteriota > UBA6911 > UBA6911 > UBA6911 > UBA6911. The sequence continues at coordinate 8,106 of JAFGTD010000204.1, forward strand.
GGGGCGGGGATCTGCCCCCGGGCCTGCAAAAACAGCTGCAGCGCAAAGGCAAGCTTCCCCCTGGGCTTGCAAAAAAAATAGCCGCATTCCCTGTCGAACTGGAACGCAGGCTGCCTCCTCTCAAGCAGGGCCTCGTACGCGGGGTTATAGAAGGCAGGGCGGTCATTTTCAACGCAAAAACCTCGGTTATTTTGGATATATTCTCGATTTTTTAAAGAGATCGGTTATACAATTAGGTTTAACTTAAAGCCGGCCTAAAGCTGGCCGACTCCGGAAACTTATCGGGAGTTATGAACCTCTGAAAGAAAGGGGGCTTTATGCGCACCACAGGGATTATTATTTGTGTCTTTCTATTATTGGCTACGCCGTTAATGGCTCAGAAAAAGGAACGGGAAAGGCTTGAGAACTGCGCCACCGTCCTGGAAGAAATTCTCGACGTGCCCGATAACGTTCCCCAGGAATTGCTGGACACGGCAGAATGCGTTGTTATTTTTCCATCGGTGAAAAAGGCCGCATTCGGATTCGGAGGCAGCTACGGCCGCGGAGCCATCACATGCCGTTCGGGCGAAGATTTCGCCGGCCCATGGAGCGCCCCGGCTATGTTCGCCCTTGAAGGATTCAGCTTTGGATTCCAACTGGGAGGACAGGCGA
>JAFGTD010000205.1 GCA_016934295.1 Acidobacteriota bacterium
CCGCCAGGCCGGAACAGATCGCCCCCGTGGCCGATTTCCTTGCTGAACCACAGGACCGGAACATCCAGTTTGCTGATGTTTTCATAGCCTAGCGTTCCGCCTTTATACGCTACATCGCTCGGCCCACCCTCGACAAAAAGCACGGGCGTGTGGACCAAATCGTAGAAATCATTGTTCACACGAGCCATACCGCTGCTGGTGACCCCCCAAGTTGTTATTCGCGGATCACCGACGGTACCTATGGCCATCAGTCCACCGCACGAAAAGCCGTTGGTAGAAATCTTTTTCGTATCGAGACTATGGTAGTACGCACTGCAGGGTTTCTCGTTCTCGGCGACCGCCCAGTCGATGTAGGCGATCATCGGCTTGCCCATGGCTTCAATGTTCCCGCTGCCCATGGCGATATTGCCCCTGCCATTGGGCGTCCCATCCGCGATCACGAAGTATCCGTGAGAGGCGATCTCGGCCATCGCTGCCGCGTTCGACAATCCGTTCTGCGAGCAACCACCCTCTCCCCATATAAAGATCGGGTATTTCTCTTTTCCTCCCAAGTCGGCGGGTCGGAAAATGGTGCCCTTGTTGATTCCGGGGTCGGAATTTGTTTCAACGATCACCTCATGTGGCCCACTCCCTGATGCATTCGTACCCGTGGGTTTGGACTCGGTGCAAGTACCCGTGGTGGATTCTGCGCCGCTGGACGTGATCGAGTCACCATCGGCGCCCTCGTTCTCACTGGCCGAACCGCTACAAACGCCGACGGCGATGCCCAGCATCCCCGCAAGAACCCATTTTAAAAAAATGGACCGAGTATTTCGGGTGCGACGATATGCTGAAAGGTTTCGGCGAACCGAAGAAATACGGGGTATTTTTGAAATCGTTTCCGACAAAAGACAGGGTGATGGTTGCTCTGTGATCCTCATTTGCACTCCTAGGTGTAGGTGAGAAGTTTATGTTATCAGTTTCCCAGTCTCGAGTTTGGCGATTATCTGAACAATCGGGTTAACCGGCCCTGGTTTTCGATAATTTGTTCTCCGTATACTATTCTTTGTCTTTCCTGAGGGGATTTTACTACGACCGGGAATATGTTCAGACCTGGAAATTGAAACTTACATTGACGACAAAGATAAAACCAAGCAGCCGGTATTTCGAGATCCATTCTCTTAATGCGAATCCGTGCGGATATGTGATGATTTTTAAATTGGACTTTGATGTAAGGGCAACTATGGGCCAGGCAAGTGAAAAAGTACAAATTAAATTCCCGCCTATTTTCCGTATCAAACTTGGACCAGGATAAAATTACTCTGAGTAAATATCTTCTTTTTTCACTCCCGACATAGTTTTTATCCCTTATAATAGCCACAAAGCTTTATCTAAATACACTTAGCAGGAATTAGCATGTAACCGACCTCTACCCGGAGGACCGCATGCCCGAGATCGGCCAGACGGTTTCGCGCTACAGGATCCTGGAGAAGATCGGCCGGGGCGGCATGGGGGTGGTGTACAGGGCCGAAGACACCAAACTGCGCCGCCAGGTGGCGCTGAAGTTCCTGCCGGAGCAGATCTCAAAAGACCATCAGGCTCTGATGCGCCTGCAACGGGAAGCCCGGGCGGCCTCCGCGCTCAATCACTCAAACATCTGCACCATATATGACATCGACGAATCCGAAGGCCGGAGCTGCCGAGCGTTCCCCATTCCTGCGGGACAAAGGCTGAAGTGTCAAAATATTCGCTGAGAGTCGGATTCGACAATGTTCCGCTTTTTACGCGGTCTGGGCGGTCGCTGTAGTAAACAATGATCCCTGTATTGCTCCGGAGATCGGAATTGACTACCGTAAAGGGAAGCCCGGTCTGGTAGACGGCGATGGCGTTGACCTGCCACCCGCTGAGCAGGGTTTTTCTGAAACCCTGGAAAGATGTGCCGAAAGGAAGTTCGTAATTCACCATAAAGGCGAAGCGATGGCGGACATCCAGATCGGAATTGCCCCGATCTATTTCTGCTATCCTGTCGGGCACGGTAGCATAACCCTTAATGTCACCGCCCAGTCCTTCAATGTCATCGATGTTGTGCGCCCATGTGTAGTTGGAGATTAAAGTAAGTCCCGCTTTGTAGCGGCGCTCAAAAGAGATTTGCAGCGCGTCATAGGAGGACGTGCCTTCACTCTGCAGATATGAGAACTGAACCGCCCCGGGATTGTCGGAGACTCAATTATTTGGAAAAGCTATCGGGCTATAAAAAATAAATAATCAATGCCCGGTTTTGGGAATCGGCTGCCTTCCAAAACTTACCATTTCCTGATCAAAATCCGGGCTATTCTCTATGCTGCTGTCTTAAGTGTCACGCGCATCCCAGCCTTTGTCGCAAGAATAATCAGCATTTCAAGGCTGAATTTTTCCCACTTGCCCCTGGTAAGATCGGAAACTCTCGATTGGCTTACACCGAGCATTTCGGCAGCCTTTGCTTGAGTAAGCTTCTTGGTTTTGATGAACTTGCGGAGATTTGCCATGAGATCTGCGCGCATTTGCAGGATAGCAGCTTCATCCGGTGAATAGCCTAGATCAATGAAGACGTTTCCAGATGATTTGACAGCGGATTTCCTCATAATTTGCCTCCAATCTCCCTGAATCGTTTACGAGCCAACTCTATGTCATTTTTATTTGTTTTTTGGCTCTTTTTCTGAAAGGCATGGAGCACGTAAATTGCGTCGGCCAAATTCGCTACGTAGACAATTCGCCACTCACCCAATACATGAATGCGTATCTCTCTGACACCAGAACCTATGGACCGTACAGGTTTCCAGTCTCGAGGCTCCAGCCCATTCTGGACGGCCCGGAGTTCGAAACCTGCAACTCTGCGGGCTTCTTCAGGAAAATTCCGAAGATCATCAAGACTCAACCCGGCAAACTTCAACTCTTTGACGGCCATATGCGTATTATATAAGTTTTTATATATTCTGCAAGTTTAACGATCTTCAGAGTTTTACATGGCCATCGAGTTTGTGGAATAAGTCAGTTTGGAGGTGGCGCCTTGGAGTAAAATTGAACCGTCGACACACGGATTTTCAGTCCTGTCCAAGCAACCTACCAAATCCTAACAAATATTAACAAATTCAATGGTTTAAGTCCGGTTTCGTTGGTCGACACCTACCAAAGATTACCAACTCTTAACAACCCAAATGGGACGCAAACGGGACGCCGATTTTTGATCCCAGCTATTCAATCCAACTCCAGCAACGTCGTTTCTGGCGATTGAATGCGATTCAATTGTCCGGTTTGCCACTTACCAACCAAGTGGCTCAAATTTCCACAGATCAACGCAAACATTATAATTTTGCATCTTTCAGATTCTCTGATTCTGAATACCACCCCTCAATTGAGAATCCTTTTTAGTAAAAGTCATTAAATCCAATTTATATACTTGACAAATTATTTTATCTGTATATATAGTATATATACAGTATGGGCATATGAAGTTATGAAATTGTGGCAGAGGATTATCAAGAGAAACGCGGGATCCCAAAACAAGGTATTGTTTCTGGAATAGGCATGCTCCTAAATTTGACTGATCTCTCAAATGAATCGCTGCAAGGGCAGATTATCCGTCAAATCAGAGCGAAGATCCTCGCTGGAGAGTTGGATTCCAACACTGATTTGCCCTCGATAAGGAAACTTGCCAGCGACCAACACATCAGCGTAATCACTGTGCAACGGGCCTACGAGACTTTGGAACGTGAGGGTCTTATCCACTCGAGACGTGGAAAGGGATTTTTTGTCAGTGAATTTTCAAAGGATCGAAGAAAGGAACTGGCCAGAGAAAGGCTTCGAGAGATTTTGGAACCGAGGATGAAAGCTACACTTGCTGAAGGATTGAGCAAGGAAGATATAAACAAAGTAATCAGCAAAATTCTTAAAGAGGTTTGACCTCATAAGCCTGAAAGAGAGAAATCATGGAAAAAGCTCTTCAATGCAGATCAGTAAAAAAACAATTCCTGGATTTCACACTCGGCCCCATCAACCTGGACCTGGAACCTGGGATGGTTCTTGGTTTGGTTGGACCCAATGGAGCGGGCAAAACGACTTTCCTCCGATGTTTGATTGGACTTTTACGAGCAGATTCAGGAGAAATTGCCGTATTCGGGCGTCCTAACGATCTCAACAATCCGGAGTGGAAACTGGACGTCGGCTATGTCGGAGACATTCCCGTGTTCTGGGAACGCTGGCCGGTTGCAAAAAATCTTCAATTCATTTCCCAGTTTTATCCTGACTGGTCCTCCCTGAAAGCGTCTAAACTCGCCGACCGCTTTCAACTACCGCTGAGCAAACGAGCGAAGGATTTGTCGACTGGTAATCGTGCAAAGCTTTCGCTGATTATGGCGCTGGCTCATTCCCCAAAATTGCTCCTATTTGATGAACCGACTTCCGGCATGGATCCGGTTGTACGTGCTGAAGTATTGGATGTACTCTTTGAAATTCTTGAAACGGGGGATCGTACGATCGTTTATATAACCCATATTCTTCCCGAAATCAGCCGCCTGGTCGATGAGCTTGTATTCCTCGACAATGGTCAGATCTGGCTTCGTGCCAATAAAGAAGACTTAGTCGATCACTGGCGTAAAATAACATTCCGTTATGCCAATAGGACTGTTCCATTCAAATCAGTAGTGAGTCATCGCCGGGAAGGAAACGACCATCAGATTATTTCATCGGATTTTCCGGTGATATTGGAGCAACTCAGGAAGCTCGGTGCCGAAAATATCCAGGATATTCATATGAGCATCGAAGAGATCACTATCCAGATTCTTAAAGGAGGGCGGAATGTGGAAATTAATCAAAGCTGATTCAGAATATTTCGCGATCTCTCATTATATTATGTGGTCCATCATTTTAATTTTAGTCATATCCAATTCAATTTTGGGAGGTATGGAAGAAACCATAGCAATAATCATGTTCTTCACCGCATTGTTCTTCGGCGGGGGCATGGCTTCGGAATCAGCGAAAACCAAAAGAATTAGAATGCTATCCACCTTGCCATTATCTGCGAGGAAGCTTGGCCTTTTTTATCAATGGGCTACTGTGATTGAATGGATACTATGTATGACACTGCTATTCATCAGTTCATTAATAAGTCAGCGGGGCAATCTTGGCCTGGAGTATGTTTGGTGGATACTGACCAGGATTGGATGCATGTTCATATTTGCAGGCTTTATGGATCTGGCAAATAACCTGTTTTTTTGCGTCAAGGAGAAAAAGCCGGACAAGATCGTATTTGCATGGTTCATATACCCGTTTTTATGGATGGCAGCCATTATTGGAGGATTGTTGTTGTATCTTTTTACTATCTCACCCGGCGACAAACCTGACTGGCCTTTCATTAACATCAATGAGTTTGTTTCAACCTTTCACGGATCATTTGGCATACTCCTTTTGGGTCTGATAATCCTGGCGCTGAACGTTTACGTCTATGAGCGGCGCAGATCATATCTTGAAGAATTCGCTATTGCTGTATAAGTGTAAAATTCATTCCTTGCGGATATTTCGAGTGATGGCAATGCTTCGGATGTGAGATTTTATTACGGAGATGAAGACACTGGACGTGTAACGCGCTTACCGGAAACTTGGTCATTCAATCCGTGAAACTATTATGTATCTAGGTTGTACTGTACATGTAGGAATTGTTTGTCTTGTATCTGAATTACTGGGTAAGAAATCAACTCACGGTTTTGAATGCCATCGATGAGTATGAGTTAAGGAGACTCCATGCAATCTGTTGACAGGCTACACTCTCTCGACGCTGTCCGGGCCACGGCGTTGCTGCTCGGGATAGCTTTGCACGGTACGATACCGTTTCTGCAGGATATGCCAGGTTGGCCATGGAACGAAGAGCCTAACAACACCATGGCGGCGGTGTGGTACGTCATTCACATATTCCGGATGCCGGTTTTTTTCCTGATCGCCGGATTCTTCGGCCGCATGGTCATTGAGCGCCGGGGCACCAGAGCCTTCATCAAAGACCGGTCCAAGCGGATCCTCATCCCGCTCTTTTCCGGATGGCTGGTGATCACCATACTATTCATCGTTGCGGTCATCCTGGGTGTAATAGGGGCAGTTGTTTTATCGGGAGATACTTTTCAGAGCATCGCAGCGTCCGTACAGCAGGCAATGGGAAATACCGAAACAGCGCAAGAGGAGCCAGCCGGATTCAGTTTCAACTGGATGCACCTGTGGTTCCTTTATTATCTGGCCATTTTCTACATTATCATTCTCGCTTTGCGTGCGGTCTTTGGTAGCAGAAACGATCGTAATAGCCTGATTCATCGTGCCATCGATGCGATTGTCCGGTTTGTCATGCGCGGCTTCTGGGGACCCGTTCTGCTGGCTTTTCCGATCGCCGTATACTTCTATCAGTTGGATGGATGGTCGAGTTGGTCTGGACTTCCGGCCGCGTTCGGGCTTGTTCCCCAAACAAGTGCCATTATCGGCTACGGCATCGCATTCGGCTTCGGTTGGCTACTGCATCGGCAAATGGATTTGCTATTGGGACTTGAGAAGAAGTGGGCAGTCTATTGCCTTGCCGCAGTGGTACTCACTATAGTCTGTTATCGGATCGCTGGATCTACCCCGCGCTGGGATGCATACCTCGAAGGTAAGGATTTATTGATCTATACTTCCGCCTATATGGTGGGTGTCTGGTGCTGGATATTCGGGCTGACGGGCGCGTCGGTCCGGTTCCTGTCCGGTAAAAGCGCGTGGCGCCGCTACGTATCCGACTCGTCCTACTGGCTTTACCTGATGCACGCCCCAGCCCTATGTTTCTTTCATATTATGTTCGGCCCACTCAACTGGTATTGGAGCGTCAAATATCTCCTTTCGATCGCTGGATCTATGCCGATTCTGCTTTTAAGCTATCACTATATGGTCCGCTTCACCTTCATCGGGGCGATACTAAACGGACGGCGCCATCCGCGCGTTCAAGCGAACGAGATCAAGGCTTGATCCGGTAAAGGAAGACTACCTTTACAGTTAGGGATCCTAAACCGTTGGCCGCAGGTTAGAGTCTTGCCAGTCGTACTATATACCAGCTAATAAGCTACAGCGGTCAATTCCCCGACGATTAGGATCTGACTATGTATTCCCTGGTTTAATCCAAGGGAAACCATTTTATGACCTGTTTCGTCACTTTGAGAGGGCCGTAAAGGCGGCAAAACTCAAAGGGGTGAACTTTCATACTCTTCGCCATACGGCGGCAAGCCACCTTGTTATGTCGGGAGTCGATCTGGCAACCGTTCAGGAAATAATGCGGCACAAGACAATCACAATGACATTGCGCTATGCACACCTTGCGCCGGAACACAAACAGGCGGCAGTGGACGCCCTTCAAAATACACTGAATGGAACCGTAGAAAATAACGTTAAAACAGCGTAATTACCCGCTATTTACCCACAAAGCCAAAATGGGGCATTTGGGGCATTCGAAATGAATCTTGGATATATAAGGGAATCTATGGTTTGGATGGTGCCGGGGGGCGGAATTGAACCGTCGACACACGGATTTTCAGTCCGTTGCTCTACCGACTGAGCTACCCCGGCACATATCGGCATATTTTAATACCGGCGAAGCTTTATACCATTGGCCGATGGAAAAATCCACCCCGATATCGTTAAAATGAATAACACGGCCGTATCGGCAACGGTATTATTTTAAACGACATTCGTGGACAGGATCATCTGAAATCCCTTACAATGAGGCCATGGAAAAACTCCAGGAATCGCTCCGGAACACCTTAAGTCATTTCAAAGATGTCAAAGTTTGCATCGTGTTCGGTTCCGTGGCTGCAGGCAAGGCTTCTCCTGGAAGTGATCTTGATATTGCCGTCGCCGCAGAACAGCCTTTGAGCGAGAATACCTTCCTGGAATTAATGCAGGCGTTCTCGGATACCACAAACCGTGATATCGATCTTATCGATCTTATGGCGGTGTCCGGTCCTGTGTTTAAGAAAGCTCTGACTACGGGCAGGATCATCTTGAATCTGGATAAAAATCTTTATGCAAGGCTGATATCCCGGATGCTTTTTGACGAAGCGGATATGATGCCTTATTATCACCGAACACTTCGGGAGCGGAGAAAGCGATTTCTCAATGGACAAGGAAGTCATTAGTGCAAAGCTCGAGTCACTGCGTAGATGCGTCCGGCGAATCGAGGACAAAACGCCCGAGACAGCCGAAGCCCTGCTGAAAGACAATGACCTCCAGGACATCATATGCATCAACCTGGAACGTGCGGTTCAAATCAGTGTCGACCTGGCTTCTCACATCATTGCAGAATCGAATATACCTGCTGCCGGTAGTATGGGGGAGAGTTTCGAAAAGCTTTCCAGACTCGATCTGATATCAGCTGAATTGGCCTCAAGGATGAAAAAAGCCGTCGGATTCCGCAATATAGCCGTTCACGCCTACCAGGAAATCAACTGGAAAATCGTTTACGCCATCATAACTTCCCGCCTGACAAACTTTGTAGAGTATGCAAAAGCTGTTACACATGCGGCCGATCTTCCGTGATTTTAGATATCAGTTTTAGAAATTCAGTTGTACTAATAGAACTTACAAGTGCCGCCCCTTCAGGGCTACTTTCATACATACTACATACCCCGGGCTTACGCCCGGGGCTATTACCTTCCGCCCCTTCGGGACCGGGATTCTCATTATCAGAATAAAATTCGTGAGGAACGCATTGCGGTTAATTCCAGCGGAACAGGCGCATAGTAAAAAGAAAAGAGACGACGCCCCATAAGGCGATGATTCCAAGGCTCCATCCCTGCGAGAATATAGACGAACCCTCGAGAATGATTTCGCGCATGGCGTAGTTGAACTGCGTCAGGGGAAGGGCCTGGATCGGGATCTGCATTAAATCGGGAAAACGATCCGGGGAAAAGAAAACGCCCGACAGCAGGTACATAGGCAACTGGATCAGGTTCATAAGACCCGAAACCGTTTCCAGTTTCTTCGCCCGGCAGGCTACCAGCAATCCCATCCCGGTAAAACTCGACGCTGCCAGAAGCGCAAGGATGAAGATGGAGAATATGCTTCCCCGAATCGGGACATCGAAGAACAGAACGCCCGCGCTCAGGATGACGATCATCTCGGGAATCATGAATACCAGGCGGCCGCCTACCAGGGCGACGAGAAAATGAGTCCGCTTCATGGGCGTGGCAGTCAATCTTTTAAGCAGCTTCCGGACGCGCATGTCCACGATTGCATACCCAACGCCCCACAGGCTGCCGCCAAGAAGATTCATCCCGAGAAGCCCGGGGATGAGAAAATCGATATACCTGTTCCCCGGTTCGGTGACGTGACGGTCCTCTGTTTCAATGGGATCGCTGCGACCGGCAGCCCTCTGGAGAGTGTCGTCCACGCGCTGGCGCGCGAGAACGCTTTCGGGCCGTGTAGGATCGTAGAGATACGAAATGCCGTCTCCGGGCACAACGACAATGACGGATTTTCCGAGCCTCAGGCGTTCCCTGCACTCGGATTCCTCATGGATCGCAACATCAAAACCGGGATCCCGCCTCAGGTCTTCAACGATTACTTCGGCTCTCGCGTGCTGCACTACATCCACAAATACACGGTCGGCAGGGCGATTGCTGAAAGCGATCCCAAGCCCGAGAGCGATCAAGACCGGGAATCCGTAAACCCAGAAAATAGTCTCCGGCTCGCGCACGAACTCCCGCATCCTGGATTTCAGAAGCTCTTTAAGAGGATGATACTTCGCCATCGCGCAAATGCCTTCCTGTCAGGTTAACGAAGACGTCTTCGAGACTTGCATGCCGCGTTGTCAACCGCGACAGTTTGAGCCGGCGGGACTGAAGACTCTCCAGCAGGGACGGGATAGCTATATGGGGCTCTGAAACCGTAAGCGCAAAACCATTTCCATCCGTACGCGCTTCTTTGACTGCCGGAACGCCTTTCAATACATAATCGGGAATATCGACTCCCTCGCCAACAGAAAACTCCACGATATGCTCCCCGCCCAGTCCGGAAATCAACTCGGCCGGAGATCCCAGGGCAATGATTTTTCCGTGATCGATTATGGCGATTCTGTTGCACAACCGCTCCGCTTCGTCCATGTAATGGGTCGTCAGCAGGACCGCACGATTTTCTTCCTGAAACCTGCGGATGACATCCCAAAGCCGGCGACGCGACTGGGGATCCAAACCCGTCGTCGGCTCATCCAGAAAAAGAAGGCGTGGATTTCCTACCAGGGCGCAGGCAACCGCAAGCCTCTGGCGCTGCCCGCCCGAAAGCTTTACGACCCAGGATCCGGCCTTTTCATTCAAACCGACTGTCTCCATCACTTCTTCGGGCCGGTTGCCCTCGCGATAAAAGCTGCGAAAAAGGGTGATGGTTTCCAGCACCGTAAGCCGTTCGGCGAAACGCGTTTCCTGGAGGGAAATTCCTATTTTCTGGCGCAGCTCATTGTCGTTATCGCCCCAATGCATGCCGAGCACCCGCACGTCGCCCGAAGTAGGAGGCAAAAGCCCTTCAAAGATTTCTATGGTCGTCGTCTTCCCCGCCCCGTTCGGCCCCAGAAGCCCGAAGCACTCGCCGCTGCGGATTTCCAGGTCCAGCCCGTTTACGGCATGCACGATCCCGCCTCTACCCCTGTACTGCTTTCGGAGATCGCGGCAGGACAACAATAATTCTGAATTCGGTTTCAGTTCCATACGGCCTGCCTGAATGCGTGCTTTCCAGTGCGGATGTTCGCTAGTAATTATCCTCCGGCAGAGCCTGAGGCTTTATAAATTGAGCCACTCAAAGCGGCTTGAAAAAATTGTCGGGGTTGGTATCGGTATCGGTATCGATTCCACTGGAGATATTGGCCTTCCTATTTCGACCGC
>JAFGTD010000206.1 GCA_016934295.1 Acidobacteriota bacterium
AAATTGGGACCGCAGCAGACATGCCCAGATACAGTCGCTTCGCTTAACAAGCCGCCGCAGTAAAAGCTTCATGAATAATCCGGGTTAAGCGCGTGTTTGACAAATGGATCCGTAACGACTTACCCGAGGGACGATCGCCTCATTCCCGTTCGATCATTCCCCATTAGTTTCGGATTAAAAATGTTGAGATTGTGAAAATGAATTCGACAGAATCCACGACAGAAAATAAAAAACTCAGGGTTGTTCTTATAAAGCCCTCAAAATACGACGACGACGGATATGTCGTCCGCCACTTCCGGGGAGTTCTCCCCAGCAATACGCTTGCCTGCCTTTCGAGCCTCACCAGGGATGTGGCTGAACGGGGTCAGCTCGGCAGCGGCGTAGAGGTTCAAGTCAAGCTATACGACGACACGGTCGAAAAAATCCCGGTCCGAAAAATTATAAAATCCAACCGATTGCCTGAATGCCGAACCGTCGTCGCACTGGCGGGAGTACAATCCAATCAATATCCCCGGGCAGCCGATCTGGCGCGAAAATTCAGGGATGGCGGACTCCAGGTTCTGCTGGGAGGATTTCATGTAAGCGGGACCCTGGCACTGTCCCCCACAACACCCCGGGAAATTCAGGAATTGATCGACATCGGCGTTTCCATCGTGAAAGGCGAAGTGGAGGAAACGTGGGGAGCCCTGTTACGCGACGCCGTCGAGGATAACCTGAAGCCTGTCTACGATTTTCTGGATAAAAAACCGGACCTCGACAATCAACCCGTACCTGTCATTCACCGGGATTATCTGAAGAAGTTCATCGTATCGAACTTCGGCACGATCGATTGCAGCCGCGGATGCCCATTCAATTGCAGCTTCTGTTCCATTATCAACGTACAGGGAAAGAAAATGCGGGTCCGGTCTCCCGAGTCCCTGGCTCGCACAATCCGGGAAAATTATCGCCGTCATCGCATCAATTTTTATTTCTTCACCGACGATAATTTTGCCCGCAACGGTAACTGGCGCAAGATATTCAATCTTCTTATAAAATTGCGCGAAGAAAATATTCCGATTCAATTCATGATCCAGGTGGATACACAGTCCCACAAAATACCGGATTTCATCGATTTGGCCGCGCGTGCCGGATGCACCCAGGTGTTTATCGGCATGGAAAGCATCAATCCGCAGAACCTGAAAGCGGTCGGAAAAACACAGAATAATGTTCAGAATTACAGGGATCTGATATCGACCTGGCATCGGGCAAAAATCGCCACACATGTAGCCTATATATTCGGATTCCCTTACGACACCCCGGAATCCATTCAGGAAGACGTCCGGCGTCTCCAGCACGAACTCGGAGTCGAACAGGCATCCTTTTTTATGCTGACGCCGATCCCGGGGTCCCAGGACCATGCCCGGATGACCCGGGACGGAGTTTATATGGATCCCGATCTGAACAAATACGACTCATTCCATGAAACCGTCCGGCATCCGAATTTTGCGCCTGGAGAACTGGCATCCTCCTATCGCAGAGCCTGGAAAGATTTTTATTCCTTCGGCTATATGAAAGAGGTCCTGTCCCGGGCCAATCCGGAAAATTACTGGAACATTTTCCACAATTTCATCTGGTATAAGAATTCTGCCCTGATCGAAGGCGGGCATCCGATGATTCACGGATTCTTTCGTATCAAGGATCGTACGGACCGGAGGCCCGGCTTCCCGGTTGAATCCCGCTTCAGACATTTCCTGCGCCGTTTTCGCGAAATACGGGAACTGGCGCGCAGCTGGATACTTCTGGCACTGGAAATGGAGGAACTCTGGCTGCAGACCCGTAAACGCAGCGAAGCGGAAGTGAGGCTGCTTGCGGAAATCAAACGCATACGCCTGCAGGTCAACCGCAATCTCCATTCCGCCGAACTGCAGCTTGCCCATATCCGGGCCCGCATCCATTCTCCGGAATTACGCGTCCCTTCAAGGCTGTCTCTGGCATTTCGGAATCTGAATTTCAGAATGGCCAAAAGAATCACCTATTCCCGTTCCGACCTGAAATTATTCTGGAAAAGAAAATACAGTAAGAGGATGTCTTTAATGCGTCCGGATAGAATTGTCTTCAATTTTCTGAAGGATGTTCAACTCCTGCTGCTGTTTGTAAAGGATTTAGCGCGGAAGACGCTCGAACCTTCCAGCACATAATTGATTGAAGATGGAAAATTGTAGGGGCGAACCTTGTGTTCGCCCTTTTCGTTTCCCAGGATCCTGCTTGGAGACAAAAGGGCGAACACAAGGTTCGCCCCTACATAAAATATATTTATTCGAACTGCCTGACTGTCATTATATTGAAAATTGAAAATAATACGGCCGGAAGCAGGTACAGATCCAATATACCTGCTGCCGGCCGTATTTCATTTCAACTAACCCCGGGGTTTTCGGGGCGCACACAGGGTTCTACCTTACTCCTTAATCGGAACTCCGATAGACGAGAGAGTTTTGTCTTTGGGAACGGCGAGATATCCGCCGGCTTTGTTTTTCTCCACCCAGTTGATCACGACTTCATAACGAACCCGATTGCGGCCCACCAGGAACTGAACCGGTTCATTGATAAGCAGATCCTTCTTTTCGATCTCGGTGTCGTCAACCAGGATCTTCATATTGTATTTGCCCTTCTTGTGATCCGTTTTGGTAAGCATCAACCGAATATCTTCAACCTTTACGATTTGTTTCTTTTTCGGAAAATCGAATTCGTAGTAATTGCGCTCCCCCTTGAGTCTCAGTTGCGCCAGTTCGGTCGAATTCTTCGCAATCGCAGCTTCAAAACTCTCTCCCATACTGGCCAACTTGCTCTGGGCGCTCGCCAATTGGCTTTTCGTCTTCTCCAGATCGGTCTTTACCTCGACAACGTCGGATCTAACACCATCCACTTCGGTATTGACATCGGTTATTTTGGAATCTGCGTCGCTCTTAGCCGCCGTCACCTTTGCTTCCACTTCAGCCGCTTTCTGTGCCAGAGCCTGAGTCAGTTCCTGCTTTGTCTGGTTCCGGGCAACCTGTATTCTTGACGCGGTATTCTTTATTTCTGTTTTCGTGCTGTCGACGGCGCTTAGCGTGCCGTCGATCTCCTCTTTCAGCCCGGCGATCTGACTTGAAAGAGAAGCTTCCGCAAGTTTGCTGTTGTCTTCGAGGGTCTGTAACTGTTCGGTTATCCTGTCAACCTCTGATTGAACAGCTTTCTTGGCTTGAAAATTTTCATAAACCAGATAAATAACGCATAAAAACAGGACAATAATCGCAACAAGCTTGGCTGCTTCCGCCCCCTTCCCCTGGGGGGCCGGTTTTGGCAAATTGGAACCCGTATTTGGTGTGCTCATATATACCTCCGTGAGTTATTGGGAAGGACCCGAAAGAACCCGCGCTGCGAAAACTTGGTAAAATATGCGGAGTGGCCCTTCGAATCGCCCATGATAATTCAACAACTGAAAAAGATCAAACAAATGCGGGCCAGGATATTGATCCATTAGCTTTTTGCCGGCTTGAAAAAATAGTTCGATAAATAATTTATCCGACTTAGGAAAATTTCGGCAATGATCTGGTTCGTTGTTTCTGATCCAGCTTAACAGCAGGGAAACAGATCATGGCCTTAGCCCGCATTTCGCACAGCCGAAATATTTACCGAGAATCCTGGTGAATATTTCGGCCGGTTTCATGCTGCGGCGGCACCCTTTGAGAAATGCGGGCCGGGATCCGCCTTCATGGAATTTTACTCAACACCGCCAATTATGGAATTTCTTCCGGAAGGAGAACTCTTTCATCCCGGGTTGCCACTTTCCGTCTGGTAAGAAAATATCCGATTAATGACGCCAGGATACAGGCGCCGACCCAGAGATTTAAAATTCCCGAGGTCTTAAAGCCGAAATACAGCATTATTCCGGAAAGGATCATGTAAAAGAAACCGGCGATTAAGGTAATAGGACTTAATTTAAAAGGCTTCCGGCTTCTGAAATACATCCAGAACAGACCAAAGACCGTCAAGGCGGAAAACAGCGTGAGGATTGCGCCTACATTGCTGAGAACCTCGCCCAACTGGTAGGCAAAAACCAGGAATAATGCAATCGCCCCCTGAAGGATGACCGCGCCGACCGGGGCCTTCCCTTCCCTGCCCTGCAATACTCGAGGCAGATACCCGTCTCTGGCCATTTCCGCGTACACCCGGGGACCCAGAAAAATCATAGCACTCATAGCCGAAACGAAGGCGATGATCACCAGAACCGACATGCATGCGGCGCCCGTTTCACCGATCAGGTTTTTCATGATCAGATGTCCCAGCGTAATGCGCCCCGTTTCATCGGTGGTGACGATTGCGCATTGTTCAGGAGTAAGATTCGCGACGAAAACCCAGTTTACAATCAGGTATAGAACCCCGACCAGAGCGCAACCCAGCATTATTGCCCGGGACACATCCCGTTTGGGATTTCTGAATTCCGATGCGGCATACACGGCCGCATTCCATCCGCTGAAGGCAAATGTAATAAACAACAGGTTCTGCATGAACGATCCGACAGGAAAGCCGGTGGACGGGCTTGGCGGCTGCCAGGCCGGCCAGTTATTCTGTCCCCCTATCACGCCGATACCGATAAAACCGACCACCAGGGCTATTTTAATCAGAACCAGTATGTTTTGTGTCGTCACGGAGAACCGCAGGCCGATAGCATGGACTCCGGTCAGGAAAATTATTATAAAGGCTGCGAATATTTTGGGATTCACCCAGGGTGCCAGCGTATTTGCATAAGCGCCCGCGGCAAAGGCGTCAATGGCGATAGGAGCGGAAAACCCAAGCAACAGAGACGCCCATCCCGCCAGATATCCCAGCGCCGGGTGCACCAATGTAGAGAGGTACTTGTACTCCCCGCCGGATTGGGGAACGATCCGGGCAATCCCTGCATACGCGCGGGCCCCGGCCAGCGCGAGGAATGCGCCGACAACCCAGGCAAGAAGTATCAGCTTCGGAGTCAAAGTCTGCGCCATATACCCGGTGCTGAGAAATACTCCGGCACCGATCATATTGGCAATGACCATTCCCATTCCCGAAAATACTCCCATTCGACGATCTTTCATGAATCCAAATCTCTCCTAAAACATCCGGCATCCCCGATGATCGATGATGCCGGCCGTAAATCCGGAAAAGAGTACCCTCAAAGGAATCTTAATGAAACAAAATTGAATGTTTCCCGGAATTGCACACATGGAATTTCACTACGAATAAAGCAGGAGCATGTTTCAGAATTCATGGCAATGCCATAAATCCGGGTGAAAAGCGTGATTGCCGCCATAGGACCGGATATGCACCTCTCTTATTCTGATTCAAGCCTGAAAAATATTTCTGCTGAGCCCCCCGCAACAGCAAAACCTTTTTATCTTCAAAGCAATTGGATGATCCCTGTCGCCGGTTTTCTCATATAACTTTCCTCCGGATTATGATTGACATCTCTCGATAGGCCTAAGTACTATATTCGCGTGAAGGTATCAGGTGATGGCCGCCACCGGAATAAGGCGGCTTTTTCATTCCTGATACCGGTCCGATTTTCTCACAGGAATTCGCAGCGAGGTAATTCAGACATGTATGGATGCCGGTCCGCAGGCATGCCCGGAAGGCATTCTAGCCGCCTGGCGACATACAGCGAAAAGCACCGCACCTGCACTTGCCGCGGAAGACCTTTGAAAATGCGGGCTGGAACAGGGTTTCGGTACAAAGAGGAGCGTATATTCCCATGGAAAAAGAAATTGGGAAAGTAAAATGGTTTAACAATGCCAAAGGGTATGGCTTTATCGAAAGAACAACCGGCGGAGATGTTTTCGTACATCATTCCGCTATTCAAATGAATGGCTTTCGCACCTTAACGGAAGGGGAATCCGTATCCTTTAACGTAACAGAAGGACCGAAAGGTTTGCAGGCGGAGAACGTAACAAAAGCCGAAGAACCGTCCTAAGGCGGGCTCCGACGCCCGAGGCAACGCCACCGGATTCAAAGCGCGTTTTTCCCCCAATGTCCAGCAGGACTGTTTTACAGGTTTCTGCGGATATACCTGCACATCGTATAGCCCAGGTAGATGTTGAAGGGAAACACTCCGGAAGTGTAGTGCCCGCACATCAAAGAACGCGTGGAGTTTGGAATACCAAGCTCCCTGTAATCCTGCAATACCTCCCGCGACAGTCGCGGGAGAAAAGAATAATCGTATAACGCGTGGACAAGCAGGGACTGCTGCCCTGTTCCCTTCAGTTTCTTGAAATACGCCTTTGGGCTGATCGGCATCCAGATATCACGCAGCTCCTCCAGGGTGATATTTCTCTCCAGCCCCCTGCGTACGTGCTGCGTAGAAATTCCTTCCCACACGACATCCGCAAAATACGGGGACACATGATTCTGGACACTTAGTTTTATGCGGGGATCGTGTGCCATGGCAATCAGCGCAACGCAGGACCCCAGGCTTGTTCCCAGTATGGCGAATTTCGTATACCCTTGTGTTTCCAGCCAGTCCAGAGCCGCCCGGGAATCGATAACCGCCTGCCGGACCGCCTGCATGGTTCGCCCCAGATTCGGAGACAGTATATAGTCCGCCCGCTCCAGTTCTTCCGGCATTCTCAGGTCGTGGTACGGCAGGCTCAATCGCAGCGCCGAAAGACCGAAATAATTCAACATGCGGCAGAGCGATTGATGGCCCCGCAGGTCCGAATTCCATTGAGGAAGGACAACAACGACACGCCCGTCGGACTGTACCGGAAAATACAGGCCATGCACCGTATTGTTCTTCGGATAGACGCTCTGAAGGGGCGAGGTGAATGTTAAATGCCGGCCCCGTATATGCATGTCTTTTGCTCGGGAATAGGCATAATATCGATCGCTGTCGGCGAGAACCTTCCGGGCATGATCCAATAAGAATCCTTTCGGATCCTCCCTTCCGGTATCATCCTGAACAAACTCGAGGCCCCATTCAAAATTCCTCACCTTTCGGTTTCTATCCCGCTGGGAAAGCCATTTTTCCCAATGATAAAAAATTTTAGACAACACCCGTTCCGCCTCCAGCCTGAAAGGCCGATAATTTAACACTCTCACCGGTTCCCGGGCAATCCTAAAGGGGCGGGGAAAAATGCAGGGGTGAAACTCGGGTCGCCCTTCGAACAAACATAAATCAGGAGCCAGAAGTCAGGAGTCAGGAGTCATCAGAAAAACGCATTGACATCCAGAATATGGGATTCCTGATCAGCTGCAACTTCTGACTTCTGGCCTGTGACTCTTTTCGAAGCGAAAAGCTGTGCCGGGAATCCATCGGCGTCGGGGTCGGAATCGGTATCGGGATCGAGTTTTTAAAACCGATTCCGATACCGACCCCGATACCGACCCCGAAAAATCACCCGGAGTCAAAGGATATTCAATCCGGCTTCGCTAAGCCGAATCGAAGATTCGGCCAGGCTTCAGTCTTCGCCTGACAAGTCGCCGGACGCGGTCCGGCGTTGTCGGAGGCCGGGCTGACTTCTGGCTTCTGAATTTTTATCTGAACGCAGGCAAGTTCGCATGAGACACACAATACCGGTTTTAATTACTGATAATCATTACCCCGAATCCGAATTTCTCACAGGATTGTCGGAAAACAGGTACCGAATCGACCAAATATTTCTCCAAAACTTGATCAGTAAGGTATGATATTCGGTATTCGGCAGACTTTATCTGCCGGCTGAAGGGCGGCAGACGCTATCGGCCGATGTCCAGGAGGACTTTTTATGACGTTACCCAATTTCGCTTTTTTTAAGGGCCGCATCGTTCCTTACAGTGAGGCAAAAGTCGGCGTCCTCACGCACACGTTCAATTACGGAACCGGCGTATTCGGCGGCCTTCGTGCATACTGGAATACTGACGAGGAACAGCTTTTCGTTTTCAGGCCATTGGATCACTATCGCCGCTTTATCGATTCGGCCAGGCTGCTCCTGATGGAGCTTCCCTATTCTGAAGCGGAACTGGTGCGGCATACAATCGATCTTCTCAAAGCAGAAAAATACCGCACGGACTGCTACGTTCGCCCGATATCCTATTTCGGCGATGAAGTCATTGGAGTGAAACTGCACGGACTAAATCCGGAGATCACCATTATCGCCATCCCCTTCGGCTCCTATGTCCCGAACGAAGAGGAGAGCCATGTTACGATCTCCTCATGGAAACGTGTGGACGATAACATGATTCCCGCACGCGGAAAGATCTCCGGCGCTTATGTCAATTCAGCGCTCGTCAAAACCGATGCACAGAGATCCGGTTTTGATGAAGCAATTGTACTCAACCAGGATGGACATATTTCCGAGGGATCCGCAGAAAACATCTTCCTGATCCGAAAAGGCATCGCGTGCACGCCTCCCGTAACGGAGAATATTCTCGAGGGCATTACCCGCCGTATGGTCATACAACTGCTGCGGGATGAAATGGGGACTGAAGTCGTGGAGCGGCCCCTGGACAGGACCGAGCTATACCTGGCTGAGGAAGCATTTTTCTGCGGCACCGGGGTTCAGATTGCAGCCATCACAAGCGTCGATCACCGCCTGATCGGCACCGGACGGCTTGGGCCCGTTACCGACCGGTTGAGACAGCTGTATTTCGACGTAGTTCGGGGGAAGAATCCAAAGTACCGGGATCTGTGTGTTCCGGTTTACTAAAAACCGTTGCACGTTACACGTTAGAACGTTAAACGTTAAAAGAAAAAGCATCGTTGGAACGTTAAAACAATTGGCCTTTGTAAAGGCATCCTAACGTTTAACGATGCTTTTTGTTTTTAACTTGCAACGCGTAACGTGCAACCTGCAACGGCTTTATTTTTTTGGCAGCCGTCCGTAAATCCTGTTTAGTTCATAAAGGCGCAACGCGATTTCGGAGTTCAACTGTTCCTGCTTCATTCTCCAGCGCCAATTGCCTTCTATGGTTGCCGGAGTATTCATGCGTGCCTCAGCCCCAAGGCCCAGGACATCCTGCATCGGGAGAATCGCCGTATCCGCAACAGACGCCAACAACACACGGATCAAGCTCCACACTGCGTCCTTTTCAACGACGCCCATGTAGCGGATCGCGCGTTCTATCTCCCCGGATGCATAGTCACGATCTCCCCCGGCAAACCAGCCCGCCGTCGTGTTGTTGTCATGGGTCCCTGTATAAGCCACGCAGTTTCGAATGAAGTTAAAGGGTTTGTGCGGATTATTCGCGGATTCATTTCCGAAAGCGAAATGCAGAACCCGCATTCCGGGCAACTGCCAGCGATCGCGCAATGCATGAACTTCCGGTGTGATATATCCCAGATCTTCCGCAATGAACGGAAGATGGCCTAATGCCTCCGCCAGAACCTCGAAGAAACGATTTCCCGGTCCTTCCGCCCACCGGCCTTCGATGGCCGTTTCGCTTCCCGAGGGAATTTCCCAGTACTTTTCAAATCCCCTGAAATGATCCAGGCGTATGATATCCACCTGCTGCAGCATGACTTGAATCCGTTCGATCCACCAGCGGTATCCGGTCTTTTCCATAACGTCCCACCGGTACAGGGGATTCCCCCAGCATTGTCCCGTATCACTGAAGTAGTCCGGCGGCACTCCGGCAATGAACCTCGGATTGCCTTCTTCGTCAAGATCGAAAAGGCCCGGATTCGCCCGGACATCGGCGCTGTCGTGGGCTACGAAAATGGGAAGGTCTCCGACAATTTCAATGCCGCGATCGTTACAATATTTTTTTAATAAGCCCCACTCCCTGAACAGTTCAAACTGGATGAACTTCTGGTCGGCTACGCGAGCAGTGTCCGCGGTTTTTGCGCTCCAGTCCGTCCAGGCGCTATTGGAATTCAGCTCCTTCAAGGCTGCGAATTCGGCAAATGGATCCAGCCATGACTGTTGCCGCTCGCAGAATTCGTAGAATTCCGGGCGGAGAGGATCGGAGTCATTTTGAAAAAAACCTTTGGTCGCCTTTTTTATCAGATTCCATTTGAAAGGAATGACGGTTTCAAAATCGACCGAAGATTCAGGGAATTCGGGGGATCCCTGAAGGTCGTCAGGGTAAAGCCAGCCCCGTTCGACCAAAGTCTCGAGGCTGATCAGCATGGGATTGAACGCGACACTGGAATTTGCCTGGTAGGGAGAGTATCCCGATCCGGCAGGCCCCAGAGGCAGTATCTGCCAGAGCTGCTGGCCGCTTTCCACGAGGAAGTCCACAAAACGATAGGCCCAACGCCCCAGTTCCCCGATCCCCCACTCGCCGGGAAGCGATGTAGGGTGCAGTAAGATTCCGCTTTTTCGCATACGTTTTTAGGAACAACCGCTTGTTTCCCCGCAGTTCATGCATTTATAGCAGGAGCCGTTTCGTACCATGATGCTGCCGCATGCGGCGCAGGAAGGAGCATCATCGAGAACATACATGGATTTTAAATCATCGGACTCCGTTCCGGAGTTATTGGAAGGCTCTTTTGCTTCCGTCGGACTGACGGAATCGGCAACATGGACTCCCGTATGCAGCTGCTCCTCCGTGGACAAAAATTTCGACGCCAGCCAACGGAAAATATAGTCGACAATCGATTTCGCAAATGGAATTTCGCGATTGCCTGTATGCCCTGAAGGCTCAAACCGAACATGGGAAAACTTATCGATCAGGACCTTTAAAGGCACCCCATACTGGAGGGCCAGCGATATGGCCGTTGCAAAAGAATCCATCAATCCGGAAATGGCGCTCCCTTCTTTCGCCATTACCAGGAATATTTCTCCCGGCTGCCCGTCGTCGTACATCCCCACCGTAATGTAGCCTTCGTGGCCGCCGATGCTGAATTTATGGGTAATCGCTTTGCGCACCGCCGGCAGTTTCCGGCGAACGGGTTTGAAACCGGTGGATTCTCCCTCCAGCCCGGATGCATCGTCCTCTTTCGTTCCCCTGGAAGCGTTGAGCGGCTGCGTTTTTTTCGAGTTGTCGCGATAAACGGCAATGGACTTGACGCCCAATTTCCAGGCCTGGCGGTACAGATCGCCAAGCTGTTCGACCGTAATATTTTCGGGAACGTTTACGGTCTTGGATATGGCGCCGGAGATAAAGGGCTGAACCGCGGCCATCATTTTAATATGCCCCATGTAATCAATGGAGCGGGTTCCGCGTTGGGCCTTAAACGCACAGTCGAAAACGGACAGATGCTCCTCCTTGATCGAAGGCGCCCCTTCTATGGTGCCCGTTTCATCAATATGCCGGGTAATATCAAGGATTTCCTCTTCCGAATAACCCAGTTTCAGTAGCGCTGCGGGAACTGTGTTGTTCACGATCTTCATCATTCCGCCGCCGACCATCTTCTTGAACTTCACCAGGGCGAGGTCGGGCTCTACGCCGGTCGTGTCGCAATCCATCATAAATCCGATTGTCCCGGTCGGAGCCAGCACGGTTGCCTGTGCATTGCGGAATCCGTGCGCGGTCCCTTCGAGCACCACCAGGTCCCAGCTTTCCTGGGCCGCCTGCATTAAATCGGCAGGGACATTGTCGGAATTTATATCCTGCACCGCGGCTCTGTGCATGCGCATGACTTCCAAAAAGGGATCCCTGTTTTTTTCGTATCCTGCAAACGGCCCCTTTCCTGCCGCGATGCGTACGGACTGAAGATAGGCCTCGCCGGTCATCACGGCCGTTATTGCAGCGGCGAAATCTCTTCCTGCGTCACTGTCGTAGGCCAGCCCGTTGTACATCAATAAAGCGCCCAGGTTCGCATATCCGAGGCCGAGGGGACGGTAATCGCGACTGTTTCGGTCGATTTTCTCAGTGGGGTAACTCGCGTTGTCCACCATGATTTCCTGGGCCGAGATCATTATATCCACAGCCCGGCGGAAACCGTTCACATCAAATTCACCCTCTTCGTCAACAAATTTCAGCAGGTTGAAAGAAGCCAGGTTGCACGCGGAATCGTCCAGAAACATGTATTCGGAACAGGGATTCGAAGCATTGATGCGCGCCGTATTCTTACAGGTGTGCCATCGGTTGATCGTTGAATCGAACTGCATACCGGGATCGCCGCAAACATACGAGGATTCCGCAATTTTCTGCATCAATTCGCGCGCCTTATATGTATCCGTGATCTGTCTCGAAGTTCTTTCGCGCGTTACCCACATCCCATCCTGCTCTACGCTTTCCATGAACTCATCCGTTACGCGGACACTGTTGTTGGCGTTCTGAAAGAAAATACTGCCGTAGGCGTCTCCGTCGACAGTACCGTCATACCCCGCTTCGATTAAAGTCCAGGCCTTTCGCTCCTCGTTTGCCTTGCACTCGATGAATTCCACAATATCGGGATGATCTATATCGAGAATTACCATTTTTGCGGCCCGGCGCGTTTTCCCTCCGCTTTTGATCACTCCCGCAAACGCGTCAAATCCTTTCATGAAACTGACAGGCCCTGACGCGATGCCGCCTCCCGAAAGCTTTGCTCTGGAGGACCGGAGCGGAGAAAAATTCGTACCGGTACCGGATCCGTATTTGAAAAGTCGTCCCTCGGTACGGGCAAGATGAAGGATGGAGTTCATCGTGTCTTCGACGGAATTGATAAAGCAGGCGGAACACTGGGGATGCTCTTCAATACCGCAGTTGAACCAAACGGGTGAGTTAAACGCAGCGTATTGATTCAGAAGCAGAAACGCCAGTTCGTCATGAAATGTCTGCGCATCTTCCCGGGACGCGAAATAGCCCCCCTCGATGCCCCATTTCTTCAGTGTATCCACAACCCTTTCAATCAGTTGCCGGACACTTTCCTCTCTTTCAGGCGTGCCCACCTGGCCATGGAAATACTTTGAGACAACGATGTTCGCTGCGGTTTGCGACCAGCTCTTCGGAATTTCCACCCCTTCCTGATAAAAAATGATCTCGCCGTTTTCATTCATAATGGAAGTAGTGCGGGTCTCCCACTCAATTTCGTCGTAGGGTGTCCTGCCCTCTTTTGTGAAATGGCGGGGAAATTCAATCCCGCCATCGGGCTTCTGCTGCCCCTTATTATTCATTGCAATAGAAGCGACACTTTCCATCGGCAATGGCTTGTTGCTGCTCATCAGAAAACTCCTCCTACGGTAGGAAAGACACTCAATGAGAAAACATGAGACCCGGGAATCACTGCCCTTGCAACCTCGACTCCAATTCTTAATGCAGACCAGACACCCCTGCTATGTTGCGAAATCCGGTGTGAAATGCGGATTCAAACGGTACTGCACGGTTACATTTTAGGGTATCTCGGTTTTTACATGATTATCGTCCGCCCTGTCAATGAAAATATAACTATATGTGGTACACTGTCCGCCACTTTACCACAACATATTGCGATAATGGGCGCACGCCTCGGGCCCTACCTCCTTCAATTTCAGTCATTTGCGACCTTCTCGAAGGTGGATTCCGACATTAAAAACAATAAAAACTCAATTTGACATGCTGCAAACTCTCATCCACAATGGAAGCCCGATTGCAGTCCTACTTCAAAATGATCCATTATGATTCGCTACCTTGTATTCGATATCGAAACCCGAGTTGACAAAGAACTTGTAAAACAGATATACGATCCCGAGGATTCCCTCACGCTGGAGCAGGCTTACGACGCGGCCCGCGACCAGATTCTGAAACGGAGCAACCAGCAGAGCGACTTCTTCCCGGTACCCTTTCATATCCCTATTTCCATTGCCACCCTGCAGGCGGATGAGAACTACCGGATCGTTTCCCTGGGCTGCCTTGGAGCCGACCGCTTTTCCGAATCCGAATTAATTGCTCGTTTCTGGCAAATATTCGAAAATGCCCGGACGCTCGTAACATTTAACGGGCGCGGTTTTGACCTGCCGGTGCTTGAAATCCAGGCATTGAAACACGGCCTTTCCGTCCAGCGCTATTTCGGCCAGGATCAGGGCAGGAACACATACCGCAGCAATCGCTACAGCGACGCGTTTCATATCGACCTATGCGATTTTCTATCCAATTTCGGAGCCGTTTATCCGCGCAATTCGCTGAACCTGCTGGCCAAACTTATCGGTCTTCCCGGCAAGTACACCATAGAAGGGGAGGACGTGGAGTACCTTTACCGCCAGGGACGCCACAAAGAAATCAATCAGTACTGCATGACCGATGTACTGCAGACCTACCTTCTTTTCCTTCGCGTCGAACTGTTGCGGGGCAAGTTGACAAAAGACGAATATCAATCAGCCGTAGATGCGGCAGGAAAAGATTTAATGGAACGGGCCAACAGCGCAGGAACGGAAAACTTTCTCATGGAGTTTCTACAGCGATGGGATCCGGAAATCAGGAACGATTCCTGACGCGTCTCCCCGCCTGGTCTATCAAGCTCCGGATTTTTTCTTTTTCTTGAACTTTTCCAGGAAATCTCTCAATAGCCGGACCGCCCGCGGCAGATCGGATTTCGGGACCAGGATATAGGTGTTTTTTAATGTAGATACCGGAATGGACCTGATTTTTGAGTCCTTTAAGACCGCTCCCATGGTAGCCAGATAGCCGGGTGGCACGTTGGATTGTTTAATTTTAAAGCTGATGACTTTCCAGGGGCCGTTCGCTTCAAACTGCTCAAAAAGGTTTTGCATTCTCAGCCATTTACGGCGGGGAATTACCATTGTAATCATCTTCGGTTCCTGAATCACCATCGCAAACCGCGTCGTTGTATAGCGAAACCATTCGCCCGAAATGGCCTTAATGTCCTGCGGCAGGTATACGACGACGAAGTCTTCAGGAAACACAAACAGGTCTGTCTCGATCATCAATTCTTTAAGCTCTGCAGAAATCGCCGGCATAGGCCTCCTTTTATTATGATCGTTGCGTTCATAATAACACCGGACTCTGAACACGAAAAGGCCAAAACCTATACGAATTATACCTCATTCTTTATGATATCGGCGCCTGAACCTTTTAATCCCGTCATCCATCCAATTTAATGATTGGATGTGATTATGGACTCATGTAAATTAACTACAATGAAACAGTTCTGCAAGGTCATCCTGGGTATCGTACTGCCGCTCGGGCTTGCACTGCAGCCTGTATGCCGGGCAGAGGATGCGATAGTCGTCTCTGAAGGAACCCGGCTCAAACTTCAGTTAAATGAAAATCTGAGCACAAAGGAAAATCAGGAAGGCGATTCCTTTACGGCCTACGTAATTGAATCCGTTTATCAGGGGGATCAGGTTGTGATCCCAAAAGCAAGTATGGTTTCAGGCAGTATCTCGCGGATTACACGTCCGGGCAGGTTTAAAGGAAAAGCGGTCATGCATCTTCTCTTCCAGTACATCCAGATACCCGGTCGGGAAAAAGTATCGATTCTGGCATCCCTGGTTCGAATCGATGCAGATGCGGATATTGACGCGGAAGGCAGGCTGGGAGGCAAAGGCTCTACGCAAAAGGATCTTGGCAAAGTGATTGCCCCGGGGCTGGCCGGAGCCGGCGTAGGGACCATAGCCGGCGGGGGAAAGGGTGCCGGCATCGGAGCCGGCGTAGGGACCGGCATCGGCCTGGCAAATGTCTTCTGGACACGCGGAGAGGATCTCGAACTGCACCGGGGATCGACAGTGGATATATCCCTCGAACAGGCGCTGAAAATACCCGTGAAAAGCAGTCGGTAGGTATGTGAATACTCCTACGTTGAACGTTCCAACGTTGAACCTTCGAACGTCTCTTTTAATTATTCTTCCTTTTTGAGGATCTCTTTCCCTCCCATATAAGGCCTTAAAGCTTCCGGGATAACGACCGATCCGTCTTTCTGCTGGTAATTTTCGAGAATAGCCAGCCAGGTCCGCCCGACAGCCAACCCCGAACCGTTCAATGTATGGAGGTATTGCCGTTTCCCTTTTTCATTCTTAAAGCGGATATTCGCCCGTCTCGCCTGGAAAGCTTCAAAGTTGCTGCAGGAAGAAATTTCCCGGAACCGATTCTGGCTCGGCAGCCAGACCTCGATATCATATGTTTTAGCACTGGAAAAGCCCATGTCCCCGGTACAGAGCGTTACTACACGATAGTGCAGGCCGAGACGCTGCAGAATATCCTCCGCATCCCGCGTCAGCAGTTCCAGCTCTTCATACGACACCGACGGGTTGGAGAACTTAACCAGCTCCACTTTATTGAATTGGTGCTGGCGGATTAATCCGCGCACATCCTTTCCGTAAGATCCTGCTTCGCTGCGGAAACATGGCGTATATGCCACCAGTTTTTTCGGCAGCTCTTCCAGATCCAGGGTATCTCCCTGGTAGATGTTGGTGACGGAGACTTCGGCGGTCGGAATCAGGTAATAGTCGGTTCCCTCGAGTTTGAAAAGATCCTGAGCAAACTTGGGAAGGTTTCCCGTTCCAAAAAGGCTCGTGGAATTGGCCACGAAAGGGGTCAGAACTTCCCGGTATCCATGATGCCGGATGTGTACGTCCAGCATGAAATTTATCAAAGCTCTTTCCATAAGGGCGCCATCGCCGCAGAGAAGGGAAAATCGCGCTCCGGCAATTTTTACGGCACGATCCATGTCCAGGATTCCCAGATTCGCACCCAAATCGACATGATCCAGCGGATCGAAATCAAATTCCGGAGCCGTCCCCCACCGGCGGACTTCCCGGTTCTCGTTTTCATCCGCACCGACCGGGACCGATGGATCCGGGAGATTGGGGATGCCATGGAGAATGGAATTCAGGCGATCTTCTATGGCGTGAACGGTTTCCTCGAGCGACTTGATTTCACCCGATATTTCCTTGACTTTTGTCTGTTGCTCCGATGTGTCTACACCGTCGCGCTTCAACCTGCCGATAGCCTCGGAGGCCTCATTGCGTTGGCGTCGAAGTTCTTCGCTTCGTGCAATGGCTTTCTTCCACTCTGCATCCGTGGAAATCAGTTCGTCCAGGGGATAATTCCCTCCCCGGGTTGCCAGTTTCTCCTTAACCGAATCCAGGTTTTCCCGTACAAAATTTTTATCCAGCATAACGAATTCCTATGGTTTCCCGGAAGATCGGCGTCTTCCGGACCGTATTTCCCGCCTAAATATTTAAAGTCACCCGAATCCGCAGCAGATCCGCAATAAGGTTGTCCTGCATATTAATATCCTCAGGGAGCAACAGCGGTCCGAATCTGCATTCTACCATTGACTTTAGGAGATGCCATTGTTTCAATCATTTTTTGAACCTTAATATTCCGGGGGATGATAAAAGATATGGCAACAATACGTCGTGCTGTTTTTCCCGCCGCAGGCTTAGGAACGCGCTTTCTTCCGGCCACCAAGGCCCAGCCCAAAGAAATGCTTCCGCTGGTGGACAAACCCATCATCCAGTATGCCGTTGAGGAAGCTGTTGATTCAGGAATCGAAAACCTCATCATCGTTACGGGGAGAGGAAAAAACTCCATCGAAGATCATTTCGATGTCGCGTTTGAACTGGAAACAATTTTAAAGGAGCGCGGCAAATCGAACCTGCTGAACCTCATCCATTCCATCCCGGACGAGATTCCCATCTCCTATATCCGTCAAAGAGAAGCGCTCGGCCTCGGCCACGCCGTTCTCACGGCACGGGATCTTGTAAACAACGAGCCCTTCGCCGTTTTACTTGGAGATGATGTCATTGTTTCAAATCCTCCCTGTATCCGCCAGATGATGGATATTTACGATGAATATCAAACCAGTGTAGTAGCCATCATGGAAGTCCCGAGGGAGGAGACGAACCGGTACGGGATCATTAAAGGGCGACCTTTGCCCAAAAGCGATGGAAAGCTTTTTGAAGTGCAGGATATGGTGGAAAAACCGTCCATTGAAACCGCACCTTCCAATTTTGCAATTATCGGGAGATATATCCTTACACCGCTTGTTTTCGAGGAACTGGCGGAAACGGGGAAAGGGAGCGGAGGAGAAATTCAACTGACGGACGGCCTTCGTCGTCTGATGGCGAAACAGCGGGTTCTTGCGTACAAATTCGACGGCAAACGACACGATGCCGGCGACAAAATGGGATTCCTCAAAGCAACCGTGGAGTTCGCCCTGGATAACGAGGAACTGGGGCCCGCATTCCGCTCCTATCTGAAATCCCTGGATATCGATAATTATTGAGAGGCGCTATGAGAATACTTGTCATTGGTTCCGGTGGAAGAGAACACACTCTTGTCTGGAAATTGAGTCAAAGTCCCCGTGTCCGTACGATCCTGTGTGCCCCCGGCAATGGAGGGATTGCGCAGGCGGTCCGCTGCGTTTCCGCAGACCCGCAGGATACCGCGGCAATATCCCGGCTGGTCCTGCAGGAGAAAATCGATTTCGTCGTCGTCGGACCTGAAGCGCCTCTCGCCTCCGGTCTTGTAGACACCCTGAAGGCGACAGGCGTCGGCGTTCTGGGCCCGACTAAAAGCGCCGCGCAACTGGAATCCAGCAAGGTTTTCGCTAAGGATTTCATGCGACGCCACAATATTCCAACAGCGGATTACCGTACATTCCGGGATCCCGATTCGGCGCTCGCCTGTCTGAAATCCCCGGAAGCCCGCTACCCCATAGTCGTCAAGGCGGACGGGCTTGCGGCTGGAAAAGGCGTGGTTGTCTCCCGGAATGAGCAGGAAGCCTGCCGTGCCGTCGAACGCATAATGATCGCGAAGGAATTTGGATCTGCGGGAGATCGGATTATCATTGAAGACTGTCTTCAGGGCATGGAAGCATCCTATATTGTATTCACCGACGGTTCTGCCATCCTGCCCGCCGCAGCCTCCAGGGACCATAAGGCAATTTTTGATGACGACAAAGGACCCAACACGGGAGGCATGGGAACGTATTCAACCGACGACATCCTCGGCCCGGATCTTGAACGGGAAGTTCTGCAAAGGATCATCCAGCCGACCATTGACGGCATGCGGGAGGAAGGCAACCCCTACCAGGGAATTCTCTACGCCGGCCTCATGATGACCGAACAGGGCATTCAAGTTCTGGAATTCAACGTCCGCATGGGAGATCCGGAATGCCAGGTAATTCTTCCCAGGCTGCAGAGCGACTTTGCCGAACTCTGCGAGGCTCTCTGCCGGGGCCGTTTGAAAGACTACAAAGCAGAGTGGAACCCCGGGGCGGCAGTATGCGTGGTGCTGGCATCCGGGGGCTATCCAGGATCCTATTCCAGGGGCAAGGTAATAACGGGACTGGATATGGCGGAAGAAGACCACCGCATCGCCATATTCCATGCCGGGACAAGCCTGCAGGAAGACAGGCTGGTGACAAACGGCGGGCGTGTCCTGGGTGTAACGGCCGTCGATCGGGACCTTGCTTCCGCCATAATGGCGGCGTATGAGGCCGTCAATAAAATAAATTTCGAAGGCATGCAGTATCGTCGGGACATCGGAGCCAAGGGGCTGAAAAAATAACGTTCCCTGTTTCCCGTTCCGCGTTATAGACCCCTGACGGGAAACGGGGAACCGGAAACGGGAAACGCTTTTAATGGAGGGCAACATTGAGTCAACCTAAAGTAGCGATCGTTCTCGGAAGCGACTCGGATTATCCCGTAATTCAGGATATGCTCAAACGCCTGAACGATTTCAATATAGAACATGAGATTACCATCTCCAGCGCTCATCGGTCACCGGCCCGGACCCAACAGTACGCCGACAGCCTGGAAAGCCGGGGAGTACAGGTCATCATCGCCTGTGCCGGCGCCGCGGCACATCTGGCCGGAGTTATTGCCGCACATACCATTCTGCCCGTTATCGGTGTTCCGATTGACTCTTCACCCCTGAAAGGACTGGATGCCCTGCTGTCCACTTCCATGATGCCGGCGGGAGTGCCTGTAGCGACCATGGGCATCGGAAAAGCCGGGGCAAGCAATGCGGCCGTTCTGGCTATTCAGATACTGGCCCGGAACGATCCGTCTCTGGCCGAAAGCCTTCACAGCTATAAAAAGAAACTGGCCGAAGGCGTCGAAGAGAAGGACCGCAAGCTGAAGAAAGAGCGGAATGCCTAAATTTTTTATTCAGACCTTCGGCTGCCGCTGCAATCAGGCGGACAGCGCCGCAATAAGGGAAGGCCTGTATCGTCATTCGATGTCCGAATGCGGGGATGCATCGGACGCGGATTTTATTATTGTAAACACCTGCACGGTAACACACCGCTCGGACCAGCAGGTGCGCCAGGCAATCCGCGGCCTGCATCGGAAAAATCGGTCCGCAAGGATTATCGTTGCCGGCTGTTATGCCGAAAGAGACCCCGATGCACTGGCGGCTCTTGAAGGCGTCGACATGGTTTTCGGCAATGCCGCCAGGGAGCAGCTGCCGGTTATTCTTAATAAGCGCGGACGGCCCGATCTCCCCCTTATTATTCAGCCGCCTTTGGATGCGCTGAGCGAGTGCCCCGTCCATTCCATGGCGCAGACCGGGGGTAAAACCCGCCCCCTGGTTAAGCTGCAGGACGGATGCGATGCACGGTGTTCGTATTGCATCGTTCCCAAAGTGCGAGGCCCCGGAAGAAGCGCCCGCGCCCAAGACATACTCTTGGAAATCCGCGCCCTTGTGGATAAAGGCTTTCAGGAAATAGTCCTCACCGGGGTGCACCTCGGCACGTATGGACGCAAAAAGAAAGGGCACATTCATCTGGTTGATCTCCTCAGGAGGATTGTCGAAATTCCGGGGCTCGGAAGGATCCGCCTGAGCAGTATCGAACCGATGTTTTTCGA
This sequence comes from Acidobacteriota bacterium, assembly GCA_016934295.1. Classification (GTDB taxonomy): domain Bacteria; phylum Acidobacteriota; class UBA6911; order UBA6911; family UBA6911; genus UBA6911. The sequence continues at coordinate 20,652 of JAFGTD010000206.1, forward strand.
GCGCTCCATTGTGCGTCTAGCCGCTAAAAGCAAGGTTTTCGCGCATCATTTTCACATTCCGCTTCAGAGCGGCAGCGATCGAATCCTGCGCCGGATGCGGCGGCCCTATAAAGCCTCCAGGTTCCGGGAGCTTGTCCGCTTCATACACGACGAAATCCCCGATGCAGGGATCGGAACGGACGTACTGGCAGGATTTCCGGGAGAAACGGAATATGATTTCCTTGAAACGTTGGACCTGATAAAGGCTTTGCCCCTGGCATACCTGCATGTGTTTCCGTTTTCTCCCCGTGAAGGGACCGAAGCCTGTTCCATGCCCGATCGGGTGCCTGCAGAAACGTTAAAAAAGCGCCAGAACATATTGCTGGAATTATCCCGGGACAAAAGCCTTGCATTCCGAAGTCATTTCATCGGCCGGACATTACCGGCCATCACGCTGTCCGGGGAGGAGGAACGGAATTTTTCGACCGTACTTACAGGCAATTACATTCATGCAATAGTACCCGCACATACCGTGCCGCCGAACCGTCTGGTCGAGGTCAGAATCGAAGAAGTAAAACCGGATAAAACAATAGCCCGCATTTCCCGTAAGGTTCCCTAGCGGATCAACGCAGGAAATCGCCTGGTAGGGGCGAACCTTGTGTTCGCCCTTTTACCATACTCCAATCAACATACCCCAAACCGTTCAATCCCGAGGATAAAGGCTGCAACGGCGAACCTTGCATTCGCCCTGTCAACGAGTCTGAGGGAGCACGTGCATTAAAACCATGCGTACGCAGTAGATAGGGTTCTCTGTGCCGCCACAGTAGAATTTTCGTAAGAAAAGCGAGCTAAATCTTCTAAAACGTTGGCAAACTGCAGCCACACCCCCATATTTGTGACGGCGGTCACAAATATAGTATAGCCCCGGCCGATTAAAGAAACGGAGGTGGCCGAAGCCATGCTTCTAAATTCAAATTTCGAGATAACGAATCAGCAGGCGATTCACCCGAAAGATGCCGCAGCCGGGAAAACTAAATCTTCATCTTTTTCTTCGGAGGTGGAAAAAGCCTCTTCAAAGACGGTGGATAACGTCAGAATTCCGGCCAGTGAGGCAACCATTGAAGCTGCGGCGAAAGCCAAGGGTATGAAAAAAATTGAGTTGGAGATTGCCGCCGCGGCCGGACTGCTGAGGCCGATCAGCCCCGAGCCCCCACCGGAATCGAAACAGTATTCCCAGAGCCTCGATGATCTGCTTCGATCCATCGATGAGTTGAAGAATCCCCGCAAATCACCCGACCTCGACCTGTTCGAATAACTCGACCCGCCATGTAATGCGATCCGGGTTAATTTTCCAGAATCACCATGGCCACGGCCCATTGATCGGAATGGGAAAGGCTCAAATGCACCCGGCTCACTTCCAACCGGGCTCCCTGCTTCTCCGCTTCTCCATGGAGAACCATGACGGGCGCCTGCCGATCCTGTCTCTGCACCTCTACATCCAGCCAGGTCACACCTTTGGCCCATCCGGTTCCCAGCGCTTTAAAAAGCGCTTCCTTTGCGGCAAACCGTGCTGCAAAGTGAGGCGCGGGATCGCGGAATCTATTGCAAAAGCATTGCTCCGCCGGCGTAAACACTCTATGAATAAAACGATCCTTCTGCCGTTCCGTCACCCTGCGAATACGATCGATACCCACAATATCCACGCCCGTACCTATAATCATGGTTCATCTCCACAACCCTGGTTGACAGACAACGCCGGGAAGATTCAATATTCATTATATGGCGAAACCCAATTTCATTCTCCGGGATTTTGAGGGGCTCCCTTTTTACAGCTGCCGCGCTTTCGAAGAATTGCCGGGGTTATGCCATGGTTTTTCCACCCGTCACGGCAACAGCCGGGATGGTTCGGCGCACCCATTCAACCTTGGCCATACCGCCTGGGATTCCGCCGGCAGAGTCGATCAAAACAGGCGTCGCTTCCTTTCCGCCCTGAAGCTGCCCGAAACCTCTCTCGCCACATTGCGTCAGATTCATTCGAACCGCATACATATAATAAAAAAAATACCCGGCCATTGGAATCCGCCGGAAGGCGATGCGCTCCTCACCCAAAATGAAGGCATTTCTATTGGTGTGCAGACAGCCGATTGCCTGCCCGTCCTGATAGCGGATCCCGACAATAACGCCGTAGCCGCCGTTCACTCGGGCTGGAGAGGCGGGCTGAAACAGATCGCGACCGGGACGATACGGACAATGCAGAAAGCTTTCCGGAGCGATCCCGCACGCCTCATCGTGGCCGTAGGACCCGGCATTCGTGTTTGCTGCTACGAAGTGGGGCCGGAAGTATCCGATCTTTTTGAGGACAAATATCCGGGAACCCGGATTGCCGTTGCGGCATCCGGACGGCCGGGGAAATTTCTCCTCGATCTGCCAAAAGCGGTGAAGATCGAGCTGCAGGCGGCAGGCATTCAACCGGGAAACATTCACGACCTCGATCTCTGCACCCGCTGCAACACCGATACGTTTTTCTCCTACAGGGCGGAAGGCGCGCGTTCCGGCAGAATGATGGCCGTAATCGGTTACAAAAGACGGGAACATAAGGCTTAAGGTAACGGTTGTATTTGTTCTCCTCGGATGCGCTGCAGTTTCGTTCTTTTTCTGATACACTGCGTGCCGGAAAAAATAAAAAACACAACTAAATTGATTAATGCACTTTCAGACGGAGCCGCTCATGAATCGGTCTAATATTTCACGCCGGAAATTTCTGAACACCGCCGGTGGAGCCACCCTTTCTCTGGCTGCGGCGAACTTCCTATCCTGCAGCCGTGATAAATCCGAACAAAAACCGAACATAATTCTTATATTCTGCGACGACCTGGGATACGGGGATCTCGGCTCGTACGGCCACCCGACTATCCGGACGCCTAACCTGGACCGGCTGGCCGCCGAGGGCCAGCGCTGGACCAATTTTTACGCCGCAGCCAGCGTCTGCACCCCCAGCCGCGCAGGGCTTCTGACCGGCAGGTATCCGATCCGAAGCGGCATGTGCGACGACAATATTCGCGTCCTGTTTCCCTGGTCCGCGGGGGGAATCCCGGAAAGTGAAGTCACCCTGGCGGAGGCCCTGAAGACGGAAGGGTATGCAACCGCCTGTATCGGCAAATGGCACCTGGGGCACCTTCCACGGTACCTGCCGACAAACAACGGGTTTGACTATTATTTCGGCATTCCCTACAGCAACGACATGGACAAGGTGCGCAACCTTTCCATGGCGGAACAAATGGATCCGAAAACCGAAGAGTTCAACGTGCCGCTGATGCGGAACGAAGAGATTATCGAACGGCCCGCCGACCAGAACACCATTACCGAGCGCTACACGGAGGAATCGATCGCCTTTATCAAAAACAACGGGGAAAAGCCTTTCTTCCTGTACCTGGCGCATACCATGCCGCATATCCCCCTGTTCGCTTCCGAAGATTTCAAGGACAAAAGTCTTCGCGGCCTGTACGGCGATGTCGTCGAAGAGATCGACGACGGGGTGGGCCGGATTGTAGAGACCCTGAAAGAGGCGGGGATCGAAAAAAACACCCTGGTAATTTTCACATCCGACAACGGGCCCTGGTGGACCTACATGGAGCAGTCGGGATCGGCCGGATTGCTGCGCGACGGCAAGGGATCGACCTGGGACGGCGGCATGCGCGAACCCACGATTTTCTGGTGGCCCGGCCGCATCCGCCCCCGCGTTGTGGCGGATCTTGGCTCTACGATGGATATATACACCACCGCCTGCCGCTTGACGGGAGCAACCGTGCCGGACGACCGGATTGTTGACGGAATGGATCTGAGCCCGGCGCTGCTGGAATCCGCCTCCAGCCCGCGACAAGTCATGATCTATTACAACGGCCGCAGGGTGTTCGCCATCCGCAAGGGGCCGTACAAAGCGCATTATTTTACAAAAACCGAGTATATCGGCCAGAAGGAACAGAAACACGATCCTCCGCTGCTCTATAACCTCAACCACGATCCTTCGGAAAAATACGATATTGCAGCCCAGCATCCGGAGATCCTGGCCGACCTCGAGCGCGAACTGGACAAGCACCAAAAAGATTTAGTCCCTGGCGAAAACCAGCTGATCAAGCGGATCGAATAAATGTAAATGGTGACAGGCTGGAATTTCACTTTTTAATAACCCGGGTGTATCGCGGCTGCTATAATTAAGCAATTCTGACCCGTTATTGGAACATAGTGATTTAAAAAGTGAAATTCCAGCCTGTCACCATTTATTTAGCAAACCTGACCTACACGATCTCTGCAGGCAAAATCATCATTGGCCAACGGATGTGACGGATCCCGCGAGCATGCCGCAGGCGGCCGCGATGTCAGTACCGCGGGAGCGGCGGATGTTGGCCGTGATGTGGCGGTCGATCAGGATTTTCTGGAATTCCAGGATCCGCTCCGGGCTTGGAGGCTTCAGGGATATCGAATCCGCCGCATTAAGCGGGATCAGGTTGACCTTCTTCTTCATCCCCTTCAGAAGCTTTGCCAGCCGGTGGGCATCGATAACCGAATCATTAACTCCGTCGATCAATACATACTCGAAAGTGATACTCCGTCGCGATTCAAGAGGAAAACTCCGGCAGGCTTCAAGCAGGGCAGCGATATTCCACTTTTTATTGATGGGAATAAGCCGGTCCCGGACCGGATCGGTCGTCGCGTTCAGCGAGATAGCCAGATTGGGAACAACCGGCTCTTTGGCCAGCGCCAGGATGCCGGGCACCACCCCGGCGGTCGACAGCGTGATGCGCCGCGGATGAACCGACATCCCTCGTTCATCGGCCATCAGGCGGACTGCCTGCATCACATTTTCGTAATTATTCAGCGGTTCTCCCATTCCCATAATCACGATATTGAGCCGTTTTGCCTCCGTTTCCCGGTCGGCCTCAAGCGCCAGAACCTGGCCGACAATTTCGCCCGGCGTCAGGTTGCGCTGCATTCGCAACCGGCCCGTGGCGCAGAAGAGACATCCGACCGCGCAGCCGACCTGGGTTGAAATACAGACGGTGTCGCGCTTTTCTTCCGGGATGAAAACCGCTTCTATTCTCTGGCCGGCTGAAAGCTCGAACAGATACCGGCGGGTTCCATCCTTTGAGACGAATACCCGTTGGACGGGCGGGTGCCCGATAACAAACCGTTCTTTCAGTTTTTTCCTGAGAGGTTTTCCAAGATCGGTGAAGGAATCCCAGCTACGCAGGAGACGCACGTAAATACCGGAGAAGATCTGCCGGGCACGATAGCCGGGCTCGCCCAGAGCCGACATGATATCCTTAATTTCTTCCAGGTCGACTCCGATCAGATTGCGCATTCTCTCATCTCACTTTCCTGTTCCACGATACCATTTTCAACGCCGGCATGAGAATCCCATCCATAATCTGAAGGAAGTAAGTATCCTCCGGCAGAGCCGGAGGCTTTATAAATTGAGCCGCTCAAAGCGGCTTGAAAAAATTGTCGGGGTTGGTATCGGTAT
>JAFGTD010000207.1 GCA_016934295.1 Acidobacteriota bacterium
CGGCATCGTTGAAATGCCAAAGGGAAATGGGTTCCGCGTTCGCGCAAGCAGCCAGGGAAAGCCACATAAGGAAGTTGAGACTGACATATCGCATTTCTGTTCTCCTTTCTTTTCCGTCAGCCTCTATGTTTCGCGGGTTCCCCCTTCATTTCGAAAAAAAGTGGAGTTTTTTGTTTGAGATGGTCAGAACTCCATACTTTTCTATTATATACGGGGATAGATGACCTTTATCGATCCCGCCCCGGGATTGTAAAATGCCCGTTCTATGATTGTCGGATATCTTTACAGCTTGCGGAGGTGGATTATTTCTTACTATGTCCAATAATTACAACAATTTGTACAGACCAAAGCATACCCAGCAACCGTTTATGTAAAATAGCTTTACAATCGGAAGCCATATACCTGTATCCGCCAAAGGATCTAGAACCAGAATCAATATAATTTATGTCGTTTCAAATCAAACATTTATAGACATATAAAATCCGATTGGCATGGTTGTTCGACATTTGGCACATGGATTGCTTTTATAACCTGTGAAGTTGGGGCTCAAGGCATTATGTCCGATATCAAGAAAAATATTATGACCAGAGAAAAGCAAGGAGGCACTTCGATGAAAAAGTATTTTGCATTATTTTTTGCGCTTATGCTGGTATGCGCGGCAAGCGCAATGGCCGATGATATATATGTCGGTAAGGTTATATATATCACGGATGGACCAGGAACCACAACTGGTGGTGTTTTCAATATCTCAGACGCTACCGGATTTTTGTTTCCAACATTCTGTATCGAAACTGACGAATACATTACCATCCCGGATTGGTATAGAGTAGCACGCACTGGCACTGATGCTGTGACTGGAGGCTCTAATGTCACTGTACCAGATCCAGGACCAGATCCATTGGATGCTAGAACAGCGTACCTATATACCCAGTTCAGAGGTCTCGCCAGTTATGATGCCGCGTTGGCTGACGATTATCAAAATGCCATATGGTTTATTGAAGGAGAGGGCGCAAATAATAACTATTTGGTAGCCGAGGCAACAACTGCTGTAGATAGTGGCGCTTGGGTGGGCCTTGGTAATGTTCGAGTTATGGGCTTTGACCTCGAGGCTGGTTATCAAGACATGATATACCTGGTTCCTGAACCGGGCTCGCTGCTTCTGCTCGGAACCGGTCTTCTGGGCCTCGCGCTTGCTTCCAGGCGCCTCCGCAAGAAATAGCAGGGGCTGAAACCTAGAATAAACAGGCAGTCACATTAATGAAAAAGCCACCCTAACAAGGTGGCTTTTTTCATGGGAACAGAATATTTTCTCAGACCTGGAGGCGGCCCCAAAAAACAACAACGTCCGGCAAAATAATCCCGGGCGCATTTTGCCTTATAAACGGCCGCGCATGTAAGCCTGAAAGCCTTTCCCTGACGGGAACAGAGTCCCGATGCATCTTCATAATAATCGCGATTAGAACTCTTATTAATTAAGGCTTCTCGATTCTCTTCTTTTCCTTTTACGGCATTTTTCCAAGAAATATTCCTTGAAAACGTATTTGCTTTGTCCATCCCCATGTTTTATCCCCCGACGCCTGCCCGGTTCGTGATCCGGTAAATGCTTTATTTCTTCAACAATATGGCAATTATGCCGATAAAGTTCTACAATCGGTTGATGGTTGGCTTCAGCCGAAATATGGAATTCCGGGCGACACGCGTGGAAAGGGGCATGTTTAGCTTTTCTACGGATCGGCCCCGGGATAATATTGCATGCAGCCTTTTGTGTTCAACGCTATCGCGCCGCATTAAAATGTATCTAAACCGCGTCCATCGGATCCCCTGGAGGAATCAATGCCGCATATCAACCTAAAAAGATCAGCGAATGCCTTTATCCTGGCTGTTGTCCTGGTGTCTGTACAGGCATGCTCGAAAGATCCGAAGACCTATCTCGAAAACGGGAAGAAATATCTCAGCGAAGGAAAGTACAGCGAAGCCGTTCTGGAACTCCGGAACGCGGTCAAGGGCGACGAAAAATTGTCGGAAGCCCACTACCAGCTTGCCCTTGCCTACATGCACCTGGGCGGGTGGCCCGACGCATATCAGGAGCTGGAGCGCACCGTCGCCACCAACCAGAATCATCTGCCGGCCCAACTGCGGCTGGGAAACCTGATGCTGCTGGATCGAAGGTTCGAGGACGCAAGGGGCAAAGCCGAGTTTATACTGAAAAGCGAGCCGGACAATCTGAATGCGAAAATCCTCCTCGCCAATACCTATGCCGGCATCCTTCATCTGAACGATTCGATCAATGAGATCAGGACCGGTTTGGAGCAGGAACCCCGGTTGATGTCTCCTGTCGTGCGTATCGCTTCCATCAATCAAACGGTACTGCAGCCGGAAAAAGCCGAGGAGCTGTTCAAAGAAATCCTGGCGGGCCACGGTCAATCGGCCGAGGCACACCTGGCTCTCGCTAATTTCTATTTGATGAATCAACGCCGGGAGGAGGCGGAGAAACAGTTCCAGTCGACGCTTCAGGTTTTCCCGGAATCCAAAGACGCCGTACAGGCCATGGCTTTCTTCTACCTGCAGAATAAACAGTTTGATAAAGCCGAGGAACAATACCAAAAATACGTTGAGCTTAACAAAACAGATTTCGAAAAGCGGATCGTCCTGGCGGATTTCTACCTGGCGTCGAATCAGGTCGATCGTGGGGTTGAGTACCTCGAGCAGATGATTGCAGAGAATCCGGAATCGATTCTGCCCAAAAAGCGCCTTGCCAACGTCTATATCGCCCAGCTTTCCTTTGATAAAGCGGAGGCGCTTGCCGACGCAATCCTGGAACTGGATGAAGACAACGCCGACGCCAATCTTATCAGGGGGCGGGTGCTGCTGATCAACAATAAGGCGGATGAGGCTGTGACTTCCCTGCAGGCTGTCGTAAAAAGCAGCCCCCGGTCCGCCGTAGCGCGTTATTTTCTCGGAATGGCATATCTCCAGAACCGGGACCTTGAAAAAGCGGGTGGGGAATTTGAAAATGCCATACGGTTCGATCCGACATACATACAGGCTCATATCGCTCTAGCGCAGGTCAAGCTGGAGTCGGGAGACGCAGAGACGGCAATCAGATACGCGGAAGAGGCCCTGGAATTGGATAAAGATAATCCGCAGGCGAGCCTGATCCTGGGCAGCGCTCTTGCCGTCCGGCAGGATTATGGAGCTGCCGCCCCCCATCTGGAGAAGTTTGTAAGGGAGAACCCGGAAAGCGCGGTCGGCCGCCAGCGCCTGGGATCGCTCTATATGGCCCAGGGAAATCCGGCTGAAGCAGAAAGGCAGTTTGATGCGGCTTTAAAGAACGATCCGAATAATCTTGCGGCTATTGCATCGCTGGTGCAACTGTACGTATCTCAAAACAAAACGGGGCAGGCTATCAATCGTTTGAACGATTTGATAGCGCGGAATCCCGGGGAGCCGAGGCTTCACGAAATCCTGGGCCAGGTTTACCTGGGCCAAAATGACCGGGTCAAGGCCGAGGAAGAGTACCGCAAGGCAATCGCAATAAATCCCCAAGACACACGCCAGCAAGCCGTTTTGGCGGAGTTCTTTATCAACAGCGGACAGCACGATAAAGCTATTCAGATCTATCAGGCGATCTTGCAGGACGACTCGGCAAATGCTCAGCTGCTGCTGCGCCTTTCGGAAATTCTTCTGGGGAAAAAGGATTATGAAGGTTCGCTGCAGGCGGTTGAAAAAATTCTGAAAGACAACGAAGAGGATCCGGCGGCTCTGGTAATGAAAGGACGGATTCTTTCAGCCCAGAATCTGTATGAAGAAAGCATTGGTGTCTTACAGAAGGC
>JAFGTD010000208.1 GCA_016934295.1 Acidobacteriota bacterium
AGACCCCGCAGGCGTACTTTAACAGTACGTCGAGGAGTCTGAGGGAAGCGCGGCCAATTTATGCAAAGCATAAATTGGCTCCGCAGTCGACATGCCCGTCTGTGCCGCTGCAGTAAAAGCTTCATGAATAGTCCGGGTTAAAAGCCGGCCACTTCGCAAATGCAACGTAAAGCGGAAGGATGATATCGCCAAACGGAACAAGCATCAATAGTCCCATGGGACCGCTAAAACCAAGCCTGGAGCAGATCTTCCAGAAAACAATCACTTATTCCTCTTGTCGATTTCGTTCAGGATCAAATTCCAAACATCCATGAGATGGAGCCTTTCAGCCCAGAAAGCAACGTAGTCTTTATCAATCTCCGAACCACTGATTTTCAGGATTCCGGAAATGTCCCGCAAATGCTTTTCGGATCCTCCATCCTGATAATATTGCATCTTCATCAGAATGATATCTTCAGGGGCGGCAAAATTTATTTCAAAATTCTCACCGGCTTTGATGCGGTGAAATCGACTGAACCGGCTGTCATTAAACCGGGTTTTCTTCCGAATGATGACATCAATCTTCATACCCGAAGCAGGGTGGATGATATTGAACTGCGTCTGGTGCCGGACGGCATCTCGAATAGCAGCCTCACTGATGTAAAATTCCTCTTCAGGAAACGCAGCCATAAGGCCGTCGACATGTTCGTACCCGACTGCGGCAACAACATCGATATCGTTGGTCATTCTGGGTTCTCCGAAGGCCATCGCCGCAACCGACCCTGTTACCAGATAGGGTATATGTAGATTCTCCAGGATTCCGGCAATTCTCTCCAGGAGTTTATAAGGATCCATGCAGAAGTCTCCCAACCACTTCGTCGTTCACCTCTTTTTGAGACCATTCAGGGTGTATATGGCCGATATGCGCCAGAAGCAGCCGGCGGGCGGAAATCCATATATTGAAGCCGATCCTTAATCTTTCGGCGGGAGTCTTGGTTCTTAAAACCTCCGCCACCCGGTCGTCTACAATTTCCACCTGTCTTGGATCCAATCGCATCGATATTTCCCGGCAATTGACTGCCGCCTCGAATTCTCAGCAATTGTAGCAGAAAACGCTCGCATATCTGCCTTGCCACTTATATAAATAAATCGATGTTGCTCTTAATTCAGCTATTTATCCAGATTCCGGATCGGCAACACCGGACTATCCGACGGCGAGCAGATCAGCGACGAGCATATACATTAAATCCCCCGGAGGCCTTTAGGGAAGGTATCGAAAACCGGCGCTTCTTTTTCCCCTATTCTCTAAAAGAACCGCAGGACAAGAAGGAGAAGGCAGTATGAGAAAAGTTATTATCGCATTACTGGTTGGGGCATATTCCGTCGTGGCGGGAACGCTTCCTTCCAGTGCTCAGTCTGTCGGGAATGCGGCGGATCCTCAATTCGAGGTTCTCAGTCCGTGGGCGGAAGTGGATCCGATAACGCCCCGGGGAATCTCGCCGCGGCTGAATGCGCTGGCGGGCAGGAGAATCGGTTTGTTCGCGAACTTCAAGCGCGCGTCCCGGCCGATAGTTGCAGAAGTGGAAAATCGTCTGAAGGCAATATATCCCGACTGTGAGACCAGCATCTTTGATTCCCGTGGAACCCAATATCGACGATCTCATGATTGTTGTGGCCGGCGGGCCCGGCGCCTGGATCGGGCTGCTGAGAAGCGCAGGTGGATGGGAGAACGGTTTCGTTTCCAGAAAAATCGAATTGCCGCGAAACTGGGATAAGCTGGCGGCAAAATACAAAAATGTGATTCCCACTTACGTCGGATACTGAATGGCGCGGGCTGCCGGCGTTTTTCCCATAGGAAAGCGTATAAAGGGCTGAGAATTCGGGGGAGTAAGTGGGGGGCGGGTATTGTGCAGGACGGGAGACGGGGCTGGTCCGCTCCATGGAACGCAGGCTAGCAAGGGAAGGGGCGGGAATGTCAGCCCTTCTGTATTGCTTGTCCATAGCCTGGAGATGGTTCCGGAATGTAAGCTTTTAAATGAATATTCTTCATGCAAAGACGATATGCAGTAAGAACTATTCACTGGTTTTTTTACGCTGACTTGAGATCGGAAGAATACAGATGTGGTTGAAAATTAAGGGAATTTTCACGCCCCCGGTTTTCGATGATGAAGACAGGACACGCGTCGCCTATCTGCTTAGCGTCACTATCCTTGCCCTGTTTCTCGTTGCAATCGTCCGCATGGCTCTCACGGTTCGGATACTTCCGGAATATCAGCCGGTTTTGTTGCGAATGAATGGGGGACTGATAGGAGTATTATTCCTGATTTTTATCATCATGCGCACCGGGCGCGTACGCCTGGCATGCATTTTGTTTACGGTATATCAGTGGGTGACCATAGCCTGGCTTACATACCACTACGGGGGGCTCCACCTGAGCGTCTTCAGTTTCTTTGTTTTCGTTATCCTTTCCTCCGGCCTGCTGCTGGGGAGCAATTGGGCGATAAGTTATACGGCAATCAGCACTCTCTATGGATTCCTGCTGTTGTATTTCGAAAAAAAGGGAAGGATCGAACCGTTCGCCGAAGGTCCGGAGGCAGTGCTGTACATCATAATTCCCAGTTTCATTACAACCGCCGTCCTTGTGTATCTTTACAACCGGGATATAAACAGGTCCTTCATACGGGTTCGAAGCGACGCCGCCCAGCTCGCCGAGACAAACACGCGACTCACTAAGGAAATATCCGCCCGTGAGCGATTGGAAAATCAGCTGGTGCAGGCCCAGAAAATGGAGGCCGTCGGAACGCTCGCCGGCGGTATTGCGCACGATTTCAACAATATTCTAATGGCCATAATCGGTTTTACGGAGCTGGCACTGTCCAGGGAAAAAAAGGGGACATCCCTGTACGAAGACCTTACCGAAGTATTGGTCGCCGGAAACCGCGCAAAAGATCTGGTCGGTCAGATCCTGACTTTCAGCCGCCATGCCGATCAGGATATGAAACCCGTACAGGTAAAGCCCATCGTGCATGGAGCCTTGAAACTTCTCAGGGCGAGCCTGCCCGCGACTATTGAGATTGCACACAGCCTGGAAAGCGATGCCGCAGTGAAGGGCAACTCGATTCAAATACAGCAGGCTTTGATGAATCTCTGTACGAATGCAGGCCATGCAATGCGGGAAAAAGGAGGCAGGCTGGAAGTGGAACTGAAAGAAGCGGACCTGGATTCGGTTCAGGCGGCCCGGTTTCCGGATATCGAGCCCGGGAGGTACGTGAAATTGACGGTGCGCGATACGGGAACCGGCATGAGCCCTGAAATCCTGGAGCGGATTTTCGAGCCGTTTTTTACAACAAAGAACAAGGAGGAAGGGACCGGGTTGGGTCTTTCTGTCGTTCACGGAATCGTCAAAAGCCATCAGGGAGCGATTCATGTTTCCAGCAAACCCGGAGATGGCGCCGTTTTCACGGTTTATCTTCCGATCATTGATAAGAGTCTGGAGCGTGAGATCGACGGCGAAGAGGATATTCCCACAGGTGCGGAACATATACTCTTCATAGACGATGAGGACTCCATAGTAAACGTGGCGGGGCGTCAGATTAAGTCTTTGGGATACGAAGTAACAACCAGCAACAGCAGTATGGAGGCCCTGGAACTGTTCAGGAAGCGATCCGGAGAATTTGATTTTGTCATAACCGATATGACCATGCCGCAAATGAGGGGCGATGAACTTGCCGGGAAGCTGCTTTCCATAAGACCGGATATTCCCGTGGTCCTTTGTACGGGATTCAATCCCGATATTCCAAAAAGCAAGGCAAAGGAAATAGGCATCAGGGCCGTTCTCCAGAAGCCGATTCTTAAACGCGATCTGGCCATAAAGATCAGGGAGATTCTTGACAACGAGAAGTAAATTTCAGTGACTGTCACTGAAATTCATCTGAAGAGGAGCTTATTCTTCTTTTCGCGATGCATCATGACCTGTATCGAAACAGAATTAATCAGCCGCGGATATGAACTGGACGCCGAAGGCCTGGTGCCTCCCCACGTGCTGTTGCGTTACATGGAGCATCTGCGCTGGGGATATGTCGGAGGAAGTTCGCAGGAAGTAAAGGAGTTGTTCCGGACTGGCCATACCTTTGTGGTGGTTGCCCAGACACTGCGCATGGCCGGGGATATCGGCCTGGCGACTTCAATGCGCGGAACTCTGTGGATCGGACGCACCGGTCGCACCAGCATGGACTTCCATCATGCGTTTCATCGTGTTAAAGACGGGAAAATTCTGGCCGAAGGGATTACCACCACCGTATACCTCGGGCGTCACGGATTACCGACGCCGTTGCCCGATTGCCTGGATAAGGTCGAACCCGATCCTCCTGTGACGCTCGATCTGAAACCGCCTGTTTTCAACGCAATACCTGCCGGGTCCTTTGAGCGTACCTATCGCGTACGAGCCGATGATCTCGATTTTTTGCAGCACATGAATCAGGCCAATTACGTTGCGCTGTATGATGACGCGCGGCAGGCTGCCGCGGCCGAATGCGCCTACGGACCGGATGGTCTCGGGAGCGGCCGAGTCCGTTTTCTGCATATAGAGTATGTCCAATCCGCTGTCGCGGATGACGAACTGGCGGTCGCCACCCGGCTCAACGGGAGCAATCCCGTTACCCTCGGTTTCACCCTGTGCCGGGGCGAAACCCTCCTCAGCCGGGCCGTCTTTCAGGTATGATACTGCGACCTTTCCAATCAATCCGAAAGGAGCGGTTGTAAGGAGGTTCGCCGGGAATCCTATTTTTTATAGACTCCGTACTCGTAGGCCGCTTCCATCATTGCCCTGAAGTTGGCGATATCCGCCGTGTCCACACTGGCTCCTCCCGCCAGCATATAACCGCCGCCCGGAGCGCAGGTTTCGATTAACCTTCGGCAATTCTCTTTTACCTGAGCACTGGTGCCGGTGATGATGACGGATGAAGGGACATTGCCCACAATGCAGGATACGTCGCCCAGTATCTTCTTGGCTTCCGCCATATCCGTCTGGTCGAAATACCAGACTACGCCGGTCCGGGGCGTTTCGGTTATCAGTTTCAGCCGGCTGGTGTACTTGCCTTCAGCGAAAGGGAATGGTACGAGTCCTTCCTCAATCATGGCCACAAACAGCTTTTGAAGCGAGGGCCAGTAAAATTTCCTGAACTGCTCCTCCGACATGAACGTGTCGTCCCCTTTATGCAGCGGCATCATACATAGAGGGCACTGCGTCATAGGGAAGTTCTTTATGGTGGTTTCAATCGTAAGTTTGAGCTGAACGTCTATGGCTTCCAGAAGCTTGTCCGGCTGGCGGTACAGGTCCATGGCAATGCCGTGCGTGCCCCGCATCATGTCGGCAAAGAAATCATAGGGCGCCTGGGCCATGACGCCGCCAAAAAGTGAGGGATATCCCCGCGACATCGCGGTATTGGCTACTTCCATGATAGCCGATTGATGCCGCATAAATTCATCCGACAGGTCCATCAGGGTCTGAAATACTTTGCGGATTTCTGGATTTGTCAGGAGGCCCACCCAGCTCGCGGCTCCGAAGAGATTGCGCAGCGGCGGCATTTTTGCAAAAGGCGCGAAAACGCCCGCGGTGCGCGGCAGGGTGACGCGGAGATTGTAGTCCGTGGGATCCATCATCAGCCGGTCGTATTCGTCGGCTTTCATGTATTCCCCCTCGACGATCTGCTGCATCGGGACGTCTTTGCCGAATCCATGACCGGGCCATTTCATGATCTTGACATCCAGCGCATCCAGAATTCTTCCCGGGGGGGTAAATACGGGAGCCATGAAAGAGTCCATGTCGCCGAAATCGTCCATGAACTTGATGGAAACCCTTTTCAATTCTTCGTAGTCGTACATAATTTTGTAAAAGCTGGATCCCGCATAATACGCGGGGAAACTTCCGACCGGCAGCATTACAGGCACCCGGTCGGGCTCCTCCAGTTTTACGGCCTTGATGAAACGTGTTACCCGCTCCCTGTACAGTTTCTTCGCCTCGGCGCTGACGAACTGCACTCCCGGTGCGTCCAGCCATTGTTTGAAGCGCTCCTCGCGTTTTTCATGCCACGTCATTTCCGCCCATGGTTTATTTTCAGTCATGATACCTGTCCCCTCTGATTTTCTGTTCGTTGATGGACCTGCCGACAGGCTCGATTCTATATGCATTTCCATAGAATCAGACAGAAAATATTCATACCTTAAAATGGGTGTCTATATTTAACGGAATTGCCCGCAAGGCTTCATCCGGATTCCTGTCGATTATCAGAAAAATGCCGAAACTATTTTTACCGGTTTGTGTTTTACATTATCGGGAGCGACAAAAGATGGAATGCGTGGCATACAACATATCCGTATATTTAATAACGGATAAATTGCATCTGATTCGATTGTTTATCAAAACATTGAATAATTACATTTATTGTTAATGAAGGAGTTGCACCATGAAAAAGCACCTGATTCTAATGTCCATATTTCTTTTGACCGCCGTTGCGGCTTTTCCCCAGGGAAAAGGAGGCGGCGGCAGAGGCCAGGGGCGGCAGCAGGCCCAGCCGCAGGGGCAGCAGCGGCAGCAGGGAGGAATGCAGTCCGGACAGGGGACTATGGAACGCAAGAAAGTCCGTATTCATTCCGAGCAGCGCCAACAGATCCAGGAATGCAGGAAAACGGCGGACGGAATTCGCAAGCAAGCGCGAAAAATGGCGCAGACTTCCGGGAAGAATTTCAAAGCCGAAGAAGCAAGGGAGCAGCGCAACCAAATCCGGAACCAGCTTCAGACGATGCAGCAGGAACACGAGCGGCTGATGCAGGGACTGGATTCCGGTCAACAGCAGGCTCTTGGAGAGCGGATTCAGAATATGAACCAGCTGCGACAGCAAATGAATACGCAGCTGATGCAAATGAATTCGGAACTGGATCCGCCGAATCCGGACCCCGAGAAGGTATCCGTACAGGCACGCAATATGGAGCAGACAATGGAGAGATGGCGTAAGGAATATAATGCGCTTTCGTCGGAAACGGAATAGCCGCTCCTTCCCGGCAGATAATGACATTGAATGAATCCTCGTACAAATGGTGCCAGGCTATGTCGGCACCGTTTGTACGTAATCAAACAATTCCAACTTAGAATTTCCTGACCTTATATCCGGCCTCTTCCATTAATTTCGCAAGACCCTGATCTCCTACAAGATGGGCCGCTCCTACAACCACGAAACAGGTCTTATCGTCGGACAGGTATTCCCTGATCTTTTTAGCCATCTTCCTGTTTCGCTTGAACAGGATTTCATCCAGCAGGGTACCTAATTCAGGGTATTCCTGCAGGGTTTCTTCAATTACGAGGGCGTTCATTTTGTCCGCGTCGCCGCTTTTCCATGTCTCCATGATACTCTCGATCTGTCCGGCGGTTTTGGAATTATCCATAAGGGTATATTTGAGGTATAGATCGGCGTCGGGCAAATTAAAAAGCAAATCCATCTGTTCCTGTGCCGATTCCAGTTCGAGGATGGATTTCTTTCCCGAAGCCTTTTGGGCGAAGTACATGTCGATTCCCTGTTCGGGCGAGTAGCCGAGTTCTACGAGCTTGAGCGTACTCAAGGTAATCGAAAGGAGCGCAGGTTTCATTTTCATGAAACCTGCCATGGGAAGGCCGGAACTCTCCAGGTATTCCTCGAGCATTTCATACACTTCGCCGCTGAGTTCATCCTTGATTGTTTTATCTCCCTGATACATGCCTTTTGACATGACTTGCTGCAGTACTACCGCCTGGTCGACACTCTGAGGATCCAGCTCCAGCACCAGGATTGAGGACTTCTCAAACGAGTCCTCGACAACGGTATCCAGGGGGTACATGTCCGGTTTTGCGTAATGAACGGATCCTAAAAGGTAGACGGTGGCAGTGTCCGATTTTACCTCCCAAAACAGGGATTGGGCCGATACCGGCAGGGCAATGGACAGTGAAAACAATACGACGGCAAGAATAGAAATCCTTACAAAATGGGCATGTTTACAATGGAAGCGGGTACGGCCGTTCGCTGGAATTGTATGCATCGGGCGACTCCTTTATGGATCGAATTGGCTGAATCCTTTTTGGAAATGTTGCATGCAAGTATGTCAAAATACCAAAAATAATCTATACGAATCCGCTTATCCAAATAATATCGTAATCAGGCGGCAATTCGATTAGGGAAATGGGAACAGGCCGGTCCTGTTTTTTCGATCCATGGGCATGCCGGCATGTTAAAGTTTAGCGGTAAACATTATAAAGCCGACTTTGCAACGGTATTGTATCAATGAAGCGATCCCTGAAAAACAGCAAGACTCTTTGCCGCATCAGAGGGCTTGCCCATGACCTGGCGGTCACGAGGAAAGGAGATTTAATCACCCTCTGGTCGGCGTCAGGAATCCGGCATACCGTTTTAAACAGTGCGGCCCCGCATCTGCCCGGACTGGAATATGCGCGCAATGTGCTGGCGGCGCTGGCCTTCTGTCCTCAGGCGCAATCCTGCCTCGTCCTGGGACTCGGCGGAGGTTCCATCCCGCGAATGCTGCTCAAGGCACGCCCGCAGATCCAGGTAGAGGCGGTCGAAATCGATCCGGCAATCGTGGAATTGGCAGACAAATATTTTGATATTCATGCATTGCCCCGTTTCAAGGTGCGCCTGGAAGATGCAGCGGAGTTTATCGGGCGCTGCAATTCGCAATACGGGGTGGTTATTGTCGACACGTATATCGGGGAGCAGTTTCCGGACCAGTGTGCGACACAGGAATTCATCGGGAATGCCAGGAAATGCATGGTTGATGACGGCGTACTTGTGCTGAACTGGCTGAGTGGAAACAGGCAAAATCGAATGGATCTGCTGAAAATGATCGAATGGACCGTCGGTCCGGTCTGGCAACTGCCCGGACTGAAATCAGGCAATGTTCTGTATTTCGCCTCAGCCGGGGACATATCCCTGTCTGCAATCCTTTCCGCCGCCAAAGACATCCAGCCCGGGATTCCTTTCAAGAATTCACTCGGACAACTCGTGCAGCGCTTGAAAATGGTGTCAGGCTAGCCTGACACCATTTTATTACAGGCCCAATCTTTCGCTCAGGCGTTTTATGTATTCCATGCCGTCGGGTTGATATCCGGGCAAATCCCAGGGCATCTCTTTAAGGGTGTCCAGCATGTCGGGGAGACGATCGATCGGTATGGCTACAAATTGTTTTCCGGGTGTAAAGAGATGTCTGCGTTTCATGCCGTGTCCCAGCCCGGCGATTGAGTAGTTTATTTCTCCGCTCAGATAGGGGTAGACTAAAAGCCAGGCGCACCCGATGGCGCTGGAATAACGGCTCAACCACATGTCGCCGGTGCGATAGCTCGAGGCTCTCAACAGGATTTCGGTTTGGTCGGTCTCACACAGGCAAAGCAATACGTCCGGATCGAAGTCGAGATGATTCAGGGGAGCAAAAACCGTATAGCGGACCATTCCCTTTACCCTGGTGGGGATATAGTGGTACAACCGGGCGGCCGAACCGGGAGAATCGTAAATCTTCAATCCCGCGCCGAACTCACCGTTGTAGTAAGGCGCCCTGACGTCCTGCTGGCCGAGTACGTATGCGCCGGCCTCACAGGCATGGCTTTGACTGTCGCTGTAAAACGCATCGCCCTGCTGGGCCTTCTTGAGCATTTCACACAGGGCAAGCTTTTCTTCCAGCCGCGCGACTCCCTTCGGTTGTTCGGTCCGGTGTTTCACGCCGACCGGGGGCACTTCGAATTCAAAGCGATCCAGGATCGAATAAGAGTCTTTTCTGAAGGCCATGTTTCCCTCCGTTTCTGTTTGCCTCTACGGCGCACGGCCGGATTTTTGTTCAGACAGGATTCATCGCTGCTTCCAGTAGTTCCCCGATTTTACTATAATCGGGAACGATAAATATGAAATTCATAGCTCATCGCGGTTTTTCACGACGATTCGCCGGAAATTCGCTCCCTGCCTTTCAGGCTGTAATCGATCATCCGTGCAACGGTCGCTCGCTGATCGGCATCGAGTTGGACATCCACCTTTGCAAAGATGAAAGAATCCCTGTAATGCACGAAACGACAGTGCCGGGATATAAAGGTGAAAAGGTCCCTGTCGCACAATGCACATTTTAATGGCCCGCCCCCTCAGGGGGCAGGGCCTTGTCCCCCCTATGGTGGGATTCTTTACAATCACAAAGTCAAGCCTTCGGAATTACGCAAAGCAATGTCCAGCCGGGATTCCCCTTTCGCCATCCTCCTCATGCCGTTATAATAAACACATGATCCATCACGATTCGCAAAGCTGGAAATAGCTTTTATTCAAGCTCCTGGCGGAGAAATCAGCTTTAGAAGTAGATTGAAAGATTTCATATTTACCCGATCCTAGGAAACAATGGTGGTAGTACTTCATTCGTTTATTTAGCCAGGATGTTCCTAACAAGAACTGCTTACAGGGTTTCGTTCACTTCGCTTACAACGAGGCAACATAGCTTGAGGATACATGCAGGACGCGAGATTTCAGCAAGTTCTGATATCTACAGCCTGAAGGATAACCCA
>JAFGTD010000209.1 GCA_016934295.1 Acidobacteriota bacterium
CCGTAATAGTTGCTTCTGCGCCGGTCGCCGCGCAGGCAGGGAGAGCAGGACGCCGCCCCCGGCTGGACCGGCATGAGATTTCCGGATTGCATCTGGTGGAGCCTGGCATCCACGACCCCCTGGGGATCCGCCACCTGTACGCTTCCGGTCCCGGTTACGCTGATGGCTTTCAGGTTCTTGGCCCCGAAGACCGCGGCGTGGCCGCCGACCCGGGCGCTCACCCCGCTGCCGTGAATCAGGGCGGCGAGCCTGGACCGGTTCTCTCCTATGGGACCGATACAGACGATCTGCGGGCGGGCGGTGGTATAGGCATCTCCGATCTCCTGCCATTCCTCGCCGAAACGGGTATTGCCGCATACCATGGAAGTAATCCGGTTCTGGGTATCCCAGGTATCCATGCCCCAAAGCTCGGCAGCGTCTTCTATCTTCACCTGGTCGTTGATGATGTTGATCCACACGGGCTTTTCGGCCCTGCCCTCCACCACAACCCCATCCCAGCCGGCAAGCTTCATCGTTGTGGCAAACCGGCCGCCGAGATTGCCCCGCCAGAATTCGCAGGTGGGGAACGTTTCCGGAGACAGCCCGCAAATGCTGGTTCTTCCGGAGCCGGGGACTCCGGTCGCCGCCAGGGGCCCGGTCATAATGGGAAGAACATTCCGGGGATCGTAAGGATCCTTCAGATCCCATTCGCCCGGAGCTACCGCCAGATCCCAGAAAATGGCCGCTCCCATTCCATAGCCGCCCCCGAATTCCTCATACCTGGCGGTGTCGATGACGCCGGTGGTTTTATCCGTCAGGTTAATCCTTAGTATTTTTCCCGTATATCCGCCTGTCATGGTATTGTTTCCCCCTTATTCCTGAGATTGTTCTTTAAGGGACTCTAATATAAATGTGGGCTTCCGCTTCGGCATTGGAGCCAGAGAAACGTCATAGCCCGAAATATCGGTCTGCGAAGGGGCCTTTTTCACAAGAGAAAGCGCCTTTGCCGGGCAGGCGGAAACGCATGCCTGTTGCCCGTCCGGCCCTCCCTCGCGGCTCCAGTAGGGCGCGTCGATACACAGGTCGCATTTTGTGGATTTGTTCTTTGCCGGATTCCAGACAGTCCGGTGCGGTCTCTGCGGGCAGGATTTAATGCACATTTTGCAGCCGATGCATTTATCCTGGTCAATCCTCCGGACGTTTCCGTTTGCCGTATCCACATGGCAGGCACCGGTCGGGCAATTCTGCACGCACAGCGGAGTGACACATTGCCTGCACACGGACATGACGATGTCATAGGGATACTTCGTGAACGATGGGGCATCGCGGATAATCTGGATTCTGGACAATGAAGGATTCGCTACCCCCTCGTGGGTCATCGAGCAGGCAAACATGCAGCTCTGACAGCCCAGGCACAGCCTGCTGTCGTAGACGATGTATCCTTCCGATTGTTCATACGCCACTTTCGCCGGAGCGGGCGCAGCTACTGCCGATTCAGGAGTACATACCGTCAGGGCGCCGGCTGCAATCGCCGTTCCACCGCCGATCAGAAAGTCGCGCCTTAAAACTGTTTTTTTCTTATCCTTGTCTGTCGTGGATTTGGGCATGGTGGGATCTCCTTATAAAAACCGTCCTCTAAGCTTAAACCATGTTCTGCAATAATCGATATAAAAATCAACTAAACCTCACAGGTAAATCCATGCATTCGCCTTGCATTTTCGAGCTTTGGGGATAAACTGATTGCGGCGTCCCCGTGGCTATTAAGGTCGGATCGGCGTAAAACGGGAAAGGTTAAGGAGTCGGAGCATTGAATAATCAGTCAGAATCCCCAGGATCGAACTGGTTGAAGCGTTTGTTGAATTATACTTTTCTGCTCGCCGCTGTTGCGGTTGCAATCTGGTTTTTTCTTGAAAGCAGAAAAGAGACGATCTCGGCGCCGGACGGGGGAGGGCCGAGGGCAAAAACGCAGGCGCAAGCCCCCTTTGTACGGACCCAGGAAGTCGTTGAAAAGGAGGTCACCCAGACCAGGGAATATATCGGCCGGGTGGAAGCCATCGATTCCGTGGACCTGGTTGCCAGGGTATCCGGATATCTGGAATCCATTCATTTTATCGAGGGCCGCTATGTAAAAGCCGGAGACCTGATGTTCTCAATTGAAAAAGAACGATTCCTGGCTGAAATCGAATCCCGCAAAGGTACCGTTTCCCAGATCGAGGCTAATCTGGTTGAAGCTGAAAAGTACCTGCGGCGTTTGCAGTCGGCCAGCCGGGAAAGCGTTCCCGAAAAGGATATTGAATCCGCCCAGAGAAACGTCGAATTATACCGGGCGCAGCTTGTTTCGGCAAAAGCCAACCTGGACCTGGCGGAACTCGACCTGGATTACGCCACCGTCCGGGCTCCCATGTCGGGCCGGGTGACGAAAAAGCGGTATTCCGTCGGCGATTACGTCGGACCGAACTCCGGCACTATTGTCACCATCGTTCAGTACGATCCGATCCGGGTGGTTTGCTCCATTAGTGAGGTCGAATACCTCAACATGATGGAAAGATCCGGATCCTCCCCTGAAAATATATTCCGACCCGGATTGCGTCTTCCCAACGGAAAACTTTACCCCGGCAAAGGCAGGTGGGATTTTGCCGATACCGCCATAGACCCCGGCACCGGAACCATCTCCCTGCGATCCAGATACTCCAATCCCGAGGGCCTCCTGATACCGGGAGGATATGTGACGGTTGTAATGTCTCCCGTCAAGCGGGAAACGCTGCCCGTGGTGCCGCAGGCGGCGGTGAACGAAGCCAAGGAAGGCAGCTTCGTCTACGTCGTTGGGGAAAACAGCCTCGCCGAGATGCGGTTTATCAAAAAAAGATCGGTTCTCGGCACGGACTGGATTGTCGAAGAGGGCATCCGCGCCGGTGAAACCGTGATTGTCGAGGGCGTTCAAAAAGTCCGCCCGGGCCAGGCTGTTCAAATACAGAACGGCGGCGCGGACGCGACTCAGGCGGCAGAAGAAAAATCATAGACCGCTTTTGCGAAGCACTCTTATGACTTGCCCTGCTATACGGAGCATATTGAACTTTTTGCCGGCTACTTTCCTTTTGTTTTGAACGGGAAACGGGGAACCCTGTTGCCGAATATCCCCGAAGACTATCAGGCATTCATAATATTAACCCGGGTTAAGGGTTCAAGCCCACTTATAGGTTTATTAAATGTTTTCCGCACACTTTATCCGGCGTCCACGCCTGGCCATGGTTGTTTCCGTCATCATCCTTATGGCCGGCCTTATTGCCGTATTCAACCTCCCGATCCTCCAGTATCCGGATGTTGCTCCCCCTACCGTCATGGTCAGCGCCGCCTATCCGGGGGCGAGCGCCCAGGTGGTCTCCGATGCCGTCGCCGCACCGATCGAAGAAGTCGTCAACGGCGTTGAAGGCATGATTTACATGTCTTCAAGCTCGAGCGACGGAAGATATAGTCTCTCGGTTACTTTCGATGTCGGCATCGATGTCGATATCGCCATGGTCAAGGTGCAGAACCGGGTGCAGCGGGCCAAC
>JAFGTD010000210.1 GCA_016934295.1 Acidobacteriota bacterium
CCGACCCCGACGCCGATGGATTCCCGGCCCAGCTTTTCGCTTCGAAAAGTGTCACAGGCCAGAAGCCAGAAGAACGTTGAACGTGAGACGTTTAACGTCCAACGTTAGAACGTTTTATATATCTTGAACTTTCAAAATTTGACCATGCCCACTGCCTACTGCCCACTGCCTACTGTTTTTAGCCTTGAATCCAAAAATTTTAATCTCTAATCTACTTTGTTGCGTAAAATAAGAAATGCATGGGGGATATCGGGTCAAAATAGCATGCCGACAGTGAAGGGAAACCCAATGAGAAAACTATTAGTAACGGTCCTTATTATTCTGTGCGGTTTCTGCTATGCGCAGGCCAAGGTCGTGGATCGCATTTATGCCCAGGTCAACGACGACATTATAACGATGTCCGACATTGATCGGAGAATGGATGCAATACGGACGGAACTTTCGAAGAGATACAGCGGGGATGCGCTGGAGCAGGCTGTTTTAAAACAGGAAGAGGAAGTCCTCGATGCGCTGATAGAGGAAAAGTTACTGATTCAGAAAGCCATTGAAGTGGGTATCGATGCGGAAGTGGAGCCTAAAGTATCTTCGAGAATTCAACAGATAATGAAGGAAAACGGAATTGAGGACATGGATTATTTTGAAGATATTCTGGAACAGCAGGGATCCAGTCTGCGCACCTACCGCGATCAGATCCGCGATGACATCATGGCCAGAGATGTGATAAATATCTTCGTCAATTCCCGGATCACCCTGTTGACGCAGGAGGTGGAACAATACTACAAGGACAATGCCCAAGATTTTGCCACTCCCGAGGAAGTCAGCCTAAGCGAGATTATCATTACGGTGGAACATGAAGGGAGCGAAGAAAAAGCAAAGAGTCGGGCCAGCGACCTGTACGACCGTTTGAAACGGGGCGAATCCTTCCAATCCCTCGCCGGTCAATATTCGAAGGGGGCAACGGCGAACAAGGGAGGCAGCATCGGAGATAACCTGATTGAAAAGTGGCGTCCCGATATTGTTAAGGCCATTGAGGGCCTGGAATCCGGTGATGTTTCCTTGCCCCAGAAAACACAGGACGGGTATGCGATCTATCATGTGGACGTCCGCAAGCATCCCACAATACCTCCTCTGGAGAAAGTGGAGACAGAAATCAAAAACCGGATTTGGGAGAATAAAGTCAGGCCCGAGCTTAGAAGATTTATTAATCGTCTGAAGGAAGAGGCCTATATTCAGATACATCCCGAATCCGAATAATTCCTTCCGGGCTTGCCGCTGCCTTGCCGGTTGAGTAAACCATCACTATAACTGCAGTTATGTCTTCGGAAATATGGAAAGTCTGCCAAGCCAGGCCCTGATAAAGCGTTCATTGCTTAGGAGATTCCTGGCGTCGCGGGAAGGAACCGCGAAAAAACTCCCAAACACATGAGCTTGACCTCAGGGCCAAAGCTTGGGAAACGGAAAATTACTCCTTTTAATGCATAATCCATGCCAATGTCAAGCCTGTTGTGCCTTGCGTATAAATGTATGTCAATTAATGACATAGGGCTTCATGTCTTATAATAAGTGCTTCGGTTTATTCCAGCCAATCCAATAAATTGAATTTTAAATCTGTTTTTTTGGAGTATCCGGTCCATGCAGGGCGCAATAAACCGCCGCTCACGCGGTTTCGCCGACAGGGAAGAATTGTCGATCGAACTTGGGAGAAATGCGGGCTGGATATCAGATTTCCAATTTATGTGGATTTGCCTCAGTTCGGAAGTCTGGTATAAAGATGGAAATTTCAGATGGCTGTTAACCCGGGTAATTCATGAAGGTTCGGTCGTTTCGCTCAACAGGCTGCCGCAGAAGAAGTTTCATGAATAATCCGGGTTAAGATACGGTTGTATATTTTACGGCAGATATTGAGTGCAGGATTTGCCCATGCCCTGGCCGACACTGATTACATTCATTGTTTATTTCATGGTCCTTATGGCGATAGGGCTCTTTTTCTACAGAAAGAGCCGGAACCTGGAAGACTACCTTCTGGGCGGACGCGGCATGGGGGCATGGGTGACGGCACTGTCCGCACAGGCCAGCGATATGAGCGGGTGGCTCTTAATGGGCCTGCCCGGCGCCATCTATGTATCGGGCCTTTCGGACAGCTGGATCGCCATAGGCTTGTTTATCGGTACGGTCCTTAACTGGTGGTTCGTTTCCGGACGATTGCGGATCTATACTGCAAATATAAAGGCCATTACGCTGCCGTCCTTTTTTGAAGCGCGTTTTGCCGACCCGACCGGCCTGCTTCGCATTGTTTCGGCTTTCATCATTCTGGTTTTCTTTACCATCTATGCGTCCAGCGGCCTGGTGGCGGCCGGCCGATTGTTCGAATCGACGTTCAATGTTTCTTTTTCAACCGCCGTTCTGACGGGCGGAATCATTATTGTCCTGTATACCTTTTTGGGAGGATTCCTCGCAGTTTGCTGGACCGACCTGTTCCAGGGGCTGCTTATGATCCTGGCGATTGTGATTGTCCCGATCGTCGCTTTTCATCATATCGGCGGAACGGAGGCCATCATCGGGTCTCTCGATGCCAGAAATATTGCGAGGGGAATCATCCCGGAAGGAACCGATACCCCTTTGCTTGCCGTTTTTTCAGCGATGGCCTGGGGATTGGGCTATTTCGGCCAGCCACACATCCTGGCCCGTTTTATGGGAGTAAAGTCTCTGGCGAAGCTCCGAAGGTCCCGGGTTATTGCCGTAGTCTGGGTGGCGATTTCCCTGACCGGCGCCGTCGTAATAGGCATGATCGGCATCGGCATGTACGAAGCCCTGGATATTGCACAGAAAGAACATGAAAAAGTGTTCATCTACATGATCCGGGAAATGATGGGCCCCTGGCTCGGCGGCGTTATGCTTGCGGCAATCCTTTCGGCGATTATGTCCACGATCGATTCCCAGCTGCTGGTCTCATCCTCGGCGCTGACCGAAGACTTTTACCGAAAAGTTGTCCGGCGTAAAGCGGGCGAACGGGAGGTTATGTTCATAGGACGCGCCTGTGTAATCGTTATTTCCGTCATCGCTCTCATTATGGCAATGGATCCAAGGGATTCCATCCTGAGGATTGTGGCCTATGCGTGGGGCGGTTTCGGTGCGGCTTTCGGCCCTCTTGTTCTCTTTGCCCTGTTTTCCAGACGAACCACCTGGCGCTCAGCCCTGCTGGGAATGATTGTGGGAACGGTAGTGCTGGTTTTATGGAAGCACAGTCCGTGGGGGGGCATGCTGTATGAAATCGTACCCGGATTCCTTGCCAACACCGTTACAATTCTGATTGCCGATTTCTTTTTCCCTCAATCCGACCCGAATATCCTGGCGCAATACAGGAAAAGCACCCGACTGTAAACAACAGGGAGATCCCGGCGCTGCCGGGGCTGCAGCAAAAGTTCGACAGATCCAGGAATCATTGGGCGGTGGGTGCCCGACATGTTTGTTTCTTATCCAACATTATCAGCTCAGCCAACGCCAAACCGATCGGTATCGGGTTCGGGATCGAAATCAGGAAACCTGAATCCGCGGTGATATCGATCCCGACACCGATGATGCAGTTCGAGCCGCTTTGGGCGGCTCAATTGAAAAAGCCCCCGGCGCTGCCTGAGGATATTTGCATGGATTCCCTGGTTTGACACAACATAATCTCGCTTGATTTCAATTTTACAATTATGTAGGATAAAATTATAAATATACATAATTGTGGTGATATCGAATGGTAAATACAGAATCGAATGAAGCAAGAAAGCTGGCCACACTTGTTGCGGTCAGCCACGCGCTGTCGGGAACTCTCAACCTGAAGCATTCCCTGCATCGTATCCTGGAAATTCTCGAACGGAGCCAGAACATGTTCCGCAGCGCCGTGACGTTACTGAGTCCGGATTCCGACCTGACGATAGAAGCGTCCAACGGGATTA
This sequence comes from Acidobacteriota bacterium, assembly GCA_016934295.1. Lineage (GTDB taxonomy): Bacteria > Acidobacteriota > UBA6911 > UBA6911 > UBA6911 > UBA6911. The sequence goes on from JAFGTD010000210.1 coordinate 3,945, forward strand.
CCGATGAAGGACTGCTCGCTCGATACCGTATGGGGGAAGGGGTGACCGGCCGGGTGGTGGAAAGCGGCAAGCCGATCGTTATACCCCGCGTAAGCCAGGAGCCTATGCTGCTGAATCGCGCCGCCAAGAGAAAAGACATCAAGGATGAACTGAGCTACATCTGCGTACCCATTAACATGGGAAGGAAAACGATTGGTGCTCTCGGCATAGATTTACGCTTTAAACGGAATCGGGATTACGACCGTATTGTCCAATTTCTTAGGGTTGTGACCGCAATGATTGCCCAGGCGGTCCAGGTAGAGCATCTGGTAAGATCGGAAACAAAGCACCTGGTCGCGGAAAATATCCACCTGCGCGAAGAACTGCGCGAGCGTTACGACTTTTCCAACATGGTGGGCAACAGCGGCGGCATGCGTCAGGTTTACGAACAGATCTCCCAGGTCGCCGGAACCAATACCAATGTGCTGATACGGGGAGAATCGGGCACCGGGAAGGAACTGATTGCCCACGCCATCCATTACAATTCTCCGAGGGCAAAAAAGCCTTTCGTGAAGGTCAGTTGCGCCGCTCTGCCCGACACGCTTATCGAATCGGAACTTTTCGGATATGAGAAGGGCGCGTTTACCGGCGCGCAGGCGCGCAAGCTGGGTCGCTTCGAACTGGCCAACGGGGGAACTCTCTTTCTCGACGAGATAGGGGACCTGAATCTTACCACCCAGATCAAGCTGCTTCGGGTAATTCAGGAGCGGGAAATCGAACGCCTGGGAGGGACGGAATCGATCAAAATCAAAGTCAGGCTGATTGCCGCGACAAATAAAGACCTGGAGAACGCGATAGCGGAAAAAGTGTTCCGCGAAGATCTCTACTATCGCCTGAATGTTTTTACAATCTTTGTGCCGCCGTTGCGCGAGAGGAAACCGGACATTATGGCTTTGACCGATTTCTTTCTCGAAAAATACACCAAGGAGCATTCCAGGCAGATCAAGCGGATTGCCACGCCCGCCATCGACATGCTGATGAGTTACCACTGGCCGGGAAATGTGCGCGAACTGGAAAACGCCGCAGAGCGCGCCGTGCTGGTAGCCGACGGCAGCGTCATCCATGCGCACCATCTGCCGCCCACGCTGCAGACGGCGGAGGAAACGGGAACGATCGGAAAACTGTCTCTGGAGGAAAATGTTTCGTCCTACGAAAAGGACCTGATACAGGATGCCCTGAAAACCACGCGCGGCAACCGGCGGAAGGCCGCCCGGCTGCTGGGCGCTACCGAGAGGATTATCAATTACAAGGTGAAAAAATACGCCATCGACTGCAATCGCTTCCGGAAATAAAAAAAGAAGTCAGGCTGGCATTGGATTGAACGGCCTTTGAAAAAAGACGTGCAGGTGAGATATAAGAAAAAAGAAGCCAGAAGTCAGGAGCCAGAAGAACGTTCAAACGTTCAACGTCTCACGTTCAACGTTTGACGTTCAACGTTCGAACGTTTTTCCGACTTCTTTTTCTGTTACGCCAGGGCCAGAAGCGATTCCTTTAAGGCTCCTTTGACGATATCCAGCTTGTAACGGTTGTCCCGCAAGGGCACGGCGCCTTCCACCGCAGCTTCTGCGGCTTCATTCGCCTTCCCCTCGTCGAGCTTCTGCCCCTGGAGTTTCTTTTCTGCGGCCTCGACTCTCCAGGGATGACCGGCTACGCCGCCGAGCACAATACGGGCGTCGCGGACCGTGTCATTATCAAACTCCAGAACCGTGGCAACGCTGACAAGAGCGAAGTCCCATGCACCCCGGGCTCGTACCTTTCGATACGAACTCCGCGTTGTTTCACTCACAATTGGAAGGCTGATTGCGGTTACGATTTCGTTTGAAAGAAGAATGTTTTCCTTCTCCACCATTTTCCCGGGGCTTACGAAAAAGTCCCCAATTTTTACCGTCTTGTTGCCGGACGATCCTGCGATGGTAAGTTCTGCACCTAATGCAGTAAGGGCAACTGCAGTATCCGACGGGTGGACAAAGAAACAGGGGCCGCCGCCGAATATGGCGTGATACTGATTTTCCCCGCTCATGGCATAGCAGGTATCGCCGCCTTTCTTCCTGCACAGGATATCTTTGCGGTAATACCAGCATCGGGGTTTTTGGCAGAGATTTCCTCCGAGAGTGCCCTGCTCCCGGATCTGGGGGCTGCCGACCGCGGCTGCGGCCTGCGCCAGGACGGGATATTTCTTTGCCACGGTCGCATCGGAGGCAATATCGGCAATCGATGTGAGTGCTCCGATCGTAAGACTCCCACCGGATCCTGCCGTAATCCCTTTAAGTCTTTTAAGACCACGGATACTGACGACCGTGTCGGCCTGGAAGATTTCATCCCGGAGGCATCCCAGCAGATCGGTGCCGCCTGCATGCAGTCTGGTTCCTTCTTTGCTTAATGCTTTCACTGCTTCGGAGATCGAGCCCGCTTTCAGGTATGCAAAGTTGTTGATCATGCCTCACCTCCTTTTTCCAGCAGATCCAGAATCGTTTTATTGTCGATGGGACCGTGGGTCGGCTGCACGCCGATCGCATCGGCGATGGCGTTTGCGATGGCGGCGGGAGCCGGAACATGGGCCGGTTCGCCCAGGCCTTTGCACCCGGCGTTGTTGCACTCGTTGTCGTTGAGATCGACGGGTACAACTTCGTGGTCGACCGGTACGTCCATTGCTGTCGGGACCTTGTAGTCGTACAGGTTGGCATTGACCATTTTCCCGGTCTTTCGGTCCAGGACCCGTTTTTCCGTCAATGCGAGCCCTAGACCTTGAGTCATGCCGCCGTATACCTGGTTTTCAAAGGTCTTCAGGTTGATAACGCGGCCGCTTTCGTTCGCCCCTACCAGACGAACAACTTTTACTTCCCCGGTGTCGGTGTTGACCTCCACTTCGGCAAAGTGGGCGCCGAAAGGCATGACGACCTTGTCGGCGGGATTGGGATCCCGGTTGCCGATCGCTATGACGTCCAGCACGTTTTTGGATCGGAACAGTTCCTCCAGGGTTTTCTTCTTTTCGGGACTGCTGATGCTGACAACTTCGTTGACTTTTATCTGAAGGTCGTCGACGGGAACGCCCAGCGCTTCGGCTGCCCAGTCGAAGATGCGGCGTTTCAGGATCCAGGCGCCCTGGCGTACGGTCGGCGCCAGGCTGGGCAGGGTCTGGCTGCCGCCGCTGCTGGACGCGTAAGGTGTGACCGCTGTGTCCGCATTGACCACCCGGATATTTTCAAGCGGAATTCCGAGTTCTTCGGCCACTATCATGGCGGCAACGGTTTTCGTCCCGGTTCCCAGGTCCATGGCCCCGGTTTTGATGGTGACGCCTCCATCGGAAAACATCCGGACTTCGGCCGTATAGGGCGGCCCGCCCGATCCCATCATCCAGAGCCCCGCGGCCATGCCGAAGCCCCGCTGGATGGGACCGCCGTTCTTTTTTTGCGACCTGGCTTCTTTCCATCCGAATTTCTCGGCGCCCCGGATCAGGCATTCTTTCAAACCTGCACTGGTATATGGCCTGCCCCTTCCCATCATGCTGTTTTGGCTGATTTCAGTGAAGTTCTTGAGCCGGAATTCGACCGGATCCATGCCGATTTTTGCCGCGAGCATGTTCATCATCTGTTCCAGCGCCCAGGTTCCTTCGGGAAATCCAGGGGCCCTGAATGCCCGCGCCCGGCCTGCATTGGTGTAGGCACCGCTTTCCGATGTTGCAACATTGGGGCATTTGTAAAGCTCCTGGATGATCATGGAAACGAAGGCCATGTTGGAATAGGCGCCCGGAGTCGTGAAGTTCTCGAATTTCAGCGCGGTGAGAGTGCCGTCCTTTTTAACCCCCGCTTTCAGGGTCATCTTGGCTTCGGAGCGGTTGCCGACGCAGAGCATGGTTTC
>JAFGTD010000211.1 GCA_016934295.1 Acidobacteriota bacterium
GTAAAGGCTGAAGTAGCCAAGAAGATTGCTGAAGAGCGATATGATGAATTTGAAGAAAAACGGAAAATAGCAGAAGCAAAAAAAGCGGATGAAGAAGATTTGAAGGAACTGGAAGAAATGGAAAAGAGGCTGCTCAATAATAAAGACGATAATGGCAAATCATGCCAATGATTAGAGAAATAAACAGCCTTCGCATGTCCTGTGCTCCGGCGGTGGGGCGCGGGGAAAAAAATATTTTCAAAGATTGCGCTCTGGCCATCGTATAACAGGGCGTATATGCTGAGGGCTTCGCTCCTTGGCCTTCGGCAAATGCGGCATTTGCCGAAGGCCATATAAAACTGAAACGTGAACAGCAAGACCGCACCAATGCCTTTCAACTACATGTTACACTACATGGACGAGCAGTAAATCTACGATTTGCGACCAGCCGCCAGGACGCCCTTGGTGCTCAGCGAATCCTGCCAAGTCCGCGCCGGGCTCATTTTTTCATTCTCCATCCATTATCCTCTGTACCTTTTTACTGTAAAAGCCACTGCGAATTGATCGAGTTCGAATCTGCAGGCATGCAGAAAAGCATGCCGTCATAACTCAATGTTATGGGTCCGTCGAAGATTCGGCGGGAGTCGCCAAGGAATGCCGAGTGTAAAATGGACGCGGGTATCGGCGGAAGAATCTGATTGAGGACCAGATGCTTTACGTCTGCGTCACGGGCGATGCGGGCTGTTTCCTCCACAAAAGCGTGATAGGTCTGGATATCCGTGGCAACCGTCCCGGCAACTGCTTTGCTGGTTGCCTCCGATGCCCGGGTCATCACGTTCAGCATGTCCGGATTCATGGCATCGTGCACCAGGATATCAACACCACGCGATTGCGCCATTAATGTCTCGTCCGGAAGGGTATCGCCACTTACGACTACAGAGCGTCCGCCGTAGTCAAACCGGAATCCGAGTGCAGGATCCACAGGCTTGTGGGAGACAAGAAATGCAGTTACCTTCACTCCGTCCCGGTCAAAGATCACCACGCTCTCGTCAGGACCAAATCCGTCAATAATCTCCGCCCGACCACCGGCACCGGATGATGGAGCAACCGCGTCGCCGTGATGGGCGTATCGATACTTTGCGTCCAGGCTGAAGGCTTTGTTGTAGCCGTCGACGACCGTATCCACACCTACAGGCCCCATGACCAGAGTCGGTTCGGTGCGGGCACCGTAGGTCCATATCTTCAGCATCAGTTCATCCAGATCACCGATATGGTCTGAGTGAAAATGCGTCAACAGGACCGCGGTCGTCTCCTCCAGCGGAAATTGCATGAGCTCCAGATTCAGGGTGCTTCCCGGGCCGCAATCGACGATGAATTTATGTTCGCCGGCAATAACGAACGTAGAGATTCCGACGCGCTGGGAGTCTGGCATTGGTGCCCCGGTTCCCGCAAGACCCACATGAAGGCCGTCCGGCAGATCCTCTATTGTCGACCGGGACATTCTTCCGACGATTCCACCGCTCCACACCCGGGCTGAAATCTGGGGTCGGAACACGAAGGTCCCCGCGATCAGCACGATCACGGCGCCTGCGACGATGAGGAACCGGTAGCTTGCGAACGCGCGCACAGTTTCCGGCTGTGTCTGTTCCTTACCGGAGAACGCATGGGATATGATCGCCAGGGATAGGACCATGATGAAAACGATTTCCATCACCAAAGCTCCAATGGTGTTCGTCGGGAAGGGATCGAGGACCATGCTGATAACGCGCCCTGCGACGACCAGACACAGGAACACTGCGGGTATCAGCAGCACCCACCGATAGCGGGTGAGTGAGCCGAACAGTGCGAACGCGCCCATTCCAAGGAACAGGGCGCCGATATCGGCCCGAAGCGAGTTGATACCGGCTCCTCCTGTACTCAGGCTGAGGAAGGTGGTAGAGATCACTTCCGGCATGATGAAGACGGCGATTCCAAGTAGAAGGAGTACTCCGCCAACTATTGCTGACAGTATCCGTGTGATCATGTTGACTGTGTTATGTCCAGGTATTGTTTTCATCTTCTTGAACCTCCCGCAGCATTCATCATGAGATTTGCAACCTCCGGACCATCGTTTTGGTTTTGTCCAGTGACGATACGTCCGTCAATTTCAACGTGGCTTGCAAAGAAATCACGGAATGCGGTACTGCTGTGAAAATGTGCTCCCGCTGCCCGGAGTTCGTTCTCAGGATGCTGGGGAGTCATGGTGATGTTGAGCTCCTCTACCTGCTTGTCTGTGACCGCGGTAACCCTGCGTCCCTTTACAAGGGGGGTGCCATTCTCGTCAGTTGCGTTCAGTAGTCCAAGCGGCCCATGACACACACCGCCGACAACTGCTCCGGCTGCGTAAGCTTCGGATATCTTCTGCCCGAGTTCTTCTGAGAACCCAAGGTCGTATGCTGCTCCCCAGCCTCCGGCCAGGAAGATGATGTCGTACCCGGTAAAGTCGATATCTCCAATCGGTAGAGAATTTTCTACTTTATTCTGCAGGACCGGGTCCTCCAGGTAGCGTTCATCGTAATCGCTCCTGATAAAGTAATTGAAAGATGCCGGATCGAAAGGAATCTCTCCCCCTTCGATGCTTGCCACATCCACATGCATCCGGCCTCCTTGAAACTCATAATACGGGGCGGTCAGTTCGGATCCGAACACTCCTGTTTTCCTTCCGCTGTCCCCCAATTCGTCGTGATTGGTCGCGATAATCAGTGCTTTTCCTTCAGGCAGCAAGTAGCGTTGACCGGAGTACTCCGGGTGTATGCCCATAGCCTTTATGACAGGAGGACCCGCGAGAACGAATGCTGCAACGGCAGCGGTTATAATTCCAAGAACAATCAGGACTGTTTTCCGTATTCGGCTTCTTGATTTCACATGACACTCCTTGTATACTCTATAACTGTGACATTGTGACATTATAATACTTTTTACGCTTCATTTCAAAGAATTCCCGCATGAAAATGCTAACTGTTACAAAAAGGGTGGATTGTTACATGAAAAGACAAAAACAGATTGATGAATCAAAAGATATGATTGTTTCCGCGTTTGTTCGGCTTTTGGAAAAAAATGATTACGATACACTGACACTCAGCGAAATAGCCGCAGAAGCCGGAGTAAACCGAATGACCATTTATAGGCATTTTAAAAGTAAGGAAAAAATTGTGCTGTACCGTGCTATACAGAATATGGAAAAATTGGAATCAGAAATTTCTGATGAACACAAACCGTATATGAAGCTGATATATAAAAGACTGGAATGGATACAGTCTTTACCTCACCTTCAGGTTCTGTTACGCAGCCGGGAGATTGAAGAATTACTGGATTCATTTATGATGGATGCCCACAAAAACGCACTTGCAAAAGCCCTTGGATTTTCTTTTTCTGACAACCCACCTGTTTTTCAATTTTACTTCGGCGGAGTCAATCGGGTTGTCAGGGAATGGCTCAGGGATGGGTGCAAGGAATCATTCCAGGAAATTGCAGATAGGATCATCATGTTGACACTGTCATTCATCCGGGTACACAAAAAATCATGAGATAGTTTTTATTTCTAACAGCCGATAACGAGGAATATGAGGTTTGCCTTCGGTTCTCTGCTAATTGGTGAGGGTCGTAAGCTCCCGATGGTAACTTCTCATATTCCTGAAACGTCTATCGAAAATTCCGAAAGGAGTAATTATGGGCTATGCTTTTGAAATGTTCTTTGATGCAGAATCAGAAAATAATATCAAA
>JAFGTD010000212.1 GCA_016934295.1 Acidobacteriota bacterium
CGGCCGCTTTTTTCTCGTACAGCTGAGCCCCGAAGACTTTCGGCGCAGGCTGCGGGACCGGCACGTGCAGCAAATGGGCGCCCTTTCCATCGATCAAAGATCCTTTTGCCTGAAACTGCAGAAAAAACTTGCATCCGGAGATCTCAAAACGTCGGTTGTTCACGGAGACACCAAACTGGACAATTTCCTTTTCAGCACCCGGACAGGAAGGGTGAAATCCCTCGTCGACCTGGATACCGTCATGCCGCATACCTGGCTGAGCGATTGGGGCGACATGGCGCGCTCCCTGGTCAATGTCTCCGGTGAAAGAGAGCGGAATCCGGATGGAATCAGAATAGACATGGAGGTTTTTAAATCGATAGCGCGAGGATTCATCCGATCCGCGCCCCTGCCGCCCCGTCACGAAATGGAACTGATGTTGGATGCCGCACGTATTATGGCCATGGAACTCGGCATAAGGTTTTTGGCCGATTACCTGCGCGGGGACACTTATTTCAGGCTGGGCGCCGGGGATCCCGTAGATTTAAACAGGATCCGGGCATCCGTACAGTTTTCCGTATTCCGGAGTCTGGGCGACAGGGCGCCCGAAGCCATGGGATCCATTATCGAATTGTACGAGGAGAGAAAAAAAGAACTGGAAGGCCGGGTATCGCCATAGAACCGGATTCAGTCTTCCGAAATTCCGATATTCTCCCGCGGACGTTCGGGATTTATTGCACTCATTTTATTTGATCCTTTCTCAATAAAAAGATGCACAAAGATGCAGGACCTGTAATATATACGCGCGTCCTTATTGTGCGTATGAATGCTATGAAGCCGATATTGAATAAAACCCGAAAGGGAACCATCCGGCCGTCGGACAGAGGATCCCCCTGCCCTGTCGGACTCGGGATTATCCTGCTCTGCCTGGCGGCGACGCTTTGGGCGGCTCCAGCCCCCGCCGCCCAGGTATCGTCCGATACAGGGGAGCAGGTGCGAACGGAAATCCCCTATAGCGACGGGGATGCGATTAAAAAAGTCGTCCTGATTTCCGACACCCAGGGAACCATTGGGGAAAACACCTGGCAGGCCGGCGGCAACGTAAAGGTCTATTTCGAAGATATCCTCATCACTACCGATGAAGTCGTTATCAACCAGGAAACAAAAGAAGGCTACACCGTCGGGAAAACGCATTTCAGCCAGGGAGAACAGTGGCTGACATGTTCGAAGGCCCAATTCAATTTCGGCACCCAAACAGGCACTTTTTACGATGCATCCGGATTCACCGACAAGGAGTTCTTAATAACCGGAAGAACGATCATCAAAACCGGTCGGGACACCTACACGGTTCTAGAGGGCTCCGTCACGACCTGCCGGGAAGAGAATCCGAAATGGCAATTTACCGCATCCCGATCGGAAATCCGCCTGGATCACACCGCGCGCCTTCGCCATACATTACTCAAGGTCAAAGGATTCCCCGTCTTCTACACGCCCTACACAATCATTCCGTTGGAAAGAAAAACCCGAAGCAGCGGATTCACCACTTTCAGCACCGGCACATCCACATCAAAGGGACGGGTATTCAGCCAGGGCTATTACCAAACCCTGGGGAGAAGCGCGGACATGATGATTTACGGGGACTATTTCAGCCTCCGCGGACTGGCCCTGGGCGGGATTCTGAGAACACGCCCGAATCAAACCACTTATCTCGATATTCATACCTATGGAATCCGGGACAGCCGGGACCAGGGAGGCGTTCAGCTTATCGTGGATGGGGAATCCCGTTTTAAAAACGGCTGGCGGGCCGTGGCCAGAGTCAACATCACTTCCAGTTTCGAATTCCGCCAGGTTTTTGCCGATAGCTTCAATCAGGCCACAAAATCCCAGGAATACTCGACCGCGTTCTTAACCAGGAACCATGAGAGCTTCTCCGCCAATATAGCCTTCGAACGCAATGAGGTCACATTTCCGGGCACATCGCTGATTACCAGGAAGATTCCCTCGCTGGAATTTCTTTCCATTGGAACACCCCTCGGGAATTCTCCCTTTATCTTCAGTTTCAAATCATCGATAGACGGGATATCGAGAAGAGACAGCCAGACGGAAACGGCAGGTATTGTGCATCGACTGGATGTTTATCCGCGCTTGACACTCCGACTGCCCCCGCTGCTGGGCTTCTCCCTTACCCCTTCCGTCGGATTTCGGGAAACCTACTACGGCGCACAGATCTCCGAAATTCCGGAAGAAGGGATTATCAACCTGGGCCTGCATCGGCAATACGCCGATTTGAATATCGACATGAAAATGCCCTCCCTGGTAAAGAACTACAATGCCTCCTGGCTGGGCACTTTCCGTCATACGATCGAACCCTACACAACCTTCCGATGGACGGACGGAATAGAAGACCCGCGGAGCATCATCCGCTTTGACGAAAACGACGCCGTTGCGGATACCCGAGAGATCGAATATGGATTTGTAAACCGGTTTTTCACGAAAAAACAGGACGGCGCCGGCACAGAGGAAAAACATGAGTTTATGTCCGTGGCGCTGATACAGAAATATTACTTCGACCCGTCGTTCGGGAGAGCTTTTGAACCGGGGCACGCCAATACATTCTATCCTTTGAACACGGCAACGGGTTTCTATCAAACCGGCATTGAAAGAAACCTGTCTCCAATCAGCGCCATCGTCCGGATTTGGCAACAAAACCGGATGCATCACGATTTCAGGTCGGATTACGACATCGAGCTTCAGCGCTGGCGGAATATCAGCCTGTCGACGGAATGGGACCGGAACAAATTTTCACTGGCCGCCACTTATTTCAGAACCATGCAGACGGAGCCGGAACTTATCCCCAGCAATAATCTGCAGGCAAGTGTCGGCTACGGAACTCCGGCCCGGGGATTCGCATCGAATCTGACCATAAGATATAATTTTCAAACATCGCAACTGCTCAACAGCCGAACACGGTTGAGTTACGCCTGGAACTGCTGCGGCGTCTCGACCGAATTCCGTCAATATTCCCTGAGAGGCCGAATCGAATCACAATTCAGCATATCCTTTTCTCTTAAGGGAATAGGAAGCTTCGGCACAATGCAAAGGCAGGATTACCTGTTTTAATCCGTGCCGGCGTAAATGTCTGTTTTGCCACTCACGGATTGTTTTAACGAGTGCTAAATAATGACGTCCATTAAAGCCTACATTTCCGCCGGCTCAAACCTTGGAAACCGAAAAGCAAATCTTGAATATGCGCTCGGTGAACTGGACCGCTCCGGGACTGTCCTGCAGACATCCTCATATTTTGAGACAGAGCCCGTCGGCTATGCAAATCAGCCGTGGTTTCTTAATCTGGCAATAGAGTTGGAAACACGACTCGAGCCTCCCGAACTGCTTCACCTGTGTGTCGGCATTGAAGATGCCCGCAGCCGGAAGAGAAGTTTCCCGAACAGCCCGAGAACCCTGGACCTGGACATTCTTCTATACGGGGATATCGTTGTCCGGGAAGAAAACCTCATAATTCCCCATCCACGCATGACCGAAAGAAATTTCGTTTTGGAACCGTTGGCCCAGATTGCTCCGGACCTTATACATCCCATACTCAAACAGTCCATCCGGTCCCTGCTTGAAACCTGTACCGATACGTCACAGGCCCGGCGGCTGACCGCTCCAACGCGGTTTCGCCCCTGACACTTCCGGGGCTGAGTAAAAACAATGCACCAAATCCTGCCGCAATTTGTTAATCTTTGATTACTATGGGTATACGAGTATTATTTTTTGCGTCCCTTGCGGATGCAACCGGGATACGCGAAACCAATGTTGAAGCCTCCGGATTCCCCGATGTTGGGTCCATATTCAACCATTTCGCCAAAGAGCATCCTGGTTTGGAAAACTACCGGTCGTCCGCGCTGTTTGCTTTAAATTCCGATTTCACCCCTCCCGACGCCCCGGTCCGCGATGGGGACGAAGTCGCGTTTTTCCCGCCTGTCAGTGGAGGTTAGAGTGTTTCTTCTTATACGGGATCCTATCGATGTCCGGTCGGCAACGGACAAACTACAGAGACCGGAAGACGGCGCCGTTGTTGTCTTCGAAGGAGTCGTGCGCAATAACGCAAACGGCAAAGACGTCCGGTTTCTGGAATATGACGCCTATGAATCCATGGCGCTGCGGAAAATTGAGGAAATCGGCGCCCAGGCCAAAGAAAAATTCGACATCCGGGACATCGCGATCATACACCGCCTGGGACATATGGAAATCGGGGAATGCAGCATCGTTATTGTCGTTGCGTCCGCACATCGAGGCCCGGCCTTCGATGCCTGCAGGTTTACCATTGATACCGTCAAACAGGTCGTACCGATCTGGAAAAAGGAATTTTACACTGACGGCGAAGTTTGGATAGAAGGGGCGAAATAAAGCCGTTGCATGTTGAACGTTGAAGGTTAAAGGTTAAAGGAAAAAGCTTCGTTGGAACGTTTGAACGTCAAACTTCAAACGTCGAACGTTTAAACGTTCAACGGTTTTATATTTCATGCCGGTATTCGAGAGCCTTGGACATCGTAACCTCGTCGGCATATTCGAGGTCGCTTCCGACGGGTATACCCAGGGCTATGCGACTCACTTTAACCCCGATCGGATTCAGCAGTTTGGCGATATAGATGGCCGTCGCCTCCCCTTCCACGTTGGGGTTCGTTGCCAGGATGACCTCCCGCACATCCCCCTCCCGCAAGCGCTCCAGCAGATTCTTCAACTTCAGGTCTTCTGGGCCGATCCCGTTGATCGGGGAAAGCACACCGTGAAGCACATGATATCGGCCGTGGTATTCCCGGGTTCTTTCAATGGCAACAATATCGTACGGCTCTTCGACGACACAGATCGTATCATTCGAGCGGCGGGTGCTGCTGCAGTATTCACATGGATCCCGATCCGAAAAATTATTGCATCTCGAACAGTAGCGTATCCGCTCCTTTACCGCCATTATTGCACTGCTGAGACGCTCGGCATCCTCCCGGGGACGGCGAAGCAGACTGTAGGCCAGTCTCTGGGCGCTCTTCGACCCGATCCCCGGCAATTTGCGGAATTCGTCTATTAACCGCTCAATGGGCTCGGCGTAATCGCTCATGAATCTATCTTTTCGGCCTTGACCTGTCCCGGGAAAACATCGAGAAAGGATTGAACGACAGGCTCTTTTTTCGCCTTATTGAGAATTTCGTTTTCCGCCTGCCTGTCGGACGGCTCCCGGGATTCGGTCTTACTCTCCGGTGCGGCGGATTGAGATTCATCCAGCAGGACCGTAACCCTGTTCCCGATAACGTCTGTCGCTGCTCTCGCTATAACGGACAGGTTTTCCTTGATCCGGCTGCGGAAAAATCCGTTGACCGTCCCCATCTCCAGAAGCAACTTGTCCCCCTGGAGTCTGGCGCCATCCAGACGCTGCAGCAGCGACTCCAGGGCTTCCCTGCCGACTGCGGATGCTATCTTTAACAGCAATTCCCTGGATTCGGGGTTTGCAGACGCCCGGGAAGCGGTGTCGAGTGAAGAGGCTGGGTTTTGCGGATTATCCTGCGAACGCTTTTCGGCCTTGTTTCCCTCTCTCCGTTCAGGGATAGATTTCGTCGATTCCCTGCCGGAAACTCGAGAGGATGCGCCGGGTACGGATGCTGTGCCCCTCCCGGGAACGTACCGGTCCGTCTCCCCGCCTTCCGATAACGACGAGAACTCTGATATCAGGTCTTCGAGCGAACTCAATTTTGCAACATGTGCGAGTTCAATCAGCCCCATTTCCAGCTGGAACCGTGTCTGGGTTGCATATTTCATCGAATTGTCGGTTTTCAGAAGAGTTTCGAACAGCCGCAACAGGTCTTCCTTTGAGAACAGGGCCGCCTGTTCCCTGAGATCGGGCAGAAGCGTTTCCGGAATTCCCAGAAGCGCCGTATCTGTAATCCCGGCTTTCAAAACCATGAGGTTCCGGAACTGTCCCAGGAGATGCCGGCAAAAAAGCTGCAGGTCCTGACCGGCCGCGACCAGATTCTCCACCCGGGTCAATATCGCGGTTACATCGTTGCCGGCAATAGCTTTAACCGTTTGGCTCAATACCCTGGGTTCTATCAGACCCAGCAAAGTCGTCACATCCTCATCGGCTACATGGTTGCCGCTGAAGGCGATCACCTGATCCAGGGCACTCATGGCGTCCCGCATACTCCCGCCGCTGGAAAAAACCACCTGTTCCAGGGCGGCATCACTAATCTCGATATTTTCGGACTTTGCTATTTTTTGCAGCCGGTCCAGTATCAGTGGGTACGGAATCAGCTTGAAGCTGTACTGCTGGCACCGTGAAAGGATCGTCGCCGGAATCTTATGATACTCCGTTGTAGCCATAATAAAAGCGACGTGCGCCGGAGGCTCTTCCAGGGTTTTCAACAGTGCGCTGAACGCTGCATTACTGAGCATGTGGACTTCATCGATGATGAAGATTTTATGCCGATCGCGCGCCGGCTGGTACCGTGCCTGTTCGATCAACTGGCGCACATTATCCACACCGGTATTGGACGCCGCATCAATCTCAAGTACGTCCATGCAGTTCCCCGCCGTGACCTCCTTGCAGGAAGGACATTTGCCGCATGGATCGCCCGGACGGCCCTCATGGCAGTTTAAAGCCTTGGCCAGAATCCTTGCGGTGGAAGTCTTGCCGCTCCCCCGCGGTCCGGAAAACAGAAACGCATGCGCAATTCGCCCGCTCTCGAGGGCATTCAGCAGGGTACGCGAGACATGCTCCTGCCCGACAATCTCCTGGAAATTTTGCGGGCGCCATTTACGAGCTAGAACCTGGTATTGCATAGGGAAAAGGGTCGAGCCCCGGGAAACCTATTGCACATATAATGGACCTCTTAATGCTGCTTCCTTCCGGACCTGACATGGTTCGAGGGTTATATTGCATAGGACCCGAGGCCCGTCACTGCCTCGATAAATGAAGTCTTCATGTTACGGCATCGAGACAGTGCATACAAATAAAAAACAGGAGCCGGAAGACCGTAGGGGCGAACCTTGTGTTCGCCCTTTTGACAGTACACTACAAATTGATCTCGTCGGAAACCGGAAGCCGGAAGCTTTCCGACAAGGTGGATTGACTCCTCCTTGTGGGAAGGGCGAACACAAGGTTCGCCCCTACAATCAATCTATGCCTGGCTACTGTTTTTATATTTTCTCACCTTCAGATTCGGTCAATCCGATACAATAAGAGACTCATCGGCCCGTAAGGGCCGGAAATGGAAGGACAATACGACAGAATATGCAAGCACACATCCGCTATATCACACTGATTTTATTAGCCTTAACGGTCCTGACGTTCGAAGTTCACTCCCAGTCCGTTCAGCGCTACCCGGTCCTGCAACCTCTGCCGAACCATGAAACGGCGTCCATATTGAAGGACAACACCCTTTTCACCGTATATGGCAGGGCTTTCGGCGTAGCGCCGATTCTGGGACGTCTCGGAACGTATAAGAGTTTCGAAGATATGGAAATAGAGGTAACGCCATGGCTCGATTGCATCAAGGAAAGAAACGGCAAGAAGGGAGCAATCGCGGGGATTCATCTTATTTACGCCATGGCCACTCCCTGCGTTCCGGACGACGACTGTCTTCTTTATCTCGAAGGAAGGGAAAGGGATATCGTAGGGAAATACATTAAGCCGGCGGCGGAACGCGGCTGGATGGTTATACTCGACACCCAGGTCGGCAAATCCGATCCCGTCGAACAGGTACAGAGAATCATCGACAGAGGCTACCTGAAATACGAAAACGTCGCCGTAGCGATCGATCCTGAATTCCGCGTTTACCCCGGAAGAGAACGCCCCGGAACTCCGATAGGCACCGTACAGGCCTGGCAGATAAATAAGGTCCAGAGACTCCTGAACGACTACGTCCGCGAACACAAGCTGAAGAGGAAAAAAATATTGATTGTTCACCAG
This sequence comes from Acidobacteriota bacterium, assembly GCA_016934295.1. Classification (GTDB taxonomy): domain Bacteria; phylum Acidobacteriota; class UBA6911; order UBA6911; family UBA6911; genus UBA6911. The sequence continues at coordinate 7,940 of JAFGTD010000212.1, forward strand.
TTCGGAGACGCCAACGTCGACGACGGGGTTCCTTTTATGATTGAGAATAAAACAAGCCTGAAAACTTTTAAGCATGTAGAGCTTGTCATCGATGCGGATGGACTTGGAGAACAGGCTGTTAAGGTTGTGAAGTACAACAAAATGACCGACTCGAAGGTTTATCCTTTTATAAAATTCCGCGGGATTAAGGTATTCTTCCCCAATCCCTGGGAAAAAAATGGGCATTTCGACAAACCGCCGATGGACCTGGACCAGATTTTCGGACTCGAACCGGTCATGGGCGGGCCCAGGATGCGGTTCAAACCCGATGTTCTTATCATCGCCTGAACGCATATCCGGCAAGGAATTTCCGCATCCTAACCCCCCGACAGCGGGAATCAGAAAGGCAAAATATCAATAGATCCTGACTTGAAAATTTTCAATCTCCAATTTTTAATTTTCAATTTATTGATCCAATGGCTATAGAGAACTCAAGAAAAAGGGCGGCCTGCATTCGATGCATCCACTATCAGGTAACATGGGATCCCCAACGGCCGTATGGATGCCGGGCGCATAATTTCAAATCGCGCAGGAATCCTGCTGCGGTCGTTTTTGAGAGCTCCGGCATGGAATGCCAGCTATTCAAAGAAAAGAAACGACCCTGACAATTATGGATCAGGCGTCAGGCGTCAGGCGTCAGGCGTCGAATAAATGATGAATTTTCAAAATTTGAAAACTCAAGTTGAAAAATCAAATATTTTATGTATTGCCAAAATATCATTTAACGTTTTTTTGCATTAATCATCAAGTCTGGAAGCAAGAATATTCTGCAAACGCTCCGGCTTCCGCTTTAAATGAACCGTTCTTCCCTGCCGCACGTAAACCAGTCCTGGACGAGCGCCTTTCGGTTTTTTGACGTTCTTGATCGGCGCGATATGTACATCGGCGCTTCCGGCATTCTTCATTTTTGAGAAGTGCACGGCCAACTCGCAGGCATCCAGCAAGGAACCTGAAGGAGGATCCGAACGTCCCTCCGTGCGCAGAACAACATGGCTGCCGGGATAGCCTTCGAGGTGAAAAAACAGGTCGTTCCCCCTTGCCATACGGGTCGTCAGGTAGTCGTTCCCCTCATCGTTGCGCCCCACCCAGATTTCCAGGTCATCCTCGGTTCGATACCGCTTGGGCCGGAGACGGGACGGTATTTCGCTTTTGGCTTTTGGTTTCGTCCCGGAAGTTTCCTTCTTCCGTTTTGGAGCATGGCGACCGATCAATCGCCGGACAAATGGAAGGGCCGTGATTTCTGAGAGCGCACCTGTATCGGACGGATCGTTTTCCAATAATGCATCCAGCCGGTTTTCGATCTTTTCAAGTTCGTTTTGCGAATCCTGCAGCTTCAGAATCTGCCGGCGGATCATCGTTGCGCCCCTTGTATCCTTGTGATAGCGGGCGAAATACGCTTCGAGATTCGAAGCTGGTGTAAGAGCGGGATCGATGGGAATTTCTACGGTTTCACCGGTTTTAAAATCCGTTGCCGTTGCGGAAACATCTCCAGGTTTAATGGCATGCAGGACACTCTTGAGCAGTTCTCCTTTTTCCCTGTAGGTCTCCGCCAGACGGGCGTCGGCCAGATCTTCCTGCAGGCGGATGAGTTTCCGACCCAGCTGTGTTCTTTCCCTATTCAGGGCCTGCGCTATCCGGCGTGCGAGCGCCTGCGCATTCCGCCGGAGTTCGAGCGTTCCATACGCTTTGCAGACAGCATCGAGATAGCCGCGGTCCGGGATCTCGCTCCAACGGTCCTCACCCTCCGACGGGACCGAACCCGCGGGATCCGTCCATCGCTCTCCAATCTTGAGATCGCGCCGCGTCTCTTCCAGGGGGCGCATGGAATGAATCAGGTATCCCCGGGCGTCCACGAGATAAATATTGCTGCGGGCTCCAAGGATTGAAAGGAGCAAAGTCCAGGAATCCGATCCTTTATCCAGCAGGAACCGGACCTGACGATCCTGCATGGAAATTTCTATCCCCGAAAGAAAGGCTCCCGTCAGGTGCGCACGAACATACTCGTAAAAAGACGCTTTTGAGGTAACTGCAGCAACAGGCTCTCCGGCGGCGCAAAGACGCGCATATTCGGAATCGCAGGACAGAAGAATACCGGTTGTCTTCTTGCCGGTACCGATGAAAAAAAGAGCAAGAGATGAGGCATCCGCCGGAACGATCCGTTTCAGCGCACTTCCGGACAGAAAGGATTTCAGGATTCGAACGGTGCGCCGAAGTTCGCGCATACTCAGCATGGATGCTCCCCTGATTGACCGGCAGGACGCTTCACCCGATATTAGCAGCCTGTGGCAGGCGCCGGACAGACGGAGATCGGATTTTAATGATCCGTCTAAAAAAAGGCAATGACGGAAACCGAAACGGCTTCATACATCATTCACATAGTCTCCCTTTTCCCATAGGAAAACCAAGCCTTCTCTATTAAAATTACACCCTCATAAATAATTATGCCGATGAAGCATGACTTTGGTTTGCCCCTCATAACAGGTCCCATCGACTTGTTTTCCATTCGACCCTCCCCGCTCAGGCTTTAACGGGAAACGGGGAACCGGAAACGGGTAACGGGGAACCTGCTATTAAAAACTTCTATATTAAAGGCGTTATCAGCCAGAAGAGACTTCGGGTTTAATTGAGACAGGTGAAATAAATGGCAAATCTTTATGCAGTCATTATGGCAGGCGGACGCGGGGAAAGATTCTGGCCCTTGAGTATGGATACGCTGCCCAAACCATTCATCCCGCTCCTCGGGAAAAATTCGCTCATTCAGGATACCGTTGGCCGAATCCAGCCCTTGGTGCCGCCGGACAGCATCTTTATATCCATCGGCGCCACCCACCTTGAAACAGCCCGGCAGCAGCTTCCCGGGATTCCGGCGGATAATTTCATCGTCGAGCCTGTCGGCCGGGATACATCGGCATGTCTTGGTTTCTGCGCTCTTCATATTGAAAAACGGGATCGGGACGGATTGATGCTCGCACTCCCTGCGGATCACTTCATCCGCGATGCGGAAGCGTATCGAAGCACCCTTCGAACCGGCATGGACAATCTTGAAGATGCAACAGGAGTCGTATTCGGGATCCAGCCCGACCGGCCGGAAACGGGGTATGGGTACATCCATGCAGAAAGGCCGCTCTCCCCGGCGGATGCCTGGCCGGTTGTCCGGTTTATCGAAAAACCGGACGCCCCTACGGCAGCTCAATACCTGGACGCCGGCAACTATTTCTGGAATAGCGGAATGTTTCTCTGGCGCAATCGAACGCTCCTGGAACTCATCCGGGAACATATGCCCGAGCTTGACGCGGGGCTATGCAAGCTACGGCCGCTGATCGGCCGTGAGGAAAACGACAGGAAGATAGCGGAGATTTTTCCCGAATTGCCGCGTATTTCCATCGATTTCGGAATCATGGAAAAGATCTCGGGATTGCGCCTGATTCCCGCGCGCTTCGGCTGGGACGATATCGGCACCTGGGCCGCATTGGAAAGGGCCCTTCCTGCGGACGCCGATGGAAACATCTGCCGGGGATCGCATGCAACACTGGAAACAAACAACTGCATTCTTTACGCACAGAATGCGACGGTCGCAACCTTCGGCGTAACCGATTTGATCGTCGTCGAGGCATACGGTAAAGTACTTGTTTGCCCTAAAAACAGGGCTTCGGACCTTAAAATGCTCGTAAAAGAATTGGGAAAATGACCGGCTTTTCGGCGGTATAACGGGAGATTTTCAACATGGACGGTAAAGTGAATAAAGTGGTATTGGCATACAGCGGCGGATTGGACACCTCGATTATCATTCCCTGGCTGAAAGAGAATTACGGCGCGGAAGTTATCGCCTTCTCCGCCGATATCGGACAGGGCAGCGAACTGAAAGGTCTGGAAGAGAAAGCCATCAGAACGGGAGCTTCCAAATGCATCATTGAGGATTTACGGGAAGAGTTTATTTCCGAATTCGCGCTGCCGGTGCTTCGTGCCGGCGCAATTTACGAAAGAAAATATCTGCTGGGAACATCCTTCGCGCGGCCGCTCATTGCCAGAAGACAGGTGGAAATCGCCGAACAGGAGAATGCGGATGCGGTCGCCCACGGATGTACGGGAAAGGGCAACGACCAGGTACGTTTTGAACTGGCCTTCAAGGCCCTGAATCCCAAACTGAAGATTATCGCGCCCTGGAGGGAATGGGATCTGAAATCACGCGAAGATGCCATCGACTACGCCCAGGATCGGAAAATCCCCATAACGGCTACCAAGGAAAAGATATACAGCGAAGACCGCAACATATGGCATCTGAGCCATGAAGGCGGCATCCTGGAAGATCCCTGGACGGAACCCGAAGAAAGCATGTATGCGCTGACCGTTTCGCCCGAGAACGCCCCGGAAAAGCCCCGGTACCTTGAAATCGATTTCAAAAACGGCACGCCTGTCGCCATCGACGGCGATCCTCTGGGTCCGGTGCAGTTACTGGAATCGCTCAATGCCATTGGCGGAGCGCACGGCGTCGGCAGGGTGGACCTGGTTGAAAACAGGCTGGTCGGCATGAAATCCCGGGGCGTCTATGAAACACCGGGAGCATCGCTTCTTCTGGCTGCGCATCGTGAACTGGAAAGCCTCACTCTCGATAAAGCAACCCTGCAATACAAGGATATCCTCGCTGGCAAGTATGCGGAACTTGTCTACAACGGCCAATGGTTCACGCCGCTTCGATATGCGATGGATGCTTTTGTGGGCGCCACACAAACCCGCGTGACAGGCACGGTCCGCCTGAAGCTGTACAAAGGAAATATCATACCGGTCGGAAGAAAATCCCCGTACTCGCTCTACCGGGAAGACCTTGCGACCTTCGCCGAAGATTCCGTCTACAACCAGAAGGACGCGGAGGGCTTCATCAACCTGTTCGGGCTGCCCGGCAAGGTCGAAGCCCTGCTCGATATGACGGGCGCGCTGGAAACGAATTACCGGAAAAAGAAGTAGGCAGTCCGCAGTGGGCAGTGGGCAGTGTATGATGGGATTTCTACCGCTGATTGAATTTTAGCTATTACCACATTACATGATCGAAACCCACAATATTATGTTGGCTGTATACTGCTAACTGCATACTGCCGACTGCTGACTGATTTATTATGATTAAAAACATCCCATACAGTCAAATCCCCAACCAGTCCGCCCTGTTTTTGAAATACCTGGAAAATTCCCCCGACGCCCTGCGTTTTTTCCGGCACGCTCCCTCCTTTGACACTCTCTGCGCCGGGCTTCGCGATCGTGTACTTCGCGGAGAATTCCCCCGATCCGAAATCGTCCCCATCCTGCAGCAGCAGAATGAAGGCTACAGGTGCACGTCCAAAACCATGGACCGCATAAACGAACTGAAAAATCCGGATTCTGTCGCGATCGTGACGGGACAGCAGGTGGGCCTTTTCACCGGCCCCCTCTATACGATCTACAAGGCACTCACAGCCATACACCTGTCCGATGCGCTGAGGAATAAGGGAATCCCGGCGGTTGCGGTCTTCTGGATGGAAACCGAAGATCATGACCTGGAAGAAGTCACACACCAAACCGTTCTGGCGTCGGACAATTCAGCCAGGGTTATGGACTACAGGAAGGTCCTTTTTACGGATGCGCCGGGATCCGCACGACCGGTGGGATCCATCCGGTTCCCGGACAGTATCCTGACAGTCGTCCGGGACTTTGTCCGCTACCTCCCCGACTCTGACCGAAAACCTGCGATTGAGTCATTGCTGGAGCAGACCTATCACCCCGGGGCAACCTTCTCACAATCATTCGCACGCCTCCTGACCGAAATCCTGCAGGATACGGGACTGATCCTGTTCGATCCCCGGGACCCTGAAACAAAGCCTTTGATTTCCCATATTTTCCGCTGGGCCCTGGAACAGTCGGTCGGCATTCACGCAGCGCTCTTAGAACGAAACCGTGAACTGGAATCAGCCGGATTCCATTCCCAGGTTCATATTCCGGACAATTCCACGGTCCTGTTTTATATTGAGAATGGCGAGCGCCATGCGCTTGAGAAACGGCCGTCCGGTTTCGCTCTGAAAAACACGGACCGGAAGATCAGCCACGGAGAACTGCAGTCCCGACTGGCACAGAACCCTGAAAAATTCAGCCCGAACGTATTGCTGCGCCCGATTATCCAGGACTCTCTCTTCCCCACCCTCGCCTATGTCGGAGGCCCAGCGGAACTGGCCTACTTCGCTCAGGTTGAAGCGCTTTACCGTCTCCTGGAAAAACCGATGCCCGTCATATGGCCACGGGAGAGTTTCACTCTCATGGAACCCGCGATTCAGGATTCCATGCTCCGTCTGGGCATAGAAATGCAGGACTGCTTCGAGGGAATACAATGTTTGAAAGAAAAAGCCCTGCACAATACCGGATCCGGCACTGCAGGCGTACGCCTTAAGGCATTGATGGAAAACCTGAAAAATACCTTTACGGAAATTCGCCCCGATGCACGAAAACTCGATCCTTCCCTGCCGCGGGCACTGGATACGGCACAAAGCAAAATCCTGCACAATCTCCGGCGGCTTAAATCGCGCGTCGTCGATATCGAGGGAAACATGGATTCTTCAGTCCTGAACGCCGCCGGTCTGTTGTTGAACCACTGTCTTCCCAACCGGAATCTCCAGGAACGTGAATTGAACATTCTATATTTCCTTTCTCTCCGTGGACCGGCCGTACTGGATGCAATCCGCTCCGGCATTCAAACATCGGGATTTTTTCATCACATGCTTCAACTGGAATAATGCTTTCCTTTAAACAGAGCGAATTCAATCAGACTGCTTTTAATCTTCAATCTTCAATTTTCAATCCGTATTAGGAGGTGACACGGTGCCATCAGAAAAATTTCAGTACTCGATAAATCCAGCTACGGAGGAAACCCTGGCCTCGTTTGAAATCGACACGGACGAACAGATACAGAAGGCACTTGAAAAAGCGGACAGGACCTTCCGTGACTGGCGCCGGGAATCGTTCTCCAAACGCGCGGATCTCATCAAGCAGGCGGCCCGTTATCTGCGCCGGGATAAAGACCGATTTGCCGGCATCATGACGGCCGAAATGGGCAAGCCGATCGTGGAATCCGAAGCGGAAGTGGAAAAATGCGCCTGGAACCTGGACTATTATGCGGAGCATGCGGAATCCCATCTCAAAACCGAAACGCGCGATTCGAACGCGACCGAAAGTTACGTGCAGTACACTCCTCTGGGAGTCGTTCTCGCCATTATGCCCTGGAATTATCCGCTCTGGCAGGTCTTTCGCTTTGCCGCCCCGGCCCTGATGGCCGGAAACACCGCTATCCTGAAACACGCGTCCAATGTGCCCCAGTGCGCCCTCGCCATTGAGGAAGTATTCCGGGAAGCCGGTCTCCCGGAAGGATGTTTCCAGACAGTGCTGGTTCCGGGCGCCGGGGCTCAAAAAATAATAGAGAATCCTGTCATCGCCGCGGTAACAATAACAGGAAGTGAGACTGCGGGAAGTATCGTGGCTTCCAATGCCGGGCGCATGCTGAAAAAAACCGTGATGGAGCTGGGAGGCTCCGATCCCTTTATCGTCCTGGAAGACGCGGACCTGGACCTGGCGGTCGAGGCGGGCGTGTTTGCCCGTTACCAGAATACGGGGCAGAGCTGTATCGCGGCCAAGCGCTTTATCGTGGCCGATTCCGTTTTCGAGCAGTACCAGGAACGCTTCGTTGCAGCGGTGAATGCACTGCAGACAGGGGATCCGATGGACCGCGCCACCCGTGTCGGACCGCTGGCGCGACCGGAATTCGTCGACGACCTGGAACGCCAGGTCCGGGACTCCGTTTCCCGGGGAGCTAAGATCCTTACAGGCGGGCAATCAAATCCGGGGAAAGGGTATTTCTTCCAACCCACGGTCTTAACCGATGTGCAGCCGGACATGCCGGCGGGATGCGAAGAGGTTTTCGGTCCCGTCGCGGCGATGATCCGGGCAAAAAACATGGAGGATGCGATAAGGATCGCGAATCGAACACCCTACGGACTCGGTTCGAGCGTCTGGACAACCGATACCGGCTTGGCCAAAAAGCTGGCACGGGATATTGAGGCGGGACAGGTATTCGTTAACGGAATCGTCGCTTCCGATCCAAGACTGCCCTTCGGGGGAGTGAAGCAGTCCGGCTACGGCCGGGAACTGTCCGAATTCGGAATCCGGGAATTCGTAAACATTCAAACGGTGTGGATCGGTCCAAAAAGGCAGTAGGCAGAATGTAGGAGCGAACACAAGGTTCGCCCCTACGGCAGACTGCGGAATGTCGTTCAGGGTTCCAAGGGGGGGCCGGCCGGAATCAGGAATTCGATTTCCGCTGCGTCGCGGAGTTGATTGATCCTTTTTTGCAGCTCTTTCTGCGTTTTTTCATTTTTGAGGAATTCGGCAATCTGCTCTTTAGATTCATCGAATGTGGACATGCCCTCTTTTTTCTTTCCGGTAACCTTGACTATAAAATACCCCTCCTGTGTTTTGACTATCCGGCTTTCCCCGACCGGGAGTGAAAACGCCGCTTCGGCGTACTCGTCGGGCAGCATCTCCCTGGCGGCATACCCGATATCCCCACCCCGGCCTGCTGAAGGGCTTGTAGAATGTTCTTGGGCGAGAACCGCAAAATCCTCCCCTTTGCTGACGCGCGCCATTAGATCGTCGATTCGCTGCCTGGCAAGCGCATCCTCTTCCTGATTTTTCCCGGCGTCGACCTGTATATGGCTCGTCCGGACCAGATCCGGATACCGGAACTGGTCCGGATTGCCGGAATAGAACGCCTTCATCTCCTCAAGGGTTACCGTCAACTTGCTTCCGATGACTTCATCTACATATTTCGTAACCACCAGCGCCCTGTGGATATTCTCTATCATTTCGTCGCTGCTCATATTTTGATCCGCCAGGAAGGCCTTCATTTCCTGGTCGTTTTTAAACGATTTGGATATTCTCTGATATTCATCCTGGACTTCCGAGTCGGACACATAAATCCCGTTCGACACCGCCTCCGCATACATCAGTTGTGAATTAATTAATCCTGATATCAGGCTATAGACCAGGTTTCCGCGATAATCCTCCCTCAGATTCTTCCACTCCGGATTTCCCATGGAAGCCATTTCGCTGCTGACCGCCCTTTCAAGCTCGCGTCCCGGTATCGGTTCTCCGTTAACCGTGGCGACGACATCCGGAAACAGATTCTGATAACTTTTGGATGTATTTGTTCCGGCCGGCTGATTCGCATCCTGTCCACCGGACGCAGAAACCTGTGTTTCGGCATCCTGCGGCTGCAGCGGCCCGGCCTGTATCATCGAGCCGGCGCAGATGAATCCGGCCGCAATTATAAAAACGCTTAATCTTGAATATCTCCGAAAAGAATTCACGATAACATACCCCTCCTCATAAGCAGTAACATTCAAAAAGCGTAGCATGTTAACCCGCATTACGGAATCAGGATTTAACGCTCGTACGTTCAACGATGAACGTTTAACGTTAGACGTCGAACGTTAAAACGTTTAAAGTCAGTGTGTTTCTAAGGAATAAATATGGCTGCAAGTTCGGTTGAGTCTCTTGAATTATAAATGTACTATAGCAGCCGCCTGCCTCAGAATACGGACATGGAATACTGAGAGGAGACGCCATTCAAACTTTAGATTACGCCATTATCATCTTTATTCTTGCGGGATTTGTGGGTTACGGAATTCTGCAGAGCTTCTTCAACCGCACAGCGGCGGATTATTTTCTCGGCAGTCGCAGGGTACCCTGGTTTGCGGCCATGTTTTCCATTGTGGCAACGGAAACCTCCGTGCTGACGTTTATAAGCGTACCCGGCCTTGCCTACCGGGATGACTGGTTCTTTCTGCAGCTCGCTCTCGGCTATATCCTGGGAAGGATCCTGGTCAGCATCCTTCTCCTGCCACGGTACTTCGAAAGCGGGATCAGTTCCATCTATGAAGTCGTGGGGGAGCGCTTCGGAAGCGGCATGCAGAAATCGGCTTCAGCCGTATTTCTGGTCACCAGGATCCTGGCCGACGGCGTCCGTTTTCTGGCCACGGGCGTCGTCGTCCATATCGTCACCGGCTGGCCGCTCTGGATCGCCGTCTGCGTCATTGGGGGCGTTACCCTCCTGTATTCGCTCCTTGGCGGCATACGCACGATTGTCTGGGTGGACAGCTTTCAGTTTGTGCTGTATCTCGCCGGAGCGCTCGTTTCCATTATTTACCTGTTCCACCACATCCAGCCGGATGCCTGGGACGCGTTTCGACAGCTTGTTGATGCGGGGAAAACCCGCATCTTTCATTTCGACGGGATTTTTCTCTTTGATGTCCGCATGGCCCCCGGAGCGATCCTGGGTGGTATGGTTCTTTCCCTGGCCTCCCACGGTGTGGACCACATGATGGTCCAGCGCGCTCTGGCCTGCCGGAATCTCAAATCGGCTCAGCGCGCGATGATAGGAAGCGGTATTTTCGTCTTTGTCCAGTTTCTGCTGTTTCTTTTTGTCGGCTCCCTGATCTATATCTATTTCAAAGGCGCGGCCATGGAAACGGACAGGGAATTCGCCACCTTTATCGTCCGGGAATTGCCTGTAGGGCTGAAAGGGCTGCTTCTTGCCGGCGTCCTGGGCGCAGCCATGTCCACTCTCAGTTCCTCCATCAATTCACTCGCCTCTTCTTTTATGACGGACTGGTGGAAAAACCGGGCTACGCTCCGCGTGTCCCAGGCGGCCAGCCTGGTCTTCGCCGTTGTCGTGACATCCGTCGCGCTCTTTTTCGATGAAAGCGACCGGGCCGTGGTCATGGTCGGACTTGAAATCGCGTCCTTCACCTACGGGGGCCTTCTGGGGCTCTTCCTGCTGGCGAGGAGAAAGAAGAAATACCACGCGGCCAGCCTGGTTGCGGGATTCGCGGGCAGCGTATTGACCGTATTCGCCCTGAAATACTTCGACGTTACCTGGACCTGGTTCGTCGCTTTCGGAACAGCAGTAAACCTGTTACTGGCAGTAGGTGTTGAAGGGATTTACAAAATAGCAACAAGGGGTAAGGAGTAAGGAGCCAGAAGTCAGAAAAGAAATAATCTCTTTGATATAATAGTCATCTAATAAATGGATGAGTGGATTTAAATACGGATTTATTTGAAGAGATCCATCAAACTATCATCCCAGGGGCCGCGTGACCATTTATCGGATGGCTCTGGAAATCCTGTAAGACAATAGGAACAGCGATCGCGGAAATCGATAACAGCGTGAAGGTAGTTATTAAGAAATAAACCAGCTTTCAAGCCATCGGCAGTCCAGATTACCTCAACAGTTGATTCAATATTTCGGTCAATTACATTTTTAACATTGTAAATAAGCACTGCATCCAGAATCGGCGAATCGGAATTCTTAAGATCGTAAGCATAGAGGTAGCCGGTATCACCGTCGTCCTCAAAATACGCACTAAAGTTCGCAGTCGGTGAATCCACGGCAAACCAAGTATCAGTGCCCGGCAGAAATGTTTTTGCCATTAAATAGACTCCATACTGGCCTATGATTCCTTCATCGAGCTAAAAAAATTTACGGCAGGGCGTAAAGAAGCCAAGACACAAAGATTCATTTTTTTCTTTGCGTCTTTGCGTTAAAGATCTGTTGGTACTACACAGTCACAGATTGTTCACTCCGGTAACATCCGGAGACCAGGCTGACTTCTGAATTCTGACTTCTGGTTTCTGTTTATCGTTTTGAGGGCGAACACAAGGTTCGCCCCTACTGTTTCATCAGTGCCCGGGTGCCGGCCTGCATCCCTTCGAGGGTCAGTTCGAACATCGGGAAGACCCGCCGGATTATCTGGGTGGAAGGCACGGCCTGCCACCAGGAACGGGGCTCGGGATTCAGCCAGATCGCTTTGCGGAATCTTTTTCGTATATCGACCAGCCATTCGACGCCCGGGCGGTCGTTCCGGTACCAGTAATCGATCGCCCCGTTGGGGGTGAGCAGTTCGCTCGGAGCCATATAGGCATCCCCGACCAGGATCACCTTGTAATTCCGGCCGGCTTCATCGAGCACTCTCCGGGTCGGCACGGCCGTCATTTGATGGATATCCGTGTAGAGCTCCTGGTAGACGCAGTTGTGAAAGTAGTAGAACTGCAGATCCTTCACAATATCCCTGGCGGCTGAAAAAAGCCGGCTGACAAGCTCCATATGGGGTTCCATGGTGCCGCCGGCGTCCATTAAAAGCATCAGCTTGATCCGCTTCTTCCGGGCTCTTTCCCAGATAAACTCCAGTTCCCCTGCATTGCGGCAGGTGGCATCGATGGTGCCGTCCACATCGAGAACGTCTTTCGGACCTTCCCGCACCACCTGCCGGATATAACTGAGAACGGTCTTGATCGCCCGTGTATCCAGCGCCACATCATCCCGGTAATTTTTAAAGGTGCGCTCTTCGGCAATCTGAATGGCTCTCCGATGCCGGCTTACCCCCTGGCCGATACGGATGCCGGCCGGATTGTATCCCCAGGCGCCGAAAGGCGAACGGCCGCGCACGCCGACCTGCTTATTGCCCCCCACATGAGGCTCGTCGTCCTGGTTCAGCAGCCGGTCGCGGAATCTCTCCCTGAGCTCCTCCAGGTTCAGCGCCTCCACCATCTTTTTTTCTTCCTCGGTCAATTCAAGAGGCGGAAGTTTCTTCAGATTTTCTTCGATGCGCTTGATCAGATCGGCGTCGGACTCAATATTCCCGAAGCATTCGAGAAAAGCCTGGTCGTACTTGTCGAAGTGCGCTTCGGTTTTAATAAGAATGGATCGCGACAGGTAATAGAAGCGGGTGAAAGAGCTTTCCATCAGGTTTTCGGACAGGGCCTGCTGCAGCAGCATCCACTCGTTTAAAGTCACGGGAACGTCGCGCCGTTTCAATGCCCGAAAAAGATTCACAAACATAAAAAAATCCTGACCACAAAACCCGATTACATATTCCCAATGTCGTTGCACAACGAAATATATTGAATTTTCGTTTCCCGTTCTGCGTTTCCCGTTTCCAGTTGAGTTTTTCCCATACGGAATTTTAACGGGAAACAGGGAACGGGAAACCGGAAACGTTTTTAATGGACGGAGACACGGGCCATGTCGTCTTCGGTCTTTAACAGCACGCCTAGGAACGGCAGGCGGCTGTTCAGTTCCTTTTCCGAAATGCCCCCGGCCAGTATCGCCTGGATCCAGTCGAGCAGCTCGCTGGTGGAAGGCCGCTTCTTTAATTCATGTCTCTGGCGGATAAAATAGAATCTGGCCACGATCTGAGACAGAAGTTTGTGCTTCAGGTCCGGGAAATGAACCTGTGCGATCTGCTCCATCATTTCCGGGCCGGGAAATTCGATATAATGGAACAGGCAGCGCCGCAGAAAAGCATCCGGCAGCTCCTTTTCACTGTTGCTCGTAATAACGACGATCGGCCGGTGTTGGGCTTTGATGTGCTCCCCTGTTTCCACGATGTCGAAACTCATCTGGTCCAGCTCATACAGCAGGTCGTTGGGAAACTCCAGGTCGGCTTTGTCGATCTCATCGATCAGAAGAACCACCTGCTCCGGGGACTTCAGCGCCTCACCCAGCTTCCCGAGCTTTATGTACTGCTTGATATCGGACACGTCTTTATCGTGAAAGCGGGAATCGTTCAGTCGCTGAACGGTATCGTAAACGTAGAGGCCTTCGTTTGCCTTGGAAGTGGACTTGATGTTCCACCGGATCAGGGGCAATCCCAGATCCTGGGCGATCACCATCGCAAGTTCCGTTTTCCCCGTTCCCGGCTCTCCTTTTATCAGCAGCGGCCGTTTAAGTACAATCGACGCGTTCACAATCTCCCTCAGCGCATCGCTGAGAATGTAATTATCGGTGCCTTGAAATCTATCCATCTAATACGTCCCGGTCAGAATTAAAGATTGAAGATTGAAAATTACAAATTCCAAACCAATGTTTCTTAAGTTAATTTCCTGCTCCCGGCGTTATTCGCTTTAAAATTAAGAATTTGAAGGCGCATGAACTACCGGATC
>JAFGTD010000213.1 GCA_016934295.1 Acidobacteriota bacterium
TCTTGAAATCCAGCAGCTCCTGGATGGGCAGCTTGCCGCGGCGATCCGGCAACCCGACGATGATGCGGTCCACACCACCCTGCGCAACCAGCTTCGGCAGATCCTGGTACGTGCCAATTACTTTCGGGTTTACAATGGATTGTCCCACGAGTTTCGGATTGTCGTCGACAAACCCGAGCACCTGGATCCCCAGTTCCGGGCGCCGCAATATCTCCCTTACGGCCTCCCGGGCCAGGTTCCCGGTCCCAAGCACCAGCATTTTGGTTTTGGGAGTCCGCTTGCCGAAATACATGCGCAGCATGGTGTGCCAGAATATGAGAAAGACGGTGCTGAAAATGAGGCTGATGCCGAAGACCCCGCGCCCTATCATTAATGTCGGAGCAATATAGTAGAGAATCCACAGGCTCGCTGTCGCCATCACAAGCGCCTGGAAAAGCCGGATCAGATAGACCTTCGAAGCCCGGATATGGCGGAAATCGTAAATGTCGTTCAGGTGCAGAAAAAGCTGGAAAATGACCGCGATCAACAAGGCCTTTGGCAGAATCTGGTGCCGCTCCGTCGCGGTCGGAGAAAAGGGGGATTCGTGCAGGCGCACGATATAGGCGCCCAGAACACACCACACTAAAAGCAGCGTTTCCGCAAAAACCGCGCCGAACTTCCGCAAAGCAAGGTACTTCCACATAAACGGCTCTTACACTCGATGAAGCGGTTCAGGCACTTCTTATTTAAGACTATTCGGCACTATTTTAAAGCAAATTAGTTTAAACCTAATTGTCTCCAGGCCAAAATTGGATGAAGATAAGGATCCCCCCTCGAGGGGCATGAATTCCATCAAAAATTCCTAAATCTGCATTATATCTTTAAAAGCTACCTTTAAAGTGGCTGTTCGAGAATTGGGCTGATTTATTATAGGTCCTTCATGGTCATTCGTCAACAAGCCCAATAAAAACAAATCGGCCTCCTGAAATGACGCGTCGGCCATTGATATGCCACAGATGAAAATTGTTTGCAGGACCGTGATCCGCGCAGGTAGTATTTTTATCCATGATTCAAATCACTCTATGGATTTCCGAAATTCCGGTAAACCGCCGTTCATCTTAGAATTCGGCAGGAGTCCGCGGTGATGCGCTTAAAGCCACATTTCATCCTTGTCTTCCTTCTGACTCTTATTTACGGCTGTACGGCAACCGTTGGGGAAAAGACGGAAATAGATTATCCTGTCGGACTGCTTGAACCGGTTCCCCATATCCGGCAACGCCCCGAATGGAACCGCTTTACAATCCTGGTCTGGCAGTGGCAGAACAATGTCGTCCAAGATCTGCAAATTTATATAAAAGCAGGGCTTTCCGGTTTTCACATTGACAGGGGCTTCGGAAAAGAAGCTTTTGTTCAATTTTCCATAAAGAACAGCTTCCCATACTATGTAGATCACGCCGCGGGGAAAGGCATTCTCTATCTGAGCGGTGATCTCAAGCCGCAAGTCGTCGGCAAGCGCTCCCTCCTGGTCCGGCCGAAAAGTTTAGCCGATCCGCAGATAATCGACGAACTGAAGGAGCAAATCCGGGCCAACGTGCAAACGACAAAAGAGGGGCTTGTCTTCGCTTATGCGTTCGACGATGAAATATCCCTCGGCTCTTTCAATTCACCCGCGGAGGTCGATGCGCATCCCCTTTCCGTCGCCTGGTACCGCCAATGGCTCGAGGCCCGCTATGGAAGAATCGGAAATTTAAACGAAGCATGGGATTCCCCATATGCCTCTTTTGAAGAAATCGGCCCCGTCAGCTTCGAAAATGTGCGCAGATCCGCCTCAACCCCACCCCTGAAAAACTGGAATCTGTCCCCCTGGATGGAATGGCGCCATTTCATGGATTATCAATTCGCCCAGGTTCTTGCCAACCTCACCAATTACACCAACAAAATAGATTCCAAAATTCCCGCCGGTTTTGTCGGGGGCCAGCAGCCTTCAGCATATGGCGGGTATGACTACGCTCTGCTAAGCAGGGCCGTTCAGTGGATGGAAGGGGAAAGCGATCTTCTTCGATCCTTCTGGAATCGACCGCGCCGTCCACGCGTCCTGACGTATCACCTGTCCGGCTCCTACAAAACCGACGCCTGGACTCTCTGGTCCTGCCTGGCACACGGAGACCAGGCCACTATCGCATGGCCCGAAGGCTGGTTTTTAACCGATGAATCCACAGGGAATCGTTATCCGGCAAAGGAGATTGAATCGCTTACACCGGTATTTCGCGAGGTGCAGGGAGAAATAAGCGAATTCATCGTCGATCCGGATACCCACCTGGAAACGGATCCCATCGGGATCTATTACTCCCACCCCAGCATCCGGGCCGGCTGGGCGATGGACAGCATTCCTCACGGCCGAACCTGGCCGAACCGTTCTTCAAGCATAGACGACGGGAACCTGGCTTCCGGCTGGCTGCGGCGTTCCTGGTGCCGGCTCCTGGAAGACCTAGGGTACCAATATGAATTTATCAGCTACCTCGACGTACAGGAAAAACGGATCGATCTGGCCA
>JAFGTD010000214.1 GCA_016934295.1 Acidobacteriota bacterium
ACTCGCATAAGGGGTGAAACGGATGGATCACCTTAAAAGTTTGTTCTTCCGCGTGTGCCACCGGTGCAGTTGGTGACTTGGTCCTGCAGGGTCTACGACATCGGGGAGGTAGATGGCAGGCACTTTTTGTCCATGGAATACATCGATGGCGAGGATCTCGCTTCTCTGATGAAAAGAATAGGGCACCTTTCCAACGAAAAAGCCCTGGATATTGCCCGGCAGCTTGTAGCGGGACTGTCTGTGGCTCATGAACGAGGTGTGCTGCACCGGGACCTCAAACCGGCGAACATTATGCTGGATGGGCATGGCAGAGTCCGTATCACCGATTTCGGGCTTGCCATAGCGGTTGGAGACGAATCCCAGGCGGAAGAGATTGCCGGAACGCCTGCCTACATGGCTCCGGAGCAACTGGCGGGGAAGGGAGCGACTGTTAGAAGCGACATCTATTCCCTGGGGCTGATCCTGTACGAAATCTACACCGGCAAGAAGGCTTTCACGGCCAAGACGCTGGCAGAACTGCGTGAGCAGAAGGAAACTCAGACACCGAGAGCGCCGTCGGAACTCCGCGATGGAATTGATCCGGTGGTCGAGCGGGTGATTCAGCGCTGTATGGAGAAAGATCCGAATGCACGACCTGCATCGGTGGCACAATTGGCACAAGCACTTCCAGGCGGAGATCCTCTGGCCGCTGCGATAGCGGCTGGTGAGACGCCTTCCCCGGAAATGGTGGCGGCTTCAGGATCTAAGGAAGGGCTACGGCCTTTGGTTGCATGGGGACTCCTTATATTCATCATAATCGGGCTGATAGCGTCCTTGGCGATTCGCGATCGCACTGCGTTGTATAGGCGCATGCCCTTCGAAAATCCTCCGGAACATCTTTTGAAGCTTGCTCAGCAGATCATAGATAAAGCGGGTTATTCAGAAGAACCTGTAGACAGCGCTTATGGTTTTTCGGTCAATGATCCTCTACTGAAATATATCGAAAGCTCGGACAAGAGTCTGGATCGGTGGAAGAATCTGGATGCGAATGCAATTCTCTTCTGGTACCGGCAGAGCCCGCGAACGATCCAGGTTCCAATAGGGAACATTGGGCCGGATAATCCCCCTTTGCAGTATGCAGGTGAAGCTCTGATCGAGCTTGATACTAATGGGCGTATGGAAAAGTTTCGCTGCCTGCCACCGGAAGTGCAGGCAAAAACCGAGACCGAGCCGCTGGATTGGGGATCATTTCTCAGCAAAGCAGGGTTTGATTTATCTCAGTGGACAGAGACAGATCCTCAGTCGGTTCCGCCGTCGTACGCCGATGACAGGGTCTCATGGTTAGTGGCGCTTCCGAACCAGCCCGACGCCATTGTGCGGATTGAAGCGTCGGCGTTTCAAGGCAAACCTGTCAGTTTTGAACGCATCCTACCGAAAATAGAGTCAGCGCCATCGGCAAGAATGCGAGATCTTGCTGTACTCATAGGTGTATATCTGCTCCTCGGCATCTCATTGGCAGGCGGTATCTTTTTTGCACAAAGAAACCTACGGCTTGGGCGGGGAGACCGGCGCAATGCCAAGCGGCTCGCGCTTTTTGTCTTGGGTTTGTTTTTACTTTCATTGGTTTTCCGTGCATCTCACATATCATTTACAGATCTTCTATTAACACCTTATACGGCCGCTTTTATCTGGCTTCTATACATGGCGATCGAACCGTTTGTACGCCGAAAATGGCCGCATATCCTCGTCTCCTGGACCCGTCTCCTCTCGGGAGAATGGAAGGATCCGCTGGTAGCTCGCGACGCACTGATAGGAATAGCATTTGGAATCTTGGTAAGTTGCATACTTGGGCTTTCCCGCTATCTGATTCCTTCATGGTTAGGATATGCCGAACTAGCTCCGCCGTGGATCCAGCTCCCCTTTCTGCCCAGTATTATGGGAGTCCGCTTTTTGATTTCTTGGCTTCTGGGATATATCGGCGGGATGGCTATTCTGATACCTCTTGCAGTGCTCTGTCTCCTTTTTATAATGCGGATTTTACTTAGAAACCAAAAACTTGCGATTGTTGTGTGCATGCTGATCTACGGCCTGCTTAACTCGCCCGGCGATATAAGGTCTCTGGTAATAGAGGTTGTTTTAAGCTCTATACTTTTTTATGTGCTGACTCGTTTCGGCCTCCTGGCGACAGCCAATCATTATTTTGCCATAATTGTTACCAACTATCTTCCGGTGACCCTCGACGCTTCCGCCTGGTATTCGGAATATAGTTACATTACTCTCGCAATATTCGCCGCCATCGTCCTCTATGCCTTCCACACCTCCCTCGGCGGCCGCCCCATGTTCGGCACACCCCGTCTTGACGAGTGAATCAGTCTAAAACTGTCTATTATTTTGGTGTAGGAAGGTCACTTCTCCGGTAAGGCTGTTTAACCGGCCAATCTCTGCCCGTTTTGGTGTGCTGTGTTTCATATATTATAACCCGAAAAAGCCGAGTCAATAACATATTTCCTATCTATTTGCGTTTTTTACATTTATGCTGACAGAACAATTGACTGAAAGAAAATCACAACCGCAGATGAAGAAGAAGGGAACGGCTTTATTGGCCGGTTTTTTCATGTGATACAGGACTTTGAAATATCCGCTTCTCCAAAAACCGCCAGGAATCCTGATAATTAATCAACAGGCACTTTATCTTTCAGTTCTTCAAACCAGTTCAGCACGATGTTGATTTTGCGGGGTACTCTTGCTCTGGGTTCATAATCGGTTGTCACGGGCTTTAACATCAGGAACCGCTTACCGTCCGAGCTAATATCCCAATTATGCCCGGTTCCGGAGTAATAAAAATCCTGAAAAAGTGTTTGCGGCACACCCGTTTTTCTAAAAGTCCCTTCTGTTTCCACGGCGATTGCCATCATTACATTCATCAATTCCACGCTTCTAAAAAATATTTCCTTGCCGTTTGGAGACCACCTTGGCTCTTGTCCTCCGTTCTCAGAAATTTGCCAACGTCCGCCCTCCTGCAATTCAGGATATGGATGAACATAGATTTCCCTCTGCCCTGACTCTCTTGAAAAAAAAGCCATCCAACGCCCATTCGGAGAAATCTGAGGATTTGCCAAAATCTCATCACCCTGTAGCAGCGGCGTGATTTCATTATCATTTTCCATTGATAATTTTGAGATGTTTACAGCATCGCGGCCTTCAGTATTTACTTCCAGGATCAGAGTTTTTCCATCCTTCGACCAATCCACAGGAAAAAGCGCTTCACCCAAAAGTGAGTTTAGCTTTTCGGTCACTCCGGTACCATCGGCAGCTTTCCAGTAAAGGCCCGCAAGGCCCTCGCGTCTTGAATAAAAGAAGATCCGTTTACCGTCAGGAGACCAAAGTGGAAAGCTATCTTCAGCTTCATGGAAGGTAAGCCGCTTGAAATTTTGGTCGATCAGATCCCAGATTCCAATATCTATATTTCCGTTAATTTCGACAGTAAAAGCCACCTGCGTTTCATCGGGAGATAATCTAGGCTGTTGATAGATATGGGGAGGTGCGTCTAATGGTTCTTCGTCTCCATTCCGATTTACCCATACCAATTCTTGCATTGATGAAGCGATACCGCCTGGAATGTATGCAAGTATACCCCCATCAGAAAAGCCATAATTTGCAGTACCGGGATCTACAGCAAGAGCTGATGGTCTCCGTATCCCTTCAATAATGCGAGACCTTTCGCTTTTCTTTTCAAGACTGTCAACATCGAAAGCGACTGCATAAAGGATGTTTCCTAAAGCATAAACAAGGTGCCCCGTAGGTACATAGCGAGCATCGCTGCCACCCCGGATAATAATCCTTCGCTCTCCCGTTTTAAGTGATGCCGCCATGATTTGTGCTTCATCCCATCGGGTTGTTCCCGAGGCACTAGTGTGGGTAAATAACACCCATTCCCCTCCAGGTAAGACCTGTGGTCCATAAACATTTTCGCCTTGCTGGATTTTAGCTATTAGTTCCGGTGCCCCTCCATTTGCCGAAACACCCTTGATTCCGTCAGAATGTCCAAACACGATCGTGTCATCAACACCCCAACTTACTCCATTCGGGTTAGTAGTGAGATCGCATATCGGCTCAGGCATTCCACCGCCTACAAGGATCTTTTTTATCTGTGTGTCTGTTTGAGATAGGTAGCCTATCCATTGTCCATCTGGTGAAAAAAAAGGTACGGCTGGATTTTCGTCAGTTCCTTGAATAGGCTGCGCAGTTGACTCATTTAATTTTTTGAGAAACAGCTGATTGTTGGCGACATAGACAATTTGCGTGCCATCAGGTGATACTGCCACAAGCGATCGTCCAGGGCTTGTAAACCTTTGATCTTCAGGTAGATCATAATCGAAGCGAACAACCTGACCCGAATCAGGTGTTCTGAGCTTCCAGACTATTCCACCGGCCACAATCGCGGTTAGAGCAACTGCAGTTGCAAGCCACGGCAGCATTGTCCACAGTCTCGTCCGAGGTTCTCCAGCAGAAACCGCCTCCTCCACAAAAACCCCACCCCCATCCCCCAAAACCTCCTCAATCTCATACCTTACATCCGCAATGTCCGCATACCTCCTCCGCAAATCCTTCTGCAGACACCTACCAATAACTTCACGCACTCTCGGATGGAGATTTTTCGGGAGCACCCCAAGATCCACATTCGCCTTCACCACAGACGCCAGAATCTCCGTCACATCCTCACCCTGAAACGCCGCCTCTCCCGTAAGCATCTCAAACAGCACACAGCCGAATGCCCACACATCAGTCCTCTTGTCTAGAGACTTTCCCTTTGCCTGCTCGGAACTCATATAGGCCGCGGTTCCGAGGATGACTCCCTGCTGCGTAGCGGCTACACTCAATGTAGGGGATTTCGACAAATTCTTCTGCTCCTGCTCTCCGGCAAAGGCCTTAGCCAGCCCGAAGTCCAGCACTTTCACCTTGCCCTCGGGAGTTACTTTGATGTTCGCAGGCTTCAAATCCCTGTGGATAACTCCTCTCTCATGGGCTGCTTCAAGGGCTTCAGCGATCTGCAAGGCGAGTTTCAGGGCTTCCTCTACGGGGATTGCGCCGGCTTTGATCCGTTCATCAAGGGTATTGCCCTCAACAAGCTCCATCACAAGGAAGTTAGTACCGTCTGATTCTTCAAGGCCATATATAGCGGCAATGTTCGGATGATTGAGGGAGGCCAATAGCTTGGCTTCACGCTGGAAACGGGCTACACGGTCTGCATCTTTAGCGAATTCCTCAGGCAAGACCTTGATTGCCACCTCGCGGCCAAGCTTTTTATCAGTGGCCTGATAGACCTCTCCCATACCGCCTTTGCCGATCTGGGAAGTGATTTCGTAATGCGATAGTTTGGTTCCGGTTGAGAGTGTCATTTCTTTAGTAATTGTGTCCAGTTCAGGACAACGTTTAATTCAGACGGAGGATCAGTGGGCTTCGGCAGTATAAAGCGCTTTCCATCTTTGCTTACATCATAAACTGTACCCTCCTGGGAGATATTAAAAATTTTTGCGTCAAACAATTCCTCCGGAGTTCCGAAATCAGGCTCGTCTCCAAGCTTAACCGGAATCGCCATCAGTTTACCGTCAGCCGAAACATAGAATAATTCCTTTCCATCTCTACGCCATCTGGGATCTGAACCCCCGTTCTCTGTAACTCTCTGCCGTTTTTCCTGAGAGGGAAATTCCTGGATGTAGATTTCGGGTTGCCCGGTAGCATCTGAGCTATAGACGATCCAATTCCCATCGGGTGAAACGCGCCCCTGTGCTTCACTGAACCCCGAATTCGCAATTGGAAATGGTTCCCGGTTACCGAAAAGAGGCAGCGCCCATAGATCTATGTTCGTGTCTGGATCATCATTTCTGTATACGATATGTTGGTCAGACCAGTCCGTGCAACGAACGGCTGTAGTCGAAACAAAGAGCTGGGTTTCGCTGCCACTGCCATCAACAGATGCCTGAAATAGCTGCGCAACACCCTCCCGATTTGATGAGAAAATGATTTGTGTTCCGTCAGGTGACCAGATGGGATGTTGGTCCCATCCAGGATGACGCGTCAGTGGCTCCGGTGGTCCCCGGTCCGAATCGATTAACCAGATGTCTGTACTGTCTGTATCTGGTTGGAAGCGTTGTACGGCTATCTGATTACCATAGGGCGAAAGGGAAGGCTCTACGCCTATCAATCCAATTTCGCTGATTTCTCTCCCGCTGCGGTCCATCCAGACCAAGGGTAAAGCAAAAAGCGTCGTCAGACTGCTATAAATGAGACGCCCGGTTTCTGAAACCGAGAAAGGAGAATAGCCGAGAACAGTATTTCCGAGTTGCAGGTTTATCTCCATTTGCTCGCCTGTAGCTTCCAGTCGATCTGGATCAAAGCGCTGAGCAATCAGTTTTCCATCCTTCGCGAAAAGCAAATAGTCTGGCGCTGCAAACACCGCTTTGGAGAGCACGTTGATTACCTGTATGCGTTCGCCTGAATTTATGGAGCCGATGTAAATACCATGGTTTTCGGGAAGTTCGCTACGGACCGTGAATAGAAAATGCTCTCCATCGGGAAGGAAAAATGGGAACCGGTGAGTGTTCTCTTTTCTACTTTGATCGAGCTGAGTTACGGCGACAGGTGTGCCGTCATTCGCAGAGATTTGATACAGCGAACTCCCACCTCCCCCCGTAAAGAGAAGTACATCATCCTGACTCCATGTGCCTCCTCTAAACAGCAGGCCGTCAGGGAGATCGCACAGGGTTTTTGGATATCCGCCGGTAATGTCAATTGTTTTCAGTTTGCCTTCCGCACCAAAGCCGATAGACTGACTGTCGGGTGACCAAAATGGGTGCATTGCATCATCAGTACCCTGAAGCGGATAGTTCTGCTGCTTGGCGAATGATCGAAGCCAGAGCATATTTTCCCCATCCTTTATAGCTCCGAATACGATGTGGTGCCCGTCAGGCGAAACGGTAGGCTGGATCACCCTGCTGGCCGGGACATCTATCTTAAGGAACATTATTTCCTCTGATTCCTGACCGCGGAAATTGAAAATGCTCGCAATCCCCAATGCTATTGCCAAAAGCGATGCAATCGCAGCCCAAATCCATGCAAGTCTTGAGTGCCTCGAAGGTTCCGATACACTTGGATCCTCGGGCAGGGACTCGAGCAAAGCCATGGTATCACCTATGTCCCGCAACCGCTTCTTCGGATCTTTTTCCAAACACCGGCGCAGCAAGAAACGAGTTTTCGCGGGAATCTTCTCCAGGTCAGGTGGTTCCTTAATCACTGCCGCCAGCGTCTCCGTAACCGTCTCACCTTCAAACACCCTCTTCCCACTCAAACACTCATATAGAATGCATCCGAAAGCCCATATATCAGCCCTCTTGTCAACCGCCTTTCCCTTGGCTTGCTCTGGACTCATGTAAGCAGCGGTACCCAGGATCACGCCGGGTTGAGTCATTGCTTCGGTGAGGGTGGGGGATTGAGAGGAGTCGATGCTCTGAGTATCATCGGAGAGCGCCTTGGCCAGCCCGAAATCCAGAATTTTGACCTTTTCTTCCGCCGTAATCATGACATTGGCGGGCTTGAGGTCGCGGTGAATGACACCTTTCTCGTGGGCGGCTTCCAGTCCTTCCGCAATCTGGCGGCATAGCTCAAGGGCTTCTTCAAGAGGCAATGCTCCCTTGCTCAGCCTTGCCTGAAGTGTTTCGCCCGCTACATACTCCAGAACAAGAAAGCGGTTTCCATCCGCCTGCTCCAGCCCGTAGATTCCGGCAATGTTGGGGTGGTTCAGGGACGCCAGGAGCTTGGCTTCCCGCTCAAACCTTGCCATCCTCTCGGGATCGCTGGTGAAAGCTTCGGGAAGGAACTTCAGGGCCACCTTGCGGTCCAGTGTTGTGTCGTCAGCTAGGTAGACTTCTCCCATACCGCCCTGGCCGATTTTCTCCACAAGCCTAAAGTGTGATAGGGTCTGGCCGATCTCGAGCATGCATTCCTCCACGTAGAGGCCGGTTACGTGCTAATCCCTGCTCTGTAAATCTTGATGAAGTCTGAGCTTATTATATGTGGATGAGATGGATCGGGGAAGGGAAATTACTAGTTTACAGCAGCCATTTCTTCAGGCCAGGCCAGTCACTTGTCCGGTTTCGCTGTAATACGTCCACTGGAAAGCAACGCTTCTCCAATAATTGTCATAAATCCCAAAATCAATCCATCGGCACCTTTTCCTTGAGTTCTTCAAACCAGTTCGCGATCATGTTGATCCTTGGTTGCAACTCTTCCTCAGTGGCCATATCATTGGTGAATTCCTTCAGTATCAGGAATCGCTTCCCGTCTGGGTCAATGTCCCAACCACGATACTGCTCAACACTAAATAGTTTTTGAGGTTTCCCCGGTCTGAGGATCGGTTCTGCCTCAATCGTAACTACCATAGCTTCATCATCAGGACTTACGTAAAACAGCTCCTTGCTATTCGGTGACCATAGGGGGTCGGTTCCACCGTCTGTAGAAATCTGCCGTTTTAAACCGCTATCAATATCCGGGAAAGGGCGTATGTAAACTTCAAACTGACCCGTTTCATCAGACATATAAGCAAGCCATCGGCCATCGGGTGAGATCTGTGGGCGTATCTCCTCATACTCTCCCTGTAGCAGCAATTTAGGAGTACTATCGCCTTCCATAGACAGCAAACTAATGTTCATCTCCTGTGCTGGGCCAGCGTAATGCTCAAAGAATAAGGTATTCCCATCATCCAATATAGAATTTGGCGAAACCGCAATCCCTGACATCGGACCAACCTGCTCGGCCTTTCCCGTACCATCCGCCGATTTCCAGTAGATGCTACCAATTACAACACGCCCAGAGCTGAAAATGATCCGCTGACTATTTGGAGTCCACACTGGACGGTTGTCATCGTTCTCATCTAATGTCAAGCGAGATGGATTTCCACCACGATCAAGATCAAAGACGTAGATGTCTTCGTTTCCATCCACAGTAATAGTCAAGGCGACACGTGAACCATCGGGAGATATTCTAGGCTCGCCGTAGGCTCTGGATTCAGCTCCTAGTGGCTTTCCGTTCCCATTGCGGTCAACCCAAACGAGGTTTGTTCTAATATTTGCTTCTGCATTCCCCACGACATACGCCAACATGCCTGTATCGGAAACATCGTAATTTGCAGACGCTGTAATGGCTGCACGCCGCACACCTGCCACAATAGCAGTCTCCTCTCCCATCGGTTTCATGCCGTCAACATCGAAAGCTTGGGCATACAGAGCATCGCCTCGTGCATACACAAGGTGGCCAGTGGGTATATAGCGAGCATCGCTGCCACCCGATACAATCATCCTTCGTTCTTTCGTTTTTAGCGACTCAGCTACTATCTGTGCATCATCCCAGCTGTCCACATTTTTGCCGCTTATGCTGAAGAGTACCCACTCTCCTCCTGGCAAAGCTTGTGGTCTGTGGAACCGTTCCCCTTCCTTTTCTTCAATTAACAGTTGTGCCGTTCCGCTCTCTCCCGAGACACGCTTGATGCCGACAGCATATTCCTCGAACAAAATGGTATTGTCCGAGCCCCAAGTCGCTCCAGCGGGGGGATTTGCAGCGCAAAGAGTGACAGGTGCTCCACCGCTGACCCTGATTTTTCTCCACTGATCATCTCCCATTGCGTAGTAGGCCACATATAGACCATCGGGTGAAAAGATCGGGGTAATGGGATTCTCAGCTGACCCTTGAATGGGTCTTGCGGTTAGATCGTTCAGGTTTCTGAGATAGAGTTTTTCATTCGCAACATAAACGATTTTTGTACCATCCGCTGACAAATCAATAAGCGAACCCGCTGTGTCTGTAAACTCCTGATCTTCTGACAGTTCATGATAGAAGCGCATAACGGGGCGGGGCTCAGGTGGTGTTATCGGCTTAAAGTACCATACGGTCGCGCCTGCAACAATAATGGCGGCTGCAACCCACGGTAGAATTGTTCGCAGTGGTTTCTGAGGTGACTCTGCCCTTATTGGTTGTGCAAACACACCACTGGGATCGGATAAGGCTTGTTCAATCTCGTATAGCGCATCGGCGATATCCGCATATCGCCTCCTTATGTCCTTTTGCAGACAACGCGATATTCCTTCATTGATTCTCTGGTGAATATTTGAAGGGAGTAGATCCAGATTGGTATCACCCTTTATCACCGATGCAAGAATCTCGCTGACTTCGTCTCCCTGGAATGCAGCCTTGCCCGTCAGCATCTCAAACAAAACCGCACCAAAGGCCCAAATGTCCGTTCGTTTATCAACTGTCTTACCTTTGGCCTGTTCCGGACTCATATAGGCTGCCGTACCGAGAATCACTCCCTGCATCGTAGCCGCATGACTCAGAGTTGGAGAGTTCGACAGGTTCAGGTCCGCCTGTTCGCCGGCGAATGCTTTAGCCAGACCGAAGTCGAGCACCTTCACTTTACCGTCCGGAGTCACTTTTATATTCGCTGGCTTCAGATCCCTGTGGATCACGCCTTTCTCATGGGCAGCTTCTAAGGCTTCAGCGATTTGCAGGGCGAGTTTCAGGGCTTCCTCAACAGGGATGGGGCCGGAATTAATCCGATCATCCAGATTGTTTCCTTCGACAAGCTCCATCACAAGGAAGTTCGTGCCGTCTGATTCTTCGAGACCGTATATAGCAGCGATGTTCGGATGATTCAGAGATGCCAGCAATTTGGCTTCTCGCTGGAAACGGGCTACACGGTCGGCATCCTGTGCAAATTCCTGCGGCAGCACCTTGATCGCCACATTCCGTCCGAGCTTTGTGTCTTTAGCCTGATAGACTTCTCCCATCCCGCCCTTGCCGATCTGGGATGTGATTTCGTAATGGGATAGTCTGGTTCCGTTAGAAAGTGTCATAAGCAGATTCTCATAAACAAACCTATTTCTTCAAAGAGGGCGCCCAGTTTAAAACAATGGTGATGGGTGAGGGGGTGGACTCCATAACCTCAATGTTAATCAGGAAACGGCCATCGGATGCAACTGCATACTGCGCTTTTTCTGGGACCTGCACCTGAACGATATTTGGATGGAATAATTCCACTGGTTTGTCGGGATCCGGCATCTGATCGGATAATTCAATCGCAACTGCCATAATCCTGCCATCCGGAGCGATATAGAAGAGTTCCTTGCCCCCGGAATGCCAGCGAGGATCCAATCCCCCATTGTTTGATATTTGTTTTCTACTCCCATCTGGATACTTCTTCACATAAACCTCGTATTGTCCGGTTTCATCCGATTCATACGCCACCCATTCCCCATCCGGTGAAAACCGGGCATCTCTCTCATTGTTTTCCGTGTCTAAAAATACAAAGGACTCTTCCTCTCCTGACAAAGGATATACATAGAGATCTCGTCCAGTTGTTTCGGGATGGTTTTGCGAATAGATGAGAAACCGGCCATCCTTGGAACGATCATAAATGTACTTATTTACTTGAGGTGAATCTAAAAGTATTTCAGCATCGCCAGAGCCATCGGCGGGTATCTCGTACAGATCAACGAGACCGTTTCGACTAGAACAGAAAAAGATTCGTTTTCCATCATCTGAAAAAATCGGGTAGCCATCATAATTAGGATCAGATGTAATCTGGGCAGGTATACCGCGATCATCAATTAGAAAAACATCAGGATTTCCTTGAACAACGCGTGATACCAAAACATGTTTCCCATCGGGCGAGAGTTCTGGATTTAAGAGATTATTCTCATCTACCGGTCCAAGCGATCCGAGTTCATTGCCGTCTCGATCGAACCATGCAAGTTTACGTTTGATACCACTTCCCGTCCTATAAACCAGTAGACCACTTTCAGATGCTGAAAATCCAATTTGTCGAGTTTCAGTATCCTGTATAGGAGAATCTGTAATTGGAATTGCATCGCCGGACAAATCCCCGCGCGAGGCTTCGAAAGGTTGCGCAACCAAAGTATCCTGGCGCAAGAAAACCAAATAGCCGGGTGGTGTGTAGTATGCCGGGGAGTCGAGTTCAATCACTCGTTTATTTTCAGAGGAATCCAGAGAGGTGAAATAAACCCCTTCGTCTTGTCCAATTGAAAGAAATATCAGGTGCCTTCCATCCGGCATAAATTGAGGACTGACGTGGCCTATTTGATGCGGTTTATCGAGCTGTGTGGTCTCAACAGGATCTCCTCCTGACTCCGGAATTCGGTACAAAGGACGTGCGTACGAAGGTGCAAACACGATGACGCCGTCACTGTTCCAGGTACCGCCATAACCACCATGGACACTCGCCAGTTCCTGTAGATTTCCTCCTGAAATATCGATCCGCTTCAGCTTACCTCCAGCAAAAAATCCAACGGAATGACTGTCCGGTTTCCAGAATGGGTTTATTGCACCTTCAGTTCCCTGAAGCGGCTGAGATGTCTCTGCATCAAGAGAGCGAAGCCAGAGCATTTGCCGATCCCCATTTCGGGCGACAAAAACCAGTCGTCGGCCGTCAGGCGAAATGGCAAAAGAAGTAAGTTCTGAAGTCGGTGGTGTGACCACCTGCAGGCGCATCTCCGGCGCCTCCTCCAGGATTAGAAAAACATAAAGTGCACTGATTATGACTATTCCCGCAAAACAGACGACAGCAACACTCCATGCAAACCAGGGATGTTTTATACTCAATAATTCAGGTTTAACAGTTTCCGGTGCGTGTCCTATCCAGGCCATTGCGTCACCGATATCCCGAAGCCTGTTTTTCCGATCCTTTTCAAGGCACTGTCGCAATAGTTGTCTGGCTTCGTCTGGAACTGGTTCAATATCCGGCTCTTCTTTAATTACCGCCGCCAGCATCTCCGTAACCGTCTCACCCTCAAACGCCCTTTTACCCGTCAGACACTCGTACAGAATGCAGCCGAAAGCCCAGATGTCGGCCCGCTTGTCTACACTCTTGCCCTTGGCCTGTTCCGGACTCATGTAAGCAGCGGTCCCCAGAATCACGCCAGGTTGGGTCATTGCTTCCGTGAGAGTAGGGGATTGCGAAGAATCAATACTTTGTGAATCATCGGAAAGTGCCTTAGCCAGCCCAAAATCCAGGATCTTGACCTTCTCTTCAGCCGTGATCATTACATTGGCGGGCTTGAGATCACGGTGGATGACTCCCTTTTCGTGGGCGGCCTCCAGCCCTTCTGCTATCTGGCGGCATATCTCAAGGGCGTCCTCTAGTGGCAACGCCCCTTTGCTCAGCCTTGCCTGAAGAGTTACGCCCTCCACATACTCCAGAACAAGGAAACGGTTCCCGTCAGCCTGCTCCAATCCGTGGATTCCGGCGATATTGGGGTGGTTCAGGGATGCGAGGAGCTTAGCCTCCCTCTCAAACCTTGCCATCCTCTCAGGATCACTTGTAAAGGCGTCTGGAAGGAATTTCAGGGCAACTTTGCGGTCAAGGGTCGTGTCGTCGGCAAGGTAGACTTCACCCATACCTCCCTGGCCGATTTTCTCCACGATTTTGTAGTGCGAAATCGTCTGGCCGATCTCCGGCATACCGTCCTCCTGGCAGAGGTCTGGTTACATGCTAGTTCCTGCTTGGTAAATCTTGATAGAGCTTTGGATCTATTATAAGGGATAACGACTGTATCGGAAGTGAAAAAGGAGGATTCCTGCTTAGCTGGATTTAGCCTTCTATTCCAGGTTTGAGACGAGAAATTGGCGAAAATGCAATTTTTACCCAATTTTGTAAACACCCATCAATATTGAACATTTTCACATGCATGTATAGTGGCCATATCGGAGAAGTGCCCTTGTCTCCAATGATACGCATATGGGAAGGCGGAAAAGACCGCTTCAAATTAGACCAATGGCATTATGTGGTTTGCAGTTCCATGCGGTTTTTACGGTCGATCAGTCACTCAAATCTCCTCCGGAAAGATTTTCCGTTTTCCGTTCACCCTCTAAAGGGGGGGGTGAAGCGGATGGAATTTTCCGCGAACAGTTGTCCGCCGGTATCCCTTTCCGTTCATTGAACTTTCCGCGTCCGTCCGGTTTGCGTGGAAAAAACGGTCGCGGGAGCTGGTTGAATGTCTTCAGTTGCCTCTATGTTCCGTTATTGGAATCAGAGAGCAATTACTCCGCACATGTCATCCAGGCGGCGGACAATTGCCGGATGCATCCGCTCATGCTCTATCAGTTCTCGCAAAGAATAATTTGCTGTCACAGTTAATCCATGAATGTGGTCGTATAAACTGTTAACCAGATCGAAGAGAACCTCGGTTTTGAAATCCGCAGGTTTCAGCTTGTCCAGATCATCCCAGAACAAACGATAAGGATCGGGTT
This sequence comes from Acidobacteriota bacterium, assembly GCA_016934295.1. GTDB lineage: Bacteria > Acidobacteriota > UBA6911 > UBA6911 > UBA6911 > UBA6911. Next base: position 14,296 of record JAFGTD010000214.1, read on the forward strand.
TGGACGCCGCGGCAAGAACCGGAGAAACAAAACCATCATCGAATTCGGCGCGCCGCAATTCCTCCACCAGGCCCCGGGTTGTGCGCACGTGACAGCGGATTTTGCCGGCAAGCACCATCTGTCGGTACTGCGCATACAGCAGGTGGGTCTTTCCGCTCCCGTAGCTTCCGGTCAGATAATAGCTTCCGTCGGGATCCTCCAGCATCTGACAGAGCGCCCATTCCTGCTTCGGATTTCCCGGCCTATAGGATTCGAAAGTGCTTTCCCGGAATCGCTCTGGGATTTCCACCAGGCGTGCGGCCCGGATCCGCTCCTTCACGCACTTGCAGCGCTTCAGCCCGATGAACTCCTCCCCCTCGGCCCGGCACCACCCGGTGTCGGAGCAGATCCGGCATGCCGGCTCATTGTCTCGGCCGATATATGGGATCGCCCCGGCTCGTTTTCCGGGACGAAGTCTCTCCCGGACCGCAGTCAAAGTAGTCGCCACCGCCTGCATGTGATCCTCCGTTTCCGCCTTTTTGCCCTGCTGCGGGGCCGTCGTATTTGCCCTCCAGCACTGCGTAGATGTTTACGTGATTCACAACGAACCAGTCTAAGCTCGCACGCCATCCGCGTGGCCCTTCCCCGCGAAGGAAGGGCGTTTGCTGAGCTTTCTTTACCGCTTCCCGGAAATCTTCGAGGTATCGTTCAAGGCATCCGTCACGGACGGCCTGGTTAATCCTTGACCGGCACTTCTTCAGCCTTTCTGAAGTCAGCAGATTAATAATGTAGAGCCAGGCTTCGAGCCGTGAGAACTTCCTCCCGGATTCTGCGAGGACGGGATTCGACCAGATTTTTCTCCAGAGAAGGGTGTAGCCGCGATTCAATTTCAGCCTCCAGATTGCAGACGGTGATTATGAAAACGGACATCGGAATGCCCCCGAAAATCACCCTCGTTACGCTTGCATTTTGCTTGCATCTGGAGGTTGCACAGGTTGGAATAAGTTGGAATTTCTTGCAGGAAAACGCGTAAGTTGTTGGTTCTAAAGGGACAAAAGCAAGCTGGCAGTCAGGAGGTCAGGGGTTCGATCCCCCTCAGCTCCACCAACCGGCAGTCAATAACCCTTTCGTGTTGCCGGCTGTTGCCGTTTTTGTTGTCGACTCCGTCTATAAGGTGTCCTTTTCCGTTTTTACGTGCTTCAATTACCGTCTTTTTCCGTCCGGCTTTGAGGATGATCCTGATTTCGAATGACTTCGGATTCTCCCGTGCAACTATATCTATTTTGATATATCATTCGTAGCATGAATGGGAATGAGGTCGTCAGGAGGCTGAAGGCAGAGGGCTGGCGGCAGGTTCGAGTCCGCGGCAGCCACCACCTGATGGAGAAAGACGGCAAAGTCATTCCCGTTCCAGTCCATGGCTCGAAAGAAACCGGCAAGGAGTTGCTTGCCGAAATCGAGCGGCAGACAGGAGTTAAGTTCAAATGAACATACGTTACCCGGCGGTTATAAAACCGCAAAAACCCAACGGTTACTTCGTCCATTTCCCGGACATTGAGGAAGCTGTGACCCAGGGCGAAACCATCGATGAGTGCCTTTTCAACGCCGCCGAAGTTCTCAGCCTCGTGCTCGGTCATCGCATCGCACAAGGACAGCCTATTCCGAAGCCCTCGCGAATCAAAGGCGCCCGCATGGTCTCTCCGGATGCAAAAACGCAGGCCGCGATTCTGATCCGCATACTGCGTGGCAAGCGTCCCGTATCTGAAGTTGCCAGGGCGCTGGAAACCTCATGGCCCTCGGCGCAGCGACTCGAGGACCCGAAACACTGGCCTAGCCTTCGGCAGCTGGAAAAAGCTGCGTCCGCGCTCGGCAAGCGCCTCGTGATTTCGCTCGAATAGGATCACTTTATTTCTGCACAGTGTGTTCAGAGACTGGATTTGTGACTAGCCTTCAATTGCGAGCGCTGTGAGCAAATCGTTCAAGAGCTTTTCCCGCTTCTTGGCATCGACCTTCGCAAGATTCTGCAGCCGCCACTGGGCGGCCGGCAACTTTTCAGCATGTGGGATGCCAAGGAGATCCCATTCTGGCTTGCTCTTCTTGCAGGACAAAAGAAACCGTCGGTGTTCATAGGGCATGTTGCCGATGACTTTCTCGATGAATTCCTCACGCGCCTGCAGCAGATCATCGAGCGTGACAGCCATGTCCGTCATCCCCTCGAAGCCGCGCACAAATTCCTGTGAGATATCGAGACGGTCAGGGCCAAGCACTTCAATTCACAGCGGAATTGTCGACGGGTCGGCATTATGTCGCATGTTCAGGCAAGCGATTTAACGGCAACCTTTGCCGAAGTATCTCAGTACCAATTTTATTCCGAACCGAATACCGTTGCCTAAGATTTGAATCCCCCCCTTGGAGACACGATGTCATCTGCCGCTGCCAACAATCCGTGCGGCAGAAAGGAAAAGATATTCAGAATGGAAGGTCGTCATCAACTTTGTAGTTGGGGGGTTTTTCTTCTGAAATTTTAGGCTCTTCGTGAATTTCCGCCGTCACTGATTCAACTTTGCAGGATTCATCAGGCAATTTCATTTCAAGATATTCCCACATCTCATTCTGATGCAGCCAAACAGGATCTGCGTTTCGCAGAATAAACTCATCAACATCCATGCCCTCGACGGTAGGTGGCCGCCGGATTCGCTTCTGTTTGCCGCGGATAAAAATGGTCAAATATTCTTCGCGCCGTCGCTTCCTCTCTGCCTTTTGCGCTGTAGTAAGCTTTTGTTTCTTTTTGCCCATAAATTATCAGCGAGAATGCTGAATCATAAGTCAGAATAGCTGAACAGACAAGTTGAAAGACATTGATGTCGGAACACAGTGACTGCTTTCATAATTTGGACAGATGCGTGTTAAACAATTTGCTCCTGCTGTAGTAATATGAGGATCCAAAATGCCGAGCCATACCGTATCAATGAACTTGAAACCAACCGCTTCTCGCCAGCTTAGCGAGGAAGGAATTATAGTCTTCTGGCGTGACGGAATCAGTCCGGGCAGCCGGCAGGGGCTCGCCTGTATCCTGTCGATGTGTCCCAATCCGGAATGCTCCTGCGGACTCGTATACATCAGCGGATTCATCATTGATGAACGCGCGGATGAGATATGCTGGGATGAGGGCGGAGTTCATGTGAAATCGCCGGAGGGTTTGGTTACAGATGATCTTATGTCGGAATGGATGCTGAGCACAGCGGTCGATCCCGGTTCGGGCGAAATCGTGAACGATCCGGATTTCCCGGACGAATCCGATCCGGCACTTATGGAATGGCTGGCTTCCGAAATAAACGGCGAGCTGCTTGATTTGCTCTACTGTTTCCGAATGCGATTGAACGGCTGCAAAGTGGAACAACCGAGCGAAGATATTGATCTCGACTACGTGGAGGCAGGACACCTTGCCCCTTTTAACGAGCTGTTTGATGGCGTTCGTTATGACGAATTCCTTCTGGACGGCAAGCGATACTGGACCTGCATCTATCTTTGTTCCGACCCCGATTGTAACTGCCATGAGGCGCGAGTTGTTTTCTTCGACGACGCGGATGATTCCGGTGCTGGCGTCGGTTGGGTATATCTCGATATCAGCGGACCTGTCGGCATTCATATTCTGGAAATGTCCGCTGAACGCGACGCGGCCGAAGACTTAATCAAGGAGTTATGGAAACTGTTTGAACGCCGCCATGATGCAGGATCGCTTCTGCGACGGCGCGAAGCGCAATGCAAAATGGTGGGGGAAACGCTTTGGGAGTCTGTCCCAAAGCCCGTGCGCCCGACCCCTCAGCCTGGACGAAACGATCCCTGTCCCTGTGGATCGGGACGCAAATTCAAAAAATGCTGTCTGAATAAAAGAGGCGGATCGCCGGGAACAGGCGATCATTCGGTGAACTAAGAATGATGAAAGTTACTGAATCCAAAGCCTGGGAAGCCGCAGAATGGGAATACAGCGCACTACAGGCGGATATTCTTGCGCCCTTTTTCAGCGGGCCCATATCCCAGGATCAGATTGTGAGTCGATTACGAAATGATGGAAGAGGTGTGGGAATCTCTGCAGGCTTATTACGGTTTTCTGGCCGGCCGGAGAATCGTGGACACAGCGGACTTCAAGAGTTTGCAGGAAACGATCCGGAAAACAAAAGAAGAGTTTCTGGATAAAATGGAACAATATAACGCTATAAGGCACAACGACTCCCTGAGCGAAAAAAGGAAAGAGCAAATCAGGCAAAAGCTGTTTGGTGATGACCACTGCTGGCCGCACTTCTAACCTGGAATTTATTGCAGTTCTTCGCTTCCATCTATCATTGAGAAGATCAAACCTGTGGGTGGCGAATTATAAAATTAGCCACCCACAGGAAAGAGTGGTTCCGGGGATGCCGGAGTCTGTGCTACTGTCCTTCAATGGAATGGGGGTAAATATGGCCAAGCTTGGAAGTGAAAAGAGACCGCTGGTGCTTCGCGTTCAGGATCCCGATCGTGGTTGCGAAGTCTCCGAGCGATGCGAGGAAGCAGGTGCCCATTTCATTGTCGGCATCGAGCCGGACCGGCCCGAGGACATCTCCGATCTTGAAAGATTTTTAGGCGCACCGGCCGTTCGGCGGCTGCAGCCGAAAATTGGACGAAACGATCCGTGTCCCTGCGGCAGCGGGAAAAAATACAAAAAATGCTGTCTTGCTTCGGACCGGGAAAACGCCCTCGATGAACGGGGTATGAAACAGCCTGAAGACGCCGCGGCTGCTGAGCGGATATCGCTGGTGCCTTCCTGCGATGAGGGACTGGACGGGTATTCAAACAGGGTGGTGGATCTGATCCACAAGGGAGACCTGGTTGCAGCCGAAAAGGCCTGCGAGGAGCTCGAAAAGAAGTACCCGGACTCCATCGATTGCCCGGACAGGAGAGCCATGTTATGCGAGGCGCGTGGTGAGATCCAACAGGCGATTTCATATAATGAACGCTGCCTGGAGATAATTGCGGCGGCGCCGAAAGGTTCTTACGAAACC
>JAFGTD010000215.1 GCA_016934295.1 Acidobacteriota bacterium
CGTAAACGGGTTTCAGCGTGGAAGCCGTCACCGGACGAAAAGTCTCCGGCTGCGTTTCCTGGCCTAGGACTGCCGTATTTATGAGAATAAGGATTATGAGAAGGAATCTTGGAAGCAAAGCGCTCATGTCTGCCTCTCCAGGCTATATAAAAAGCTATATCCTATAGCTATTTAACGGGAAACGGGAAACCCTGAACGGGAAACCTGTGCCTGTAAATAATCTGCGGAACAATATAGCTTCAATGAATCTCAGGAGCATGGACGTATCGATTCAAACTGGATTATGAAAAATCCTTTCCCATGATCACATTGATTAACAGGATGAGCACAGCGGCCGGCGCAACAACGCGTACAATCCAGAGCCAGACGGTAAAAGCCAGGTTGGGTTTTTCGAGCCCCAGTTCATCCATGCAGAATTTCCTGCCCAGTTTCCATCCTACAAAGAGGGTAATCAGGAAGCCGCCGGTGGGGAGCATCCAGTTGGCCGCCAGGTGATCCAGTGTGGACAGGACGCCTTCCTTGCCTTCGAAGAGGCTGAACGAGGACAATATCCCGCTCGCCCCGAGAGAAAGCGCCGCCAGAATGGAGCCGATAAAGACGACGGATGTTGTGGCCAGGGTGGCGTGCGACCGGCGCCAGCCTTTCTGGTCGATCAGAAGCGATGTGGTCACTTCTCCCAGCGATATGGTCGAAGAAAGGGCTGCGAACGCCACCAGCACGAAAAAGAGCGGGCCCAACAGGATTCCTCCCGGCATCTTCGTATAGAAAAGGTCGGGCAGTGTTATGAACAGCATGCCGATCGTGGACCCGGAAATACGGTTCTGCAATCCTGGGACGGAATAGATGATCGTGAACATGGCTATGCAGCAAAGAAGGGCGACGATTGTATCGAGCACCACCACCCAGAGTGCCGACTTGAAGATGGACTCTTTTTTGCCCAGGTAGGAGCCGTAGGCGATCATGGCCCCCAGTCCCAGCGATAAAGAGAAGAATGCCTGACCCACGGCCTCCAGAAATCCTTCCCTGGGCAGTTTGGAAAAATCGGGGATGAATATCTTTGCAAGAGCCTCGTTGCGTCCTTCCATCGTAAAGGTTGTGAAAACCAGATACAGAAGGATGGCCAGAAGCGCCGGCATCAGGACCTTGGTCGCTTTCTCGATGCCGCCGCCGATTCCGCGATAGACGATAATCGCCGTGAACAGGGTGAACAGAAGCGTGAGTCCTATCTGCAGGGACCCGTTGGAAAGAAACGCATCGAAATCTCCATCCGCCGGTGTCACATATCCTTTGATGGACCAGCCCAGGCACTGCACGAAGGAACGCAGGGACCATCCGGCGATGACCATGTAATAGGACTGAATCACGGCCCCGGAGGCCACGCCGAGCCAGCCTACGCCGGACCACCGCCTGCCGCCGAGCTTGGTGAACGCCGGGACGGGACTGAGCTGCGTGGAGCGGCCGACCAGGATCTCGCTCATCATGAGGGGAAGGCCGATGATAACGACCGCCAGGAGATAGACAAGGACGAAAGCGCCGCCATTGTTGTCCCACGTGAGGTATGGAAACTTCCATAAATTCCCAAGGCCCACGGCGGAACCGGCCGCGGCCAGAACAAATCCTATACGGGATCCCCAGTTGTCTCTTCCGGAATGCGTCACTGGCACTTCCTCTTTCTTCCAGCTTCCTTTTTTTGTCGAATTCCGTATTTCACGAAAGTATGCCGGATTCTGAAATTTTTAACGGATTCTACCGAATAAAAACGATCCCTCCCGCTTCCGGCTTGTCTTTCCATCAGGCGTGTTTTTTCATAAAACGCTCGGCTTTTCCGGCTACCTGCTTTCGGGTGTTTGTAAGTTGACGTTTGACAAAATTCAGGACTTTGGTTTTGGGGCCGATCCGGTCATAAAATTGATCGAAGGCATCGATGGCCTGGCCGATTGCGACATTGCGGCATTCCGGAGACGGCTCTCCCTTGTTCAGGTAATTGGATTTTTCCACCTTGAGGATTTCTTTTGTGACTGCATCAGCCAATTCGGGTTTGGCCCGGACAATCTTTTCAGAACTGCCGATGACATTCGCCGCCGTGACCATGACGGGACCTCCAATCGGCGCATAATATTTCCTGAAGATCTTCTCAAACCTGTTTTTCGTATCGACAGCCGTCAGGTTGGCTACGGTCATTATGGCGCCCCATTTCAGGAAACTGTTGTCATTGTCCAGCATCCGGACGAAGACATCGAAGTGGGGGTAGAGCAGTTCCGGTTTCATTTCGGATACCAGGCGCAGCGTTTTCTCGTAAGCGTATTTTTTAGAGCTTTTCTCGACCTGCAGGGCTTCGACCAGCAGCGGAATATGCCTCCTGTTTTTGACGAGTTGATCCGCAATGGAACCGATATCCGCTCCCCTCACTCCCAGTTGGTCCAAAATGCTCTCAAATGCCATTTGGACACCCTCCTGTAGTTCGCGTTTTTGTTCTTCGGGTCGCCGCCTTGCCGGCAAAGCATGGCTTAGCGCGCGCCGTTAAAATAGAAAATGAGCCATCGACGCTGCTATCAGCAAAGCCAGAATCGCCCGCTCCAGCATTATGATAACCAGGTTTTTCAAGCCGAGGCGTACGTCGGTTGCCAGGAGACAGGGGATGGATCCTGAGAAAAACAGTATTAGCGCGATCGATACGACCCCGACCACAAATTTCGACATAACGGCCACACCCGGTGTCCCGGCCATAAGTACGGACGGGATAAACATTTCGGCGCCTGCCACCGCGGTGGCCTTGGCCACCAGTCCGGGATCCGGCAGTCGGGCCAGATAAGTGAATGGGTAGAAAATATAGCCTATGTAATCGAACACCGGGGTCGTTTCCACCAGGACAAGCGAAATGAGCCCCACGGAAATTATGATGGATATCAGCCGGAAGGTCATGAACAGCCCGTCCTTTAAATTGGCCCAGACATTGCGGTGAAGAGGGCCTGATTTTTCGGCTGCTTCAAGGCCGGAGCGCAGAGCGTTGCGCAGCAGATTTCCTTTCAGGGAGGGCTCAGGATTTCCGCTCGATCGATAATATTCGTTTCTAATGGATTTCAGCGGATACAGCCTGGTTGTAATGGCCGAAACCAGGTAGGTTACCAGCAGCGTGGTCCAGAAAAACATATTCCAGTGTTCCATAAGACCGAGGGTTTTTGCCACGATGACCATGAAACTGGCGGAGACGCTCGAAAATCCGGTCAGAATGATCGACGCTTCTTTTTCCGTGTATTTTCCTTCCTTATAAAGTCGGTTTGTCAGGAACATTGCGATGGCGAAACTGCCGACAAAGGAAGTCACGGCATCTACTGCAGCCCTGCCGGGAAGTTTCCAGAGGGGGCGCATCACCGGCCGCATGAGGACACCGATAAATTCCAGCAATCCGTAGCAGATAATGAAGGTCAAAAATATGGATCCGAGCGGCACGATGATGGCGACGGGTACCGCCACTTTCGTCCACAGAAACGGCAGCACGTCCTCTTCCATCAACCAGCCCGGCCCTATCCGGAGGTAGGCCATAAATCCCGCGCCGATACCGAGCAGCTTGAGAAAGGAAAGTATCACGGTGACCGCATCACGGTTCCAGCTTTTGTCGTAAAAAGGAAGAATGCCCCCGATCACAATAATGGCAAGGGCGAAAAGCGGACCGAACCGCGGAATGGTATTCTGTATCGCGGTGAGGATGTGATCCAGCGGTATGGTTGTCGTGTTGTTTATGGAGACGGGGACAAAGAAAATAAAGGAACCCAGGAAACTCCATACAACAAATTTGAGAATAGACGCGGATTTTATGCTGTTCGAATCTGAATTAGTCTTAGTCATCACCTTTCCGAATTCCATGTCCTCCACCGATTAAGGTCGAAATAATTGAGTCATTTTGGATTTAGGCGGCCCATCATATATGGACGCGGATTGAGAATCAATCATTCAGATTGCATTGCCGGGATGACCTTGCAAGTGACTGGTGTATGATGCATCCGGGCGGAAGAACGGTCCGGTGAATCGGGGGACGTGAACGTGTCCGAAAGCAGCTTCGATACAATTTTCTTCAATGCAAAGGTGGTGACGCTGGATCCTGCCGTCAGGGACGCAGCGCTTGTTGCCGTCAAGGGCGACCGTATTGCCCTGGTGAGTGGGATGGAATCGCTGGAGGAGTTGAAACGGAATGCGGTCCGCGTTGTCGATTGTTCCGGAAAAACGCTGCTTCCCGGATTTGTCGACGCCCATTGCCACGTTGCCGCATACGCGGAAAGCCTGGTGTCCCTCAGCCTGTCTCCCAGAGACGGGATCCGGTCGATATCGGATATAAAGGACAGGATACGTGAGGCGTGCGTACAAGCTTCCCCCGGAGAATGGGTGCGCGGAAAAGGCTACAATGAATTCTATCTGGATGAAAACAGACATCCCAACCGCCGGGATCTGGATCCGGTCGCACCCTCGAATCCCGTCAAGCTGACGCACCGTTCCGGGCATGCCCATGTTCTGAACAGCCTGGCGCTGCAAAAAGTCGGGATCGATGCGGCGACCGGGGATCCGCCCGGCGGCATGATAGAACGCGAACTTAAGACGGGTCAGCCGACCGGACTGCTGTTCGGCATGGGAGGCTATCTGTCCGACAGGATCCCCGGATTCGATGAAGCCGAAATCGAACGGGGCCTGGAACTGGCAAATGAAAAAATGCTTTCCTGCGGCATTACGTCGGTCCAGGATGCTTCGTCTTCCAATAATTCGAAACAATGGAAAAGATACGAGTCGTGGAAGCGGAGAGGCCTCTTTGCTCCCAGGCTTACGATGATGCTGGGATTGCGGGCTTTTTCGGATTTTGATGAAAAGACCTATACTTCCAACCTGCCGGATACGGATCTACGGTTAGGCGCCGTTAAGATTATCGTTGACCGGGTGACAGGCAGTCTTGAGCCTTCCCGGGGAAAATTAAACGAAATAATCGCATCCGTTCACGCCGCGGGGTTCCAGGCGGCAATTCATGCCGTTGAAGAACCGGTTGTGGAGGCAGCCGTTAAAGGGATCGCGGTTGCCTTGCGGCGGCATCCCAGGCGGGATGCGCGCCATCGCATCGAACATTGTTCCGTCTGCCGTCCGGATCTGCTGCAGCATCTGGCGGGCCTCGGCGGCGTGGTGGTGACGCAACCGGCGTTTCTCCATTATGAAGGCGATCGTTATTTAAAGACCGTCCCTGCCGAAGAACTGGAAAATCTATATCCGGTTGGTTCGATGCTTGAAAGCAAACTCAGGACAGGATTCGGTTCCGATTTCCCGATTGTGGATCCCAACCCATGGGTCGGCATCGGCGCCGCCGTTACACGGAAAACCGAAGACGGTCGTCGCGTGCCGGGGCGGGGAACGGATCTTTTTCAAGCTCTTAGAATGCAGACGCTGGAAGCTGCCGCGGCAACTTTTGAAGAAAATCTGAAAGGTTCCATAAGCCCCGGTAAAATGGCGGATTTCGTTCTTTTAAACGAAGATCCGTTTTCCGTCTCTCCGGACCGAATCAAAGACATCCAGGTGCGTATGACGGTTCTCGGCGGCAGCATAATGTATACCGACGGGTGATTTTTACGGAGACGTTGATTTATCAAAGACACCGGGGACGTTTTGCTTTAAAGTAATGCGCGCACTCGAAACTGGAAATAATGAACGGCCTGCGACGGCAGGCAGGAGGAAAAATGGGCGGATTATTCGGAGCGACATCCAAGGAAGATTGCAGTCTGGATCTGTTTTACGGGACCGATTACCACTCCCATCTCGGAACGCGTCGGGGCGGGATGGTGGTTCACAGCAGCCGGGGTTTCAAGCGAAACATTCATGATATCTCCAATACTCAGTTCCGTTCGAAATTCGAGGACGATTTGCCCAAACTTATAGGGGAAATGGGGATCGGCGTTATCAGCGACCATGAAGATCAACCGCTGCTTATCGGTTCCCACCTTGGGAAATATGCCCTGGCCACCGTCGGGCGCATTCATAACCTCCAGGCTCTTACGCAGACAGTGCTGCAAAAGCGCATTGCCCACTTTTCCGAGCTTTCCATGAATGAAACCAATCCCACGGAATTGATAGCCGCGCTGATCAACAATGAAGAAAGCCTTGTTGAAGGAATTATAGCGGCGCAGGCTGCCGTCGAGGGATCCTGCACCATGCTGCTTTTATGCGAGGACGGCGTTATAGCGGCAAGGGATCGGCTGGGGCGCACCCCGTTGTGCGTGGGAAAGAAAGAAGGCTCCTATGCCGTCACCATGGAAACGGCCGCATTCCCGAATCTCGACTACGAAAGCGAATACTTTCTCGGTCCCGGGGAGATCGTGCGTCTCACTCCGGATGGCATGGAGCAGCTGAATCCCCCCGGAGATGTCCTGCAGATCTGCGCTTTTTTGTGGGTATACTACGGATATCCGGCATCCACATATGAATACATTAACGTGGAAGCGGCGCGCAACCGCTGCGGCGCCGCGCTCTATCGGTCGGATAATGTTGAGGTGGACTATGTGGCGGGCATCCCGGATTCGGGAGTCGGCCATGCCATCGGGTACGCGGCCGAGGCGCGCTTGCCCTATCGCAGGCCGTTCGTCAAATATACTCCCACCTGGCCCCGATCGTTTATGCCGCAGGATCAGAGGGTTCGCGATCTGGTCGCCCGTATGAAACTGATTCCGGTTCACGAATTGATCCAGGACAAGCGCCTGCTTTTCTGCGAGGATTCCATTGTCCGGGGCACGCAGCTCAGGGATATCATCAGCCGGTTGTATGCGCTGGGAGCAAAAGAGATCCATATGCGTCCGGCCTGTCCTCCTCTGGTATACGGCTGCAAATTTCTCAATTTCTCTCAATCCAAATCCGAAATGGAACTGGCCGGCAGGAAGGGGATTCAGGAAATCGATCCCGAGCAAAAGATCGATCTTGAAACCTACGCGGATCCCGATTCGGAGCCGTATCGTGCCATGGTCGAATGTATCGGCAGGCAGCTGAATCTGACTACCTTGAAGTATCAGCGGTTGGACGATCTGGTGCAGGCGATCGGACTGCCGAAAGAAAAACTCTGCACATACTGCTGGGACGGCAAGTCTGAGGGCTAATGAACACGGGCTATATTCGCTGAAGCAGGGATCCGAACGGCTGATATTTTTGTTTGGGGACCTGCCATAACACCTTCATCGGGAGAAACTAAAATGTTTCTATCGCGCAGACAGTTTATTCGAAATTCCGCTGCCGCCTATGGTGCAATGGCTTTGCTGAAATCCAGGGCTGTATCCAGAGCGGCCGAAGGAACCGGGCTGAAGGATGCCTTCAAGGGAGATTTTTATATAGGAACGGCTATCGGCGGGCAAAACATGCAGGAGTCCCGGCCGGAGTATCTTGCGTTGCTGGCGAGGGAGTTCAATGCCATAACCATGGAAAACAACATGAAATGGGGCGTCGTTCATCCCGACGAGGATACCTGGAACTGGGCAGTGCCGGACAAGTTCGTTGATTTCGGCGTAAAGCATAATATGTACATTCTGGGCCATAATCTGGTCTGGCATTCCCAGATGGCCCGCAACGGATTTGTGGATAAGGACGGTCGGGAGCTTTCCCGCGATGCCATGCTGAAGCGGATGCAGAATCATATCGCGACCCTGGTAGGCCGCTACAAGGGCAGGGTCACTGCCTGGGATGCCGTCAACGAGGCGGTCGACGAAGACAGGGGATGGCGCAAGAGCCGGTGGTTCAACATCATCGGTGAAGATTTCATGGATTACGCGTTTAATTTTGCTCACGAGGTCGATCCCGGCGCGGAACTGCTGTACAACGACTACAATATGCACAATCCCGGGAAACGCCGCTTCGTGGTGGACTGGGTGAAAGGCGCGTTGAAACGGAGTGTGCCTGTAAGCGGTGTCGGCATGCAGGGGCATGTCGGGTTGGATTACCCGGATATCGGAGAATTCGAAAAAAGCATTGCCGCCTTTGCCGGGACCGGAATGCAAGTCCATATAACTGAAATGGATGTCGACGTACTGCCCAGGGCACGGCAGCAAACGGGAGCCGAAATATCGGACAGGGCCCGGTATTCGGAGGATCTGAATCCCTATGTGGACGGCTTGCCTCCCGAGGTCGAGAAACAGCTTGCCGATCGCTATGTCGAGTTCTTCAAGCTGTTTCTGAAATACCGCGATTCGATTCGGCGCATCACTTTCTGGGGGACGGGAGACGGAGAATCCTGGAAAAACTACTTTCCCGTCGGCGGCCGTACCAACTACCCGCTTATGTTCGACAGGGAATACAAACGCAAAGCCTGCTACGATGCCGTCGTAGCCCTCAAAAAATAATTTCGGTGACTGTCACCGAAATTATTCTAGTCGAGATTGGTGAGGGAGGCTTCCCGGGCCCACCGGATTGCCTGCCGGTACTCCCCGTCTGTGATGCGGCGGGATATTTCCGGGTAATCGAACGCCTTGTGCTCGGGATGGTACTGCTCCATGATGTTGACGTAGGTATCCGTAGATAATTCCTGTGCAACCCATCGAACAAAACGATCCGTTCCGGCAATGTTGTCCGGCATGACCAGGTGCCGGATGATCAATCCGCGCCGGGCGACGCCGTTCGCGTCAACATCAAGTACTCCGACCTGCCGATGCATCTCCTTGATGACCGCGGCCGCGACGGCAGGGTAATCCGAAGCTCCGCTGGAATATTTGCCGGCCAGGGTGCCGTCCTGGTATTTGAAGTCGGGTAGATAGATGTCGACGATGCCTTCCAGCATTTTGATTACTTCAATCGAGTCATAGGCGCTCGTGTTGTAGACCAGCGGCAGGCGCAGGCCTTTTGCGGCAGCGATTCGCAGGGCTTTTACAATATGGGGGACAATGTGAGTGGGCGTGACCAGGTTGATGTTGTGAGCGCCTCGTTTCTGCAGCTCCAGCATCATGGCTGCGAGCTGGTCGTGGGAGGTGTAGTTGCCGTCTCCCCGGTGGTTGATCTCCCAGTTCTGGCAGAAACAGCACAAAAGATTGCAGTTGGAAAAAAAGATCGTACCCGACCCGCCTCTGCCGACCAGAGGCTTTTCCTCTCCGAAGTGCAGGTGGGCCGTATGGACCTTGAGTTTATCCGTGGAGCTGCAGAATCCTTTTTCTCCCTTAAGACGGTTGGCGCCGCATTGCCGCGGGCATAACCGGCAACTCTCCAAAATATTCCATAAGTTGTCTTCAATCTCTTTCAGTTTTCCGGTTCGTTCCGTCTGTAGATAAAGCGGTTCGTATGCCATGGATTTCCCGGGTGCCGATGGGCGATATACAGAATCGGGGCTTGTCGACTTATTGCATCCCGGAAGACTGAGTGCGCAGGCGGCTGCCGCCAATCTCCGGATGAAAGTACGCCGTGAAGGTGCCATTTTGAGCCTCCTTCAATGACAGGCAGAATATTGTTCTAGTTTCTTCCATCCGGGCTTCAAACGCAAATATTTCGTTGCCGGCCGGGATTGTTTATCCGATGATGCCTCGCCGGATACCGTCCCTGAAGGTTTCTTCCGGCATCCCGAGCAGTTTTAGGAATACCTCGTAATCGGCCTCACCCAGCAACGGCGCCGCTTTCCATCCTTCCGGTTCGGACTGCCGGGGCCACAGGCAGGATCGGTCGGCGATTGCGTCACCGAATTTCGGATGTTTCAGGGAAACGAAAAATTTACGGGCGGCCAGTTGTCTGTCCTTCGAAATGTCTTCGGCATTCTGTACAACCCCTGCAGCCAGCCCTGCCTCCTGCAGGGACTGTACGATCGACTCCGCCGAACGGTCCGCCGTCCATCGGCGGATAATTGTATCGATTGTCTGTTTGTTCTTTTTTCTTCCTTCCGTCGTAGAGAATTTATCCGATTCCAGTTCCGTTTGACCGAGGATTCGACGGAAGGTTTTCCACTCGCTGTCGTTTTTAATAGTAAGCGCACACCATCGATCGTTTCCCCGGCAAGGAAAGCACCCATCGGGAACCGCTTGGGAGTATTCTTCACACCACCGACTTCGAGCGTCTGCGTTCTGCGTCAGAGATCTGTACATCAGAGCCGGACCGAGGAGAGTGCACATGGCTTCGTAGCCGGCCAGGTCGATATGCATGCCTTTCCCTGTGTCGTCGCGGAATTTCAGGGCCGCCACCAGCGAGAAAGCGCCATAGAGCCCGGCAATAATATCCCCGTAAGGATGTCCGATAATCGCGGGCGAATCAGGCACGACCGAGGAAGCGGCCATCAATCCCGACAGGGCATGGAACGTTGGGGCGAATCCGACATAGTCTTTCCAGGGGCCCGTCTGCCCCATGGCTGAAAGACTCAGCATAATGAGGGATGGATTTACCTCATTGAGTCGGTCGTAAGTCAATCCCCAATTTTTCATGACGCGGGGGGAATAGTTTTCCACGAGGATATCGCTTTCGGCGACAAGCTTCAGGAAATGCTTTCTTGCTTCTGCGTTGTCCAGGTCCAGGCGGATACTTCGCTTGTTCCTGTTCCATGCGCTGAAATAGGCGGTGTCGTTGCGCTCCGCTCCCCGGGCGGTTTTTTCGGTCTGGACTTTGATTACCTCCGCGCCGAAGTCGGCCAGGATCCGGGTCGCATACGGTCCGGAGAGCATCCTCGACAGGTCCAGAACACGAATATCGTCAAAAATATTATCATTTATGCATGATGGTTTATCTATTATATGCTCAAGTATTTGATTATTTAAAATTTTATGGGTGTCCAGATATTCGATGACCTTGGCTGTATTTCCCCCAGGGGGTGGAGGCGGTGACGGAGATGTGGGTGTCCAGGAATTGAACCTGTAGGGCATGCCGGGAAAGAATGCCTTTTTCCCGGATATATTGCTCTCGATAAAAAAACGGCGGGACTGAAGCTGCGGGCTCTCGAGAATTTCCCGTGCGGTTGCGACGGGAGCCCAGGGGAAACGCATCGCCTGGCCGAGTTCGAATAGCTCCTGTTTCGTATGACACCCGGCCCATTCTTTTACGACTTCGAGAATATGGTCGAAGTGTTTTTCCCGGTAGTCCGGCTCCTGCCATTTTTGATCGAGCAGATCTTTCGACCTCTTTTCCGAGGCCAGGATTTCAACGAGCGTGTCCCAGTTTCGTAAGATAGTCAGGAGTATGGAACCGTCCTTGCAGGGAACTGCGGAGAAATTCCAGTCGGGGGTCGGCGAATCCTGTCGGTGGACGACTCTGCCGTCTGCAAAATAATCGACCAGAACATGATCGAGAGTGGAAGCAACCGCTTCCTGGATGGAGAGGTCCATAAAGTCCCCGAGGCCGGTTCGTTTCCGTTTCCGAAGCCGGATAAGGACCGAAACGGCGCCGAAGAGAGAGGCTGTATACCACGGTTGCATGCCGAACATCTTTGCGGGTTTGCCCGAACCGTCGCTGCATACATAGGTCTGGCCCCCGAAGGCGGAAACGATACCGGCGGATGCATGGTACGCAGCTTTCGGTCCGCTCTGTCCGAAAGGGGTGATGGACAGGTGAACCAGGCGTGGATTTGCCCGGCGCAGCTTTTCGGAGCCGAATCCCAGCGCGTTCCAATAATCCGGGGAGCAGGTGTCCACCAGGACATCGGCCCTTTCCGCCAGTCTTTCGAAGACGTGTTTCCCCTCATCCGTTGTCATGTCCAGGACAAGGCTTTTCTTGTTAAGATTGTTGTAGAAGAAGGACAGGCTTACTGGCGCGCCGCCCGGAACGTCAGTATAAAAAGGTCCCAGACTTCTGGAGGGATCCCCCCCGGGAGGTTCGATTTTAATGACCTCGGCGCCCAGATCTGCAAGAAGCCTCGAGCAGTAGCTGCCCTTTTCGTCCGCAAGATCCAGGACGAAGATGCCTTCCAGGATGCTCCTGTATATCCCGTTATTTTTCCCTGGACTGCTGTGCATAGCAAGACGGTTACGTCGCCGTAAGTCCCCCGTCGACCGGGAGCTGACATCCGGTGACAAACGATGCAGATTCCGAACAGAGCCAGACGGCGACCTGGGCCATTTCTTCCGGAGATGCCAGGCGCTTCATCGGGACCGTGCTGTTGATATGATCCCGCTCTTCCGGATGGAACCGGGTCAGTTTTTCCATTAACTGCGTTCCGTCGGTCGGGCCCGGGCAAAGGACATTGATCCGAATTCCGGAGGTCGCGTATTCGAGAGCGGCTGCTTTCGTAAGGCCGATCATACCGCTTTTGCTCGCATCGTAAGCTGCGAATCCCGGAACCGCTTTATAGGCCCCGATCGATGAATTATTGACGATGGCGCCGAAGTTCTGCTTCAACATCTGCCGGATTTCGTACTTCATGCAGAGGAAGATGCCTTTCAGATTAATGTCCAGGGTTTTGTCCCAGATTTCCACCGGGCAGTCGGCAACCGGTACTATGGGCATGCGATCGCCGTCGGGTCCGATCCCGGCGTTATTGAAGGCATAGTGGAGACCTCCGAAAAGTTCGACCGCACGGGCGACCGCTGCCTCGACATCTTCCGCACGCGTGACGTCACATTTGACGAATGCGGCCTCCCCGCCGGCTTCCTTGATCATCCGGACGGTTTCTTCGCCCCCCTGGATGTTGGAGCCCGTGGATACGATAACGTTTGCTCCCTCTTTGGCAAAAAGCCGCGCAGCCGCCCTTCCTATCCCTGAAGCGGCCCCTGTGACCATTGCTGTTTTTCCCTGAAATCCGCCTGTCATATAAGAATCTCCTCCGTTATTCGAATAATTTTGTCAGTAATAATACAGTAAATCGGATCTGCTGCCGGTTAAAAACGGTCAAATAAAGAGGAAGTCACTATTGTTCGATGGTGCCATACGGTCCGCAATTTATAATGTGGATTAAACCTAGTATGGGAATATGGTGCAAAAGCCCTATCAGGAGGGCAGATCCAAACAGTAGTAAGGATGGCATGTTCCATCTTATGTAGTTTTTCTCTGGAGACTTGAGTGCAAGAAATTTCTTGCGCGGGAATTTCCAAAAGGCTAATTCCGTGCTAAATTCAGGTAATAAAAAATAAATTTTCCCTAATGTCATCATGAAAACACTCTCTCAGAATACTTTTAAAGAAATTCAGCGAACAAAGGCACCGATGTTGTATTCGAGTTTGTTACTGTTCTACTTATTAACAATTCACACAAAAGTATTTTGCCAGTGTCCCGAATTCGTCCGCTTTGTTCCTGATACCATCCTGAACGATGGCGTGTCATCGACCCGTCTGGAGGTCAAGACGGCACCCGGCACTACATCCGTTATTTTACCCGTAGAAGATAGCCGGTTCGTTTTTGGGAACAGAAGCGTTTGCGGGGAGCAAGCCGAAATTGCACTTAGGGATGACGGGCAGGAAGGCGATCAGCTGGCCAATGATGGGATTTTCACCCTTGGCGGTATCCGGTGGGATACGGACCCACAACATTCTCATTGTGTAAAATACGCGAATGGGCTGCCACTCTCGGGTATCTGGGAAGGATTCACACAAGCCTTCTTCAATACAATTGTTCTCTCAGATGGTTCACAGACCCTCACGCTTGATTATGAATGGGGATCCTTTAATGTATTGGATGCTGGGTCAATTATTGCCCCGGATCCGATCGATCAGATAGCACCCGACATCCAAATCTCTTCGCATGTTATTAATATTAAAGCCAATGATTTTTCAATTGATGAGAACGCCCTTGTACGAAGATTGTATGATTTTATAGCAGATGACTATGATCAATTGACGATTGTATGGCCATTCCTGCCACGACAAGAGGATTCATGTGGCTGTAGCCGTGAACCAGGCGGCCTCCATTACCATATCTCTTCGTCTGTTCAAGGCATTGGCCTGGATCTATATGATAGGAGTGCCGATTGGGGAAGTTCTGGACGATTAGTAGGCTGGAATCGCTTTCTGAAATGGAGTGAGATTCATGAGGGCCTTATTTTTCATGAGTTTATGCATCAATGGGGCGCTTACTTTGATTCTGAACTGGGAATAATCAGTACCAATCCTGGCCATTTTTCCGACCTAACCAATATCTCAAGCTGGATTGGCGGGTGCCGTTGGAATGATAATGGAGATGGCACTTTTACAAATATTGGGGGTACCGACGGAGTTGGCAATTTCGGACTCTATTTGATGGGCCTGATCCCGGCTTCGGAAGTCAAACCGATCTATATTGCTCCGGAAGAAGAGGATGCCAACTGCGGGCGGCAAAGGCTCGTCCAGGGCCCCATCAATAAATTAACAATCGATGAAATTATCGATATTTATGGACTTCGCATTCCTGGACCTGAAAATTCCCAGAAAAAGTTCAACGTAGCATATGCCGTCATTTCAGTAGGACGGCTTCTCAATCCGTGGGAAATGACCTTTTATAACCGAATGAGTCAGTTCCACGCAGGACTCCTGCCCAAAATCAACGGCTTGCCCAACAGTCTCTATTATTACACGGGAGGCAGAGCGACATTAGATACCCAGGTACGGCTGAAGACACCGGATCCCGTGATTTGCCTTTCTCGCACGGAGTATGAATTCTCCACAGTAAATGGCAGCCCTGATCCGGACCCTCAACCGCTTGTAATCACGAATTGTGGCGGCGGCATGCTTGATTGGAATATCAGCACGGACGCACCATGGCTAAACGTAAGCACCTCAAAAGTTGAATTGGGGCAGATTGATCCCCCTCTTATAGTCGGCGTTGATACCACTGATCTGAGTCCCGGTATTTATGCCAGCGTAATTCGGATTGATGCTCTTTCTCAAGAAATGACTATTCCGGTTCATCTAACGATTGAGCCTGCTCGCTTGTCAATCGAACGTGTTGTTAACGGTGCGAGCCTCCAAATTCCAGTGGGCTTTCTGGCTTACCATCCCTATGCAAAAAAATTCTGGACATCGACCATTGCACCCGATTCGATTGCGAGGATCTATGTCAGCAATCTGGACAACTCCGACCAAAATGTGCGCGTTAAATTCATAGATGGGGTCGACGGCCATGAATCCGAAGCACAAGTGTTTGGGGTCGATTCTATTTCAGTGGATGTCCTGGTCCCCGGCTTTTTCCAGCTGGCGCAAATTGAGGTAATCGACAGTTCGGGAACTAGCGATTACTTCCCAATTGCGATAGTAGCCAATGGCCCCGCTCCGGGTATTTTTTCGGCGAATCAAAATGGAATTGGACCGGCAAAAGCAGAATACCAACATGTAAACAAAAACGGAGAGATCACTGAAGGGCTGACATACCGACCAGATGGGCAGGGCGCTTTTAAAACAAACCCCATTGATCTTGGCACTGAAGAAGACGAAGTCTATTTGACCTTCTATGGGACCGGATTTAGATACGGCTGGCCTGATTGGGGGCTACCCACTGCAGTCATTGACAATGTCTGGGTGCCCGTAGTTGAACTGGACGCGCATGACACTGATCCGGGTGTGGATTATATAGTTATCGGCCCCATCCCCAGAACGCTGGCCGGCAGAAAAAACGTCGATGCCGTATTCACATTCTGGAATGGCCGCACTTCAACAAATCCGGTAAAGGTGAGTTTTACCGGTAAAAACGCAGAAATCATCATAGACTTTGGCCCCGGCACAGGGCTGTGGATAAAATATAATGACGCTGTTTGGGCCAAGCGGCACAGCTTAAATCCCGGAATCATCGCCGTAGCTGACCTGGACGGCAATGGTCTTGACGAGAGTATCGTTGATTTTGGCGCTTCCTACGGCATATGGGCGCTTTACAATAACACCGCCTGGTTGAAACTCCATAGCCTGAGTGCTGAAATTATCATTACAGGCGATCTGGACGGTAATGGTAAGGATGATTGCATTATCGACTTCGGTTCGGGAATCGGCATTTGGGTACGATACAATAACAGCAATTGGACAAAATTACACAATTTGAGTCCAGAAACCATTACAACCGGGGACCTTGACGGGAATGAATTTGAGGATATCG
Source organism: Acidobacteriota bacterium (assembly GCA_016934295.1). Classification (GTDB taxonomy): domain Bacteria; phylum Acidobacteriota; class UBA6911; order UBA6911; family UBA6911; genus UBA6911. Next base: position 15,958 of record JAFGTD010000215.1, read on the forward strand.
TCGTCGACTTCGGTCCAGGCGTCGGTATCTATGTCCTTTATAACAATACCAAATGGACAAAGTTGCACAACTTAAGTCCCCAAATCATCGCCACAGCCGACTTGGACGACAGCGGTCAGGACGACTGCATCATAGATTTCGGTCCAGGCGTTGGGATCTGGATAAGGTACGACAATGCAACCTGGACCAAACTCCACAGCCTGAGTGCTGAAATCATCGCCACAGCCGACTTGGACGACAGCGGTCAGGACGATTGCATTATAGATTTCGGTCCAGGCATTGGGATCTGGATAAGGTACAACAATGCAACCTGGACCAAACTCCACAGCCTGGGTGCTGAAATCATCGCCACAGCCGACTTGGACGACAGCGGTCAGGACGATTGCATCATAGATTTCGGTTCAGGCGTTGGGATCTGGATAAGGTACAACAACACATCATGGGTAAAACTCCACAGCCTGAGTCCGGAGAGTATCCATACGGGGGACTTGGATAATAATTAGAAAAAATACGTTTTAAAAGCTGCTTCCTTTGATAGCCCGTGGTAGAAATCAATAAGCCGCGTTCTGCCTTCCCGCGTTACAGGAAATACTCTTCGATTAAGGTATTCTGATCCGCCGGTTTTCTGGACTCAATAATGAATCTGTGTGCATATTTTCAATTTTCTTAACTATCTCGATCCATCACTGTAGTAACCTACTGAAATTCAAGGATAGTTTAAACGCATCTGATCGGAAGCTGAGGCGGGACTTGATAGTGAAGCCGATCCGAAAAACTGCGGCTTATTCCACCTATCGGCCGGCTTCGTGCGGATATCAACCACCGGCACCGGAGGCAATATTGCCATTGCAGCTGGGTTCCGCTACGCTCCACACACCTACAATTTCTATGTCCATAATTTAAAAAGTGGTACAACTATCGGGGCAGGACAGGGGGCGTCCCTATTTTTTCAAAATAGTGTTGAGAACAAAACTATAACGGAGGAGTGATAATGAGCGGGGAGGCGCAGTTTGAAATGCTACTTTCACCTTTTAATATAGGGAAGATGCGGGTTAAGAACCGAATAATAAAGACTGCCGCAGAAATGAATACCCATGACCTCCATGATGCCCGCATGAACCAGAGAACCATCGACTACGTGGAAGCAGTGGCCAGGGGCGGCGCAGGCATGGTTATTCTCTGGGACGCCTACCTTGATTATCCTTTAGGCGCAAGGATGCCCGATGGGTTGCGTATTGACGCGGATGAATACATTCCAGGTTTCAGGAAACTGGCAGATGCCGTTCACAAACATGATTGCAGGTTATCGGTGCAGATGATGCATGCCGGACCCTGGTGCCCCGCGTCGTTTTCCGGGCGCCCGCCAATCGCTGCTTCGGTGATGAGAGTGGAGGTGTATGAAAAACACTGGGGTGACGAAACCGTTGAGGCAACCGTTGACGATATTGAAGAAATTCAGGAAAAGTTCGTTAGTGCGGCGGAGCGTTACAGTAAGGCCGGGGTTGACCATCTGGAGGTACATTGCGCTACGCAGCACCTGGGCAATACTTTTATGTCGCGTCACTGGAATAAACGC
>JAFGTD010000013.1 GCA_016934295.1 Acidobacteriota bacterium
GAATGAGCGTGAATTCTTCTCCCCCGTATCGGCATGCGATATCCTCGCCGCGGATGTTGTTTTTCAGCAGGGCCCCGAGTTCCTTCAACAGCAGATCTCCCGCTTCATGCCCGAAGTTGTCGTTGAAATATTTGAAATGATCGAGATCCATCATGATCATTCCAAGCGGGCGCTGGTTGCGGGACGCCCGGCGGATTTCAAGTTCCAGCGATTCTTCCATAAACCTGCGGTTGAACAGTCCGGTCAGGGGATCGCGGATCGATTGGCTGCGGAGCGTTTCGTGAAGCCTCAGGTTGGACAGCGCCATGGCGATGTGCTCTGACATTGTTACCGCCATGCGCTGTTTGGTTTCCGTCATTTTAACGTTTTCAGGCTGCATGAGATGAAGGATGCCGAGCGCTTCACTCTGTGCCATCATGGGGATGCACAGGTACCCGTTGGATGAAGGTTGATGGATGTGACGGCAGATCAGGCCGGATTCGGAATTTTCAACCCAATGGGTTCGGCCCCGGCGCAATGCCCAGCATTCCTGAGGGGTGAAAGAACGTTCTGCGAGCGAAGCGTCTCCCCATACGGCGACGGATTCCACAAGGTTGCGCGAAGGCGCGATCACATAAAGCGCTCCTACCTTAATGGGGAAAATCTGCTGGGCCACCCGGACGATAACGTTATAGGCTTCCTCCGTGGTAAGACAGGCGCGAAGAATGTCCCCCATGTCGTTCAGCAGGGTCATTTCATGCGTTCGCTGTTCGAGTTCGCTTACCCAGGCTTCCAGCTTCTGGTTTGCTTTTTGCAGCTCCTCTTCGGTTTTCTTGTGTTTGGTAATGTCGCGTGCAATGCCCTGAACGGCGACCGCCTTGCCTCCCCGGAATACGGGACGACTGCTGACTCCCAGTGCGATCCGTTTTTTATCTTTCGCCAATATCTCCAGCTCGTAGTTCAGGGGGATTTCCCCCGCTATACGGGGATCCAGCATTTTCTGGGCGAGGTGCGCATACTCGGGTGGAATAGAATCCGTTAATTTCATCCGGAGGATTTCGGCCTGGGAATACCCCGTGATCCTTTCGGCCGCACGGTTGACCGAAATCACATTTCCTTCAAAGTCGTAGGTATAGATGATGTCGTTGGCGTTTTCAAAAAACTCGCTGTACTGCGCGTTGCTTTTGTCGTCGGCGGAGTATGGTCGGGCATAGTTCTTTCGGAGGACGCTGCCGTAATTCTGGAATAGATCCACCAGCCGGGGCTCAGCCTGGACAAGGCTGCGGTAATTCCGGGTGACCGTAGGATGGTCTTCATAAGATATTTCCGGATGGGACTCTACCCACGAATGGGAGGCTTTTGTAAAAGCGAGGAAGGCGGCGAGGTGGCCGTAGAGGGAGTCTCCCAGGATATCCTTCAGCTCTGCAATCCATTTTGCGGCATCTTCCATACTTAAGTAAATACAGGTACAGCCTGCAATGACGCTTTCCTCAAATGCCGGATTATTATTCGGCCAGGATTCCAGTGGATGGGATGCCTCGGCCGGCACAGCATGGAATTGCTCCGGGTCGACGGAGGCCTCTATAAGTTGGCGCACCTGTTGGGCTTCAACGCCCATCTGGATTAATGTACACGCATGGAGGACGATGAAATAAGGCGATGCGCAGTACCGTGACAGCTGTATGGACAACTTTTCCTTAAAAAGGTCCGGCAGGGGATTGTCGGCATAGGATGACTTGTATTGATGCCAGAGGTTTTCCAGCAAGGCGGGGGACCGCAGGGCAGGTGCGAAATGAGGCGGCAGAAAACCGATTCGGGCTTCGATTTCCGATTTTATCTGCCCGGGTGTTTGTTCGGTTGTTGCATGGGAAATTTGGTCGGAAAAATCCGGCTCCAGACTTTTTAAGTCGGATAATTTTTCCCACAGAGAATTGAGCTTATTGCTCGACCGGTTAGTCGTGTCCATTAAATTGATTCCGCTGAAAACACCAAACCTTATAGATGCTGTGCCGGCTTGGCTGCATCAGGCAGAGCTGCCGCGAAAAGGCATAGGGTGAGGAGAACGCCTAGAAACCCGTTCGTTTTTTCCCGAACTAGAATTTTGACGAATCTGTATAAAAACGCAAGAAAAAAATACAGTCTGCCGGCCGCCGACTGCGGACCGCCGACTGTATTACACACAGGGCGAACACAAGGTTCGCCCCTACTATCAAGAATATTGCTACGAGGGCGAACACAAGGTTCGCCCCTACTAATTCGCGACAACCACCCTGTTCCCTCCATCGTTTCCGGCCCTGTTTAATGCGGCTTCGGCAGAACGAAGCAGGGCTTCGACGGTTTGGCCGTGACCCGGAAAAACAGCCAGGCCCATGGATACGGTGGTTCGCAAGCCCTGTCCGTTCGGGACGTTCCATTCCGATGAATAAATCAGTTCCCGCAGGTTTTCCGCCCGCTGCCGGATGACTTCAAAACTGCCTTGCGGCAAAATAAGAACGAATGCCTGACCGCTGTACCTGCATGCGATATCGCCTTTTCGGATATTGGCCTGCAGCAGGGCTCCGGTATTGTGCAGGAAGGAATCGCCTGCTTCGATCCCGTGCTGTTCGACGAGCGCCTTAAAATTATCGACAGCCAGCATAATGAGGGTAAGCGGATGCTGACTGCGGACGGCGCGGCGAATTTCCAGCTCCAGGGCTTCCTCCATAAAGCTGCGGTTGAAAAGTCCGGTCAATTGATCCCGTATGGACTGGTTGCGCAGAGTTTCGTGCAATCTCAGGTTGGACAACGCCATGGCGACATTTTCCGCCATGGCAATGGCGAGTTTCTGCTTGGCTTCCGGCATCCGCACATCTTTTGGCTGGGTCAGATACAGAATGCCCACCGCTTCGCTCTGTGCCATCATGGGGACGCACATGTACCCGCTTGGCGCGGGTTTTTGAAGATGTTTGCAAAGCAGCCCGGTTCGGGTGTCCCCGATCCAATGGATTCTTCCTCTTCGTAATGCCCAACATTCGTCGGGTGTGAAGGTAAGCTCCAGTCCGGTGGTGTCCCCCCATTCTGCGACCGATTCAACGATATTGCGCAGGGGGCCGATGACGTATAAAGCGCCGCCCTGAACCGGGAAGATTTCCTGGGCGACCTTCACAATGACTTCATAGACTTCTTTCGTGTTCACGCAGGCGCGAAGGATGTCTCCCATTTCGCTGAGCAATGTCATTTCATGCGTGCGTTGCTCCAGTTCATGAACCCAGTTTTCAAGCTTCTGATTCGCTTCCCGTAAAGCTTCCTCCCATTTTTTGCGTTCGGTTATATCCCGTGCAATCCCCTGGATTCCGATAGCTTCGCCTTCACGGAAAATCAGGCGATTGCTGACTTCGAGCGTGGCCCGGGTACCATCTTTGGAGACAATCTGGAGTTCCTGCGTGCCGGGAGACTGGCCGGTTAATTGCCGGTCCAGCATTTTACGGGCGTTTTCCTTAAATTCCGGGGCTACAAACTGGTGAAAACGCATTTGATAGGCTTCCGATCGTGTGTAGCCCAATATCCTCTCCGCAGCTTTGTTGAGGGATGTTATTCTTCCGGAGAGGTCATGGGTGTACACCATGTCATAGGCATTTTCGACCAGATCGCGATAGCGCTCTTCGCTGGAACGTTTGCTCTTCTCCAGCAGGATACGTTCCGTGATGTCGCGGAAAATGGCAAGACCCCCGATGATTTCTCCATCTTCAGGTCCGTACATGGGGCCGTAGTAAGCTTCAAAGTAGCCTTGCCGGGCTGTTCCGGGAATCGTAAAGCGCTTATCCTTCGATATGATTTTTTCTCCCCGCAGTGCCGCCTCGAAGTGTTCGTTTTCGCCCATGTCTTTCAGGAAAGGGCACACCGTAAACGCATGTCTCCCAAGGGTTTTGCGTGCACTGACTCCCAGGATTCTTTCCATTGCGGGATTCCATACCGTAAAAAAGAGTTCCCGGTCAAAGGCAAGAATGCCGTCTACACTGCTGCTGATCAGTCTTTCCAGCAGTTGTTTTTCGGCCTGCAGTACCGCTTCCGCCTGTTTCCGGTCGTTGATGTCCTCAATAATAACCAGGCATTGTCGTTCGTCAGGTCCGGCCTGTTCGGAGACGCAAACGGTGAATTGCCCCCAGAAATATTCGCCGTTTTTTCGAAGCAGTTTCACTTCCGTCTTTGAAGACGGAACCACCTTGTCAAATACCTGGTTTATAAGCTGCAGGCAGGTTTTGTCATCCTGGACGAGAGTCGGTATTTCGAGGGAAGAGATTTCCTGCGGAGTATAACCCAACTGGCTGCGGAATGTTCCGTTGGCCCTGATGATGCGATATCGAGAGTCGATGATGGCCATCCCCAGAGGGCCTTCTTCGATAAAACAGAAAAAGCGGTCCGATGCCTCGCCCGGAGCCGGTTCTTTCTTAACTTTTAAAAGGGATTCTTTTTCGTGTTGCTGAACGAAACTTTGAATATGGGCAATCTTTTCCCGGAGGGATTCAAGCTCCTGTTCCAAAGCCTTCGATGACTTGATTTCATTGCCTGTCATGCCTTACGCCGACGAAACATGTTTCGTAAATATAACTCGAGTCATTGTCTTTCCATGGTCGCGACCCATGGGAAAATGCGACGGAATATAATTCCGCCCTGCTTAATAATTATCGTACTTGCGATACGAAAACATTAGTTAAATCAATAAGTTAAATCAAAATGGACACGGAATCAAGAAGCCGGGATACCGTCTGATGAGGGTGAAGCCGGAACGCTCATAACCATTCAAAAGCGACCCCGCTACAGGTGCTGTCACCATTTACCCATGAGGCGCTGGTCTCTGTTTCAGGGTCCCTTTGAAAGAATCGGTGTGTTATTGTTAAATATTGTCCTGCAAGACTTTCTAAGGTCCGTATTTCCGTCGCGGATCCTGCAGGGCATGCCGACGTTCGAGAGGAGAGAGAAACATATGAAGTATGAAGGGATGATTTACAGGCCTCCAAGCGAAGCGAACAGCCTGATTCTTCAGATAACCGTAGGTTGTTCCTACAACCGGTGCACGTTCTGTCATTCCTTCCGGGATAAAGAATTCCGGATTAAGTCTTTCGAGGAAATCAAAGAAGATATTGATGAAGCGAGTGAAATTGGGACTATTCGGCGTGTCTTTTTGGCCGACGGAGATGCGTTGATCGTTCCCCAGGCGGATTTGATTCGGATCCTGGATTACCTGAAGCTGAAAATTAAGGGACTCGAAAGAGTCGGGATATACGCCAACGCCGTCGATGTGCTCAAGAAGGACGTCGAGGAGCTGAAGGAGCTGAAAGCCCGCGGCCTGGGCATCGTCTATCTGGGCCTGGAGTCGGGGAATCCGGAAGTTCTGAAAAGGATTAAAAAGAATGCGACCGTTCAGCAGATGATACGGGCGGCGGAGCGTGTAAAGGAAGCCGGGATGCTGCTGTCCATAACCGTGCTGCTCGGAATCGGCGGGGTTGAAATGAGCCGGGCGCATGCGGCCGATACCGGCAAGGTCCTTTCGGAAATGGATCCCGACTTTGTGGGGGCGCTTTCATTAATGATTGTTCCGGGGACGCCGATCGAAGAGGAACTCCGATCCGGAAGGCTGGTTCTTCCCACACCGTTTGAGTTGATCCGGGAACTTGAGACTATGATAACGAACTGCCGGTTCACGCAATGCTTCTTTGCTTCGAATCATGCATCCAATTATCTGCCCCTGAGAGTTCAAATGCCCCGGGAGAAGGAGGAGGCGCTTTCGTTGATCCGGCAGGTTCTTGAAAAAAAGGATCCGGAACTGCTTCGGCCGGAATATATGCGGGCGCTATAAAACAGCACCTGATGGTATACTGCTTTGGGGGCTACGGGACGAACATACGGAGAAGCCCTATAGAATCAGAGGTTGCGAATGGTTGCGAGGATGAAGTTCATTATCGGCGGCATAATAATCGTAGTAGCGCTATTCTGGTTGGGTTTCGTTGGATTCGAGGAAAGCAAGGCCTATTACATTACGGTTGATGAATACCGCTCCATGCAGGAAAGCCTGATGGGCAAAACCGTCAGGCTTGCCGGAGACGTGGTGGCAGGTTCCATTGACAGGAGTAAGCCTCAGATGGAATTTATAATCGGCAGCGGAGAAAGCCGAATAAGAGTTCGCTATATCGGAAATGATATCATCCCCGATACATTCACAGACGAATCCAAGGCCCTGGTGGAAGGGGATATTGCCGCGGACGGAGTCTTCCGGGCACGCCATATCGAAGCCAAGTGTGCGTCGAAGTACGAAGCCGAATACAGCAACAGAACCTCTTCATAATGTTGGAATGATGCATGGCCAATTTCGGTAATTTCTGTCTTATTCTCTCCCTCTGTCTTTCTCTCTACGCCCTGATTGCAGCTTTAGTTGGAATTTCACAACGGCAGCCTCGAATTATCAGGAGTGCGGAAAATGCAGCCTATTCCGCAACCGGCATTATCACCCTGACCTTTTTATCCCTGGTGTATCTTCTCGCCACGGATGATTTTTCCGTTGCCCATGTCGCCAGCACCAGTAATCGTGCCCTGCCCATCTTTTATAAGGTAGCCGCCGTCTGGGGGGCTCACGACGGATCCATGCTGCTGTGGGTTTTCGTCGCCTCGATCTTCAGCGGCCTCGCAATTTATCAGAACCGTCGCAGATATCGCGAAATGATGCCTTACGTGCTGGCGGTTCTGATGGTGAACCTGTCGTTTTTTCTTTTGCTGAATCTGTTCTTTTCAAATCCTTTCCACCGCCTGGTGCAGGTTTTTGCCGACGGCAGTGCCGGGCCCTTTCTGCCTGCCGACGGCCAGGGACTGAATCCGATTCTTCAACACTGGGCAATGGTCATTCATCCTCCCATACAGTATTTGGGGTTCATTGGTTTTGTCGTTCCGTTTGCATTCGCCATCGCCGCACTCTGCAGTAAACAGATGGGAGACACATGGATCCGGACGACCCGCCGATGGACGCTTTTGACCTGGATCTTTCTGGGCGTGGGCCTCATCCTGGGCGGCAAGTGGGCCTATGTCGTTCTGGGCTGGGGCGGCTACTGGGCATGGGACCCTGTCGAAAACTCTTCGCTGATGCCCTGGCTGATCAGCACCGCTTTTCTGCACTCGGTAATCGTTCAGGAACGGAAGGGGATGCTGAAGGTCTGGAACATTATACTCGTTGTCCTGGCCTATCTTTTAGGCGTTTTCGGAACGTTCCTGACACGTAGCGGAGTTGTCAGTTCCGTCCACGCTTTCGCCGATTCCAACCTCGGAAAATTCTTCCTTATATACATGGCGGGTGTTCTGGCGGCGAGCCTGTATCTTGTGATTGACAGGCGCGATTACCTTAAGAGCGAACGCCGGCTCGATTCCATCCTGTCCCGGGAAAGCGCCTTCCTGTTCAATAACCTGGTTCTGGTTGTTGCCTGTTTTGCGGTTTTCTGGGGAACCATGTTCCCCGTATTTTCGGAGTGGGTGCGGGGAGTAAAAATAACCGTGGGCCCCCCCTTTTTCAATAATATCAATATACCGATCGGGCTCCTGCTGCTGTTCCTCACCGGAGTGGGGCCGCTCTTTGCGTGGCGCAAAACTTCCCCTAAAAGCCTGAGAAGATCGTTTCTCTGGCCGGTTATTTTCTCGGCGGCGACCTGCTTCGTTATTGTTGCTGCAGGGATGCGGAATTTCTATGCTGTCTGCTGCCTCACGCTTTGTGCATTTGTTCTGATCGTGATCCTTGAAGAATTCATAAAAGGCACCTTCATCCGTATCAGGAAAAAGGGAGAAAATCCTTTCTCTGCTTTTGTAAATCTTACACTCAAAAATAAAAGACGGTATGGCGGGTATATCGTTCATTTCTCCATTGTATTGATGTTTGTCGGTTTTACAGGGAATACGTTTAACCGGGAAGCCACCCGGCAGATGGAACCCGGCGGGGAGATGGAAATTGGGGATTATTCTCTGAAGATGACCGGGTACGAGGATGGACAGACCGCCAATTACGATTTTGGAAAAGTGGTTCTCGATGTGTACAGAAACGGTAAGGTGATCGGTACTTTAAAGCCGGAACGTCGGATTTTTAAAACGGGATCCGGCCAAATGACTACGACGGTGGCATTGCACAGTACGCCGAAAGAAGATCTCTATGTGGTCTTTGCCGGTATGTCGCATGACGGATCGACTTTTGAGATCAGGGCCAATGTGAATCCCCTGGTTTACTGGATCTGGTTCGGAGCGGCAATGATGGTTTTCGGCACAATAATCACTCTTTTACCGAATAAGCGGTCGGTTGTTGGTAGTAGGCAGTAGGGGCGAACCTTGTGTTCGCCCTTTTACCCCCTACAGAGGGCATGTAAGCGAACCTTGTGTTCGCCCTCTGAAGTGTGCCGAGCATGTTCGATAGCTTGGGGGTGAGAGTCCCCTTCACAACCTGATGGAGGTGAAGTGATAGCGATGCGCAAGGGCGTCCCGGTGACGGCGAGTCCGAAAGAAGCGTGGAGCAAACGTACGAGCCGATGAACAAGAACCGGATATGAGGCATGCGGCGCCGGGCGAGCGGGCTTCTGACCGCGAAGCCCATATCCATCAAGGGTGCCGACTGTAGATCCGGCGGTTGTGTACGGAAGGCGGTCGAAATTACCTCGGGAGATCTGCTGTCAGTCCGGAACACCGGACTGAGGGAAGGGTGACCTTCTCTGACCTGGCAGCAGAAGTCAGCAGCGGGCATAGTAGCCGGAGACGGTGAAGGCCCAAACGGTCCTCCGTAAGGGGGTTAAAGAGAGAGGTTGGTAGGCGGCGCGACTCATGAGCGACAAGCGGCAGAAAACCCAACTGAGATTGGCCTTTATGGCAGGGGATAAGGGTGAAGCCCGAAGGACTGCCAATGGAGGGATCGAATCGCTCACGGTGAAGAGCCTGACCGAAGGCCCGGATATTAACGAACGGTTAATGGAAGAGGTCTGCGAGTGGAGCAATTGCAGGCAGGCATTGGTCCGAGTCAAGGCCAATAAGGGGAGTCCCGGCGTGGACGGCATGACCGTCAACGAACTACCGGGATATCTGCAGCAGCACTGGCCGGTGATCCGGGAACATTTGCTGAGCGGGACCTACAAGCCGCAACCGGTGAAGAGGGTGGAAATCCCGAAACCGGACGGAGGAGTGCGAAAGCTTGGCATTCCGACGGTGCTGGATCGTTTTATACAGCAGGCGGTAATGCAGGTACTGCAACGCAAATGGGACTGGACATTTTCAGAACACAGCTACGGGTTTCGGCCCGGACGATCGGCGCATCAGGCGGTGGAAGCGGCGCAGCAATACATAGCCGAGGGATACTGCTGGGTGGTAGATCTGGATCTGGAGAAATTCTTCGACCGGGTCAATCACGACAGACTGATGGCGAAAGTAGCAGGACGGATCGGCGACAAGCGGATGTTGAAGCTGATCCGTGCATTTCTGCGGGCTGGAGTGATGGAGGATGGGCTGGTGAGTCCGGTTGATGAGGGCACTCCGCAGGGAGGGCCGCTATCGCCCTTGCTGAGCAATATCGTGCTGGACGAGTTCGACCGGGAGCTGGAGAAGCGTGGACACCGGTTCGCCCGATATGCGGACGACTGCAATATTTATGTCCGCAGTCAACGGGCCGGGGAACGTGTGATGAGAAGCATCACGCAATTTATCACGCGAAAACTCAAGCTCAAGGTGAACGAACAGAAAAGTGCGGTGGCACAGCCATGGGAGCGGAAGTTTCTTGGGTTCAGCTTTACGAGCGGAGATGAGCCGAGGCGGCGGATAGCGCCGAAGGCACTGAAGCGCTTTAAGCGGCGGATACGGGAACTAACGCGCCGGACGAGAGGGGTTAGCATTGAAAGGATGGCCGGGGACATCACTCTGTATCTACGAGGATGGCTCGGCTATTTTGGTAAATGCCAGATTCCCTCGGAGCTTAGAGTCCTTGAGCAGTGGATGCGGCGCAGGCTACGGTCTGCGGTCTGGAAGCAGTGGAAACGAAGCCGGAAGCGTTACGCCGAACTTCGGAAACGGGATGTGGGCAAAGATCTGGCTGCCAAGACGGCAGGCAGTGCTCACGGCCCGTGGCGGTTGGCGAACAGCCCGGCTCTTCATTTTGCACTGCCCATTGTCTATTTCGACCGACTCGGAATCCCGAGATTAACCGTGCGTCGATAGCTTTACTCGCCGAACCGCCGTATACGGACCCGTACGTACGGTGGTGTGACAGGGACAGCGGGCGACCGCTTACCTATGTCGATCAATACATCGGCAGTCCGCGTTCGGTAGCCGTAAGGGCGAACATAAGGTTTGCCCCTACTACCAACGATTGTATTCTTGGAGATGTAAATGCTGTTAATTGCATCCTGCGCGATCCTGACGTTAGCGGCGGGGATATTTGTGCTCCGTCCGCTGTTTAAAGAATCGGAAGACAGCCTGGATATGCTGTTGATGGCGGAAACGGAAGCGGATCGCCTGGTCGATCGAAAAGCCTCCATATACGGTAACCTTCGAGACCTGGCTTTGGAACACGAGATGGGGCGGCTGACCGATGATGATTTTCGGCGGCTGCAGGCCGATTATAAAGCCGATGCAGCCATGATTCTGCAGAAGCTGGAACGATTGGGCGTATCGGAATCGCTGGAAGCCTCCATCGAAGAGGACATCGTTTCCAGGAAAAAAGAACATCCGGCGGATAAAAAACATCCGGCGGATAAAAAACACCCGGGGGATAAAGCCGATTCGCATGGAGAAAAGGCGCTGTGCCCTTCCTGCGGCGCGGATATTATTCCGGGTAAAAAGTTCTGTGCCGACTGCGGACATAAATTATAAAAGCAGTAAGCAGTGGGTAGTAAGCAGTAAGCAGTGGGCAGTGGGTAGTAAGCAGTGGGCGGTAATTGATGCTCCAGCCCCGTAGGGGCGCTAAGAAAATAGCGAGGGGCGCAAGCCCCTCGGAAGAGCGGCAGCTCAAAAAGGCATAGCTTATTTTTTGATCGGTACTGTGATGATGATGGCGATGAAATCGGGAACCCGTAAACCGAACGGGAGAATTTTTTTAATAATTTCCTTAATCCTTGCGTGCCTCTTGATTTCATCGAATGCATTGGCGCAACAGACCGGAGTTGTGGAAGGGCGGATAGTCAATGGAACCGATCCGGCGATTGTCGCCGGCAATGTGCCTGTCGAGGTTGTGGCGTTGAGCGGGGGCATGAGTATCATCCGGGCCGCGGAAACAAACTCCGGGGGTGAGTTCCGGATTGAAGGGCTTCCGGTCGATCAAATGCTGATCGTGCGCGCCGTTTATAAGGAGGCTAATTATCATACACAGATCATTTTCGATGATTCAGGCCGCGCGAATGTCGAGATAAAGGTTTTTGAAGCGACAACCTCCATGAAGGATATCCGGGTGGAAGAATACCAGATGGTATTTCAGGCTACGGGGAACCATTTGCAGTCCCTCGATACGGCCGTAATCAATAATGAAACGAAACCGACGAGGACTTTTATGGATCCTGAAGGCAACTTCAGGTTCTCCAAGGCGCCGGAGATTATGTCTCTCCCTCAGATACGCATATCGGCTCCGGGTTCGTCCATGCCCGTCGTTCAATCCGTGCTGGAGAGCCCCGACGGACAAAGCTATTACAGCCTGTATCCCCTGCGTCCGGGAAGAACGACGGTCGATGTTTTTCAAATATTGCCCTATGAAAACCGGAACTATACCTATGTTAAAAAATTCTACTTTACGGTCCCGTCCATTGAAATCGGGGTGATTCCCATGGATATGGAATTGTCGGGTACGGGCCTGGTGAAAATTCGGACCGATCCCGGGAAAAACATTGCGGTATATCGAAGCGGTCCGGTGGACGCAGGAACGGAAGTGGAATGGATCTTTTCCGGGGGGACGCCTGTTTCGGAGCAGGAAGCGACGCCGGCTTCCGAATCGAGGATCCGGTCGGTACCGAATGCTGTCGGACGGAACACCCTTGTTATCGGGCCGCTTATCCTGGTGGGATTCATCCTGGTCCTCTGGTATGCATTCAATCGAACAGGCGATGAGGTTCCGACAGCAGCCGGTTCTCAAAAACGGCAGATACTCAAGCGCAGGGAGAATCTTCTCGACCGGCTGGCAGATCTGGATCGCCGGCATGAAACCCATTCACCGGACCAGCGGGAATATCTCCGGCAGCGTGAGGAGGGGAAACGCCTGCTTCGCCGGATCACCCTACTTCTAAAGAAAGAATAAACCACTGAATTGAATGAAGACATTGGATTTTACTTCTGACTTCAGACTCCCGGCTTCTTGCCCGAAATATTCCGGCATGCAAAAGAAGGGGCAATAATAAGAAATAGTATAATTGATAAAAGTGATTCGAAATGATCGAAGTCCGGAACCTGGCCAAACACTTCGGAAGATTTTCAGCGCTTCGCAATCTGAATCTGACTGTGTCCGACGGGGATTTCATCTCGCTGTTCGGGAAAAACGGCGCCGGCAAAACCACACTTCTTCGAATCCTGGCAGGCCTGTCCCGGCCTTCCTCGGGTGAATTGTATATAAAACCGTCCCGACAGGCTCCATCCCGTTTCATCCGGGGCCGTATCGGATACCTGTCCCATGATACGTCCCTGTATATGGATCTGACCGCCCTGGAAAACCTGCGCTTTTATGCACGGCTGATGGATGTCCCGGCGAATGCCCCGGCATTGTCGGAAAGGATGAAACAGGTAGGCCTGAGCGGACGGGAACGGGACCCTGTGCGGAGTTTTTCACGGGGAATGCAGCAGCGGCTGGCGATTGCCAGGGCTTTCCTGCACGATCCCGATATCCTTCTGCTTGACGAACCCTTTACCGGGCTGGATTCTTCGGGCGGCGATTTTTTTAAAGACTATCTCGCTTCGGCGCGCGCGGGCGGCAAGACCTGTATTATGGCAATTCATGATTTCCGTCTTGGGTATGAAATAGCCGACAGGCTCGTTGTTATCAACGGTGGAACCATTGCCCTGGATATTCCCAAGTCTTCCCTGAACTATGAGCAGTTTCATGAAAAACTCAAACATCTGTTAGCATAGCCGCAGGCATTCATTTATGTATAAGATCTGGGCCATATTCCGGAAAGATTTGATAATCGAGTTCAGGACCAAGGATTCTTTGACCTCGATGCTGTTTTTCGGGATTGTCGTTCTGGTGATCTTCAATTTCGCCCTGGGATCACTGCACGAAACAATCCGCTCCGCCGTACCCGGCGTGCTCTGGGTTGCCTTCACCTTTTCCGGCACGCTTGGACTCAATCGATTGTTTGCAGCGGAGAAAGAAAACGGCTGCCTCCAGGGATTGTTGATGATTCCTGCAGACCGGGGAGCCATATACCTCGGCAAGATGCTGGCTTCATTCATTTTTATGCTGATTGCCGAAGCGGTTATTTTTATTATCGGCCTGGTTTTATTCAATTTAACGGTGTGGGCCGAAATTCCTTATCTCCTGCTGGTCTTTGTTATCGGGACGCTTGGATTTTCAGCGGTGGGGACGTTGCTGTCGGCCATTGCCGTCAATACCAGGCTCCGGGAGGTTCTGCTGCCGCTGATGCTTTTCCCGGTGATCCTGCCGATCCTGATCAGCGCGGTGGAGGCGACGGATATCATCCTGAATGCCGCGGATTACCGGGCGTTGAAACTTCCTCTGACGATAATGACGGCATTTACAATCCTGTTCGGTACGATATCCTGTCTTCTTTTTGAGCGTGTTCTGGAGGAATGACGATGAGCGAGAAGTCTCAACCCCGTATGGACATCGTTCTTGGTCTGATACTTTTCGTCGGAATGCCTGTCGCTCTGTATATGGCCCTGATCGGCGCACCCACCGAAAAAACGATGGGCGATCTCCAGCGGATATTCTATTTTCATGTCCCGGCGGCAATTACGGGATTGACGGCTTTTGCTCTTAATTTTGTTGCCTCGCTGATGTATCTTCTCAGGAAAAATCGCTGGTGGGATTCCCTGGCGCTCGGGTCAGCGGAGTTAGGCATATTGTTTTTCGGCATGGTATTGATTACCGGTCCCATCTGGGCGAAACCGGTCTGGTTGGTCTGGTGGACCTGGTCGCCGCGCCTGACGGCTTCCTTCATTCTGTGTCTTCTGTATGCAGCCTATCTGCTGATCCGGAAAAGTTTCGAGGACCCGGACAGGAAGGCTGTGATTGCAGCAGTTTTCGGCGTCATTGCATTCATCGATGCGCCGCTGGTCTGGTTCTCCATTCGCTGGTGGCGCGATATTCACCCTTCTCCAATGCTGGAAACCGGGGGACTGGCGCCATCGATGCGCCCGGCGTTGGGGATTTGTGTGGCTGCCTTTCTGATTCTTTTCCTGTATCTTCTTCGGCGCCGCTTTTATCTCGAAACGATGCGGAACAAAGTGGAATGGATGATGCGCCGTATCGATGAAGTATAATGAGGGATATTTGTAATGGATACTATGAAATATCTTTTTGCCGCCTACATGGCGATCTGGATCCTGCTGGCGCTGTATCTTTTTTCGATCCATTCCCGCGAGAAAAAGCTCCGGAAGGACGTCGAGCGCCTTAAGGAAATTATAGATAAATAGAGGTGTTGGGTTGCTAAACGTTAAAACGTTCGACGTTGGACGTCCAACGTTAAACGTCCAACGTTAGAACGTTCAGAGTCTGCTCCTCTTCGGTGAGTTCCTGTTCTTCACCGGTGAGTTCGAGAATGACAGAGCGGATTTCTTCATCCAGGAATTCCCAGAGGCCGAGTTTCTTGAGGGTTCCCGGCATCGGAATTCCGAGAGAGTTCCAGCCGCGTTCCCGGTAGTAAATATCAATAAGCTTGCGCAGCTGATCTTTTCGATGCGTCATCAGCCGTTCCCGTTTTTCCCGGACCGTCATTGCCGCCAGCTCTCCCGGGGATTTTTCACTGCGCGCAGCCAGGTCCCGGTCGTTGAACTCTTCCTCCGCCACATATAGATCGTCGTCCGTGGGGCCGATTGCCCGGTCCGGGATCCAGTCGCGGGATACGGTTTCCCGCCCGTAACGCAAAACATTCAGTATGCGCTGCAGGTTGATGTCCCGGTCGGTCTGGGCGAAGATTTCCTCCCAGGTGAGATCGGTTCCCAGCACTCCATTGTAGAATTCAGCGTAGATTTCCTGGCTCGCCGGATTGATGAAAATATCGGTTCCGGTGCGCGTGTTGGATTCGGGATTGAAAACGTCCACCCACGGGAGTTTACAGACACCCATGTTGTCATTCCCCAGTCGTATTCTGGGATAGGAGATCAGCGCCTGCGCCTTCTTTTCTAAGGAGGGGAACGCGCCCAGCAGTTCGGCTTTGATAAGCCAGGCCGCGGCATGATGCGCCCCGATATCGCTGGCTGCGGCATACGAACCCTGCATGGACAGGGATCGGTGGGTTCGGTAAAATGAAAAAGGAAGGCCCTTGGCCTGCATGGCAAATGTCGACAGTTTCAGCCGGATGTCGGCGCCGGTCCGATTTTCGTGCATACGGGCAATCCAGTCCGACACACTCTGCATCCCCTTGCCGGCGACTCGAGCCATTTCCGTTCTGCCCAATGCCAGCCGGTGAATGAATTCCAGAGAAGCGGCTTCATCGCCCCACGTCAGGACCAGTCCTTCTCCGTCTTCTTCCACCAGATATCCGCGCTGGGTGCATTCCATGAGGAATGCCATGATGGTTGCCGTCGTGATGGTATCAATCCCGTAGTTATCGCAGTGCCAGTTTGCCTCCATAATGAATTCGGCATTGAAAATACCCAGGTTCGAACCGAATCCCGCCGCGGTTTCATATTCGGGCCCGTCCACCCAGACTTTTTTCCCGGCATGAGCGCCGCTTACAAGGGTAACATGGCCGCCCTTTGTGCACTGCAGGTTGCAGCCCGGGAAACAACCGTCCATCCCCTTGTGTTCGAAATGATGCTGTGCGTAATATTTCCCGCAGATCTGTCTCGCCCTGGGATCGGTTCCAACCTGAAAATTCCGCACGGGCAGGCATTGGTACTCGGGTTTGCTCATGAATGCAATCAGTCCGGCGCTTCCCCGCGTGGACATTTTCAGGGATTGGGGATCCACGTTCTTGACGACTTTATGCAGTTTTGTCCCGGCCTGCTTCACCCTGTCCCAGTCGGCTGCGCCGCACGGATTTTCTCCGTGCAGATGGCCGGCCAGTACGACAATGGACCGCACTTTTTTGTCTCTCATGACCGTACCGGTTCCGGTGCGTCCCGCCTGTTTGGTACGGAAAAGGCCCCTGGTTCCGTTGGCGGGCTTTGTCATATCGTAATAGTGACTGTTGATACAGCCATAGGTTGTACTGGCGGCTCCGATTCCTGTGGACATGAACGCAAGCTGCTGCTTCTTGTAGCCCAGGCCGGTGAAACGGGAAACAATATCCCTTTCCAGGTCGAAAGTTTCATCATCTGCAGGGGCGTCTTCGATAGTGATTTCACCGGTGAAACTGTTGATGACGATCATGACGAAGCGGTCCGCCTTGCCCGTGACCTGCATGGCGTCGAATCCCGCATATTTCAGGAAGGCGCCGAAATACCCTCCAAAATTGGAAACGCCTGCGATGCCTGTCAGCGGAGAGAGCGAAACGGCCATGGCTTTGGCCGTGCCCGGGAATAGAGGAATGCCTCCCAGGGGTCCATTGGCCAGGATCAACGGATTTTCGGGATCGGTTGCTTTTGTATTTGAATTGACAGCCCGGGACAGGAGGTAGAGGGCAAGGCTGCGCCCTCCCAGAAAGTAATCACGAATGTGCTCCTGGATCCTGGAAACGATAATGGATCCTGATGTAAGATCCACCGAAAGGAGCTGATTCGTGTATCCCCGCTGGATCGATCCCTTGCTGTAATTCATACTTGCCCCTAAAAAAAGCGCAAAGTGCTAAAAGATAAGGGGATTGCCGTGCCGTGTCAAGTAAACAGTCTGCAGTCTGCTGTCGGTAGTCGGCAGTCGAAGCCTCACTTGTCCTAAAAACAGGGGCAGTTACAGGCTGATCCGGACAGCCTGCAAAACTTTGGGGTTTTGTAAGGGATAACGATAATCCCGGGAGAGAAATTCTTTATCCGTCAAACCAACACCGTCAGGTAAACAAGTCAAATGGAAGGATAGGCTGTTTCCCAGGACCTAGAAATTATCGCAATTAGAAAGTAGTGGAGCCGAATTCACAGAGGATTAATCCGGCTCCATTACTTTTGATTACTCAAACACTTTAGTAAGTTCTTCATGGTCGATTGCTGGATAGATCTCTATGGACAGAAGATCGGACCATCTCTGTGCCCATTTCGCCATTAGCAAGGGATCATTGCATTCGCAAATATGTACGCCCCTCGCGGATCCTATCGCATGCCACCGGCCGATCAATTTAATGCCTTCAGGTGGCTTATCTCCTCCGCTTTCTTTTAAACGGGCCTGGGCTGCGTCACGGTTTTCAGGACGATATGACCAAATTGTCATATATTTCATGATCGGGCCTCCTTATTCTGGAACTTCGATTATACGCTTGTGGAATTTATATCAATGATATCAGGCTTTAGGTCAAATGGAAGTATTGGTTGTCATACGGGATTATGGAATCTTAGAATAGCCGATTCCGTCCTCGCTTGATCCTCTGCAAACATCCTTTGCATTCCGCCACAAATTCCATATAATCGGTTCCATTCTCTTAGTTCCTAGGTAAATGCGATGATTCAGTGTCCGAAATGCTCGGCAGAAAATCTGCCGGAGAGCCGGTTCTGCTCTTCCTGTGGGCAAGAACTCAGCTCGGTCTCCCAGATGCCTACGATGGAGGCACCAGAGCAGGAATCCCCTCCAGTTCCGGTGCAGTCACCCCATGTAGGGCGGATTGTCTCCTCAGATTCTGTTCCGGCAGGGGGATTCACACCAGGAACCATCCTCGCCGACAGATACCGCGTCATTGGGCTGCTTGGACGCGGGGGCATGGGAGAAGTCTATCGAGCAGATGACCTGAAGCTAGGCCAACCTGTGGCGTTGAAGTTCCTTCCTCCTGCGCTTGCTAAAGACTCTGTACGCCGAGAGCGCTTCTTTGCCGAAGTCCGCATTACTCGCCAGCTTTCACACCCCAATATCTGGGACTATGCTTCATACTGCACCTCCTGACCACGAGAATGAACAACCTTCATATTTCGTAGACGGTCGATGAGTTTGCTC
>JAFGTD010000216.1 GCA_016934295.1 Acidobacteriota bacterium
AAAGGGCCGCCGCCGCCGCGTTTGCCGCCGAGTTCACGGCTGCCGTAGCTGACGAATACCAGCTTGACCTTCTCCCTGAAACCGGGTGTGTTGTTGACATCGTCCAGGGATACTGTACCGCCGCTGAAGAGACCGATGTGTGAGAATTTGTCGAGATTCTTCAGGGTGATCGTCTTGGTCTCCATACCGCCCATGGACAGTCCGGCCATGGCGCGATGGGGCTGATCGGAGAGCGTGCGAAAATTAGCATCGACATAGGGAATCAACTCTTTAATTAGAACTGTCTCGAATGGATCGATGCTGAAATTTGCCATGCCGCCGATCCGGACATCGTTGGTCATGCCGTAGGTCATCACGATGAGGAAGGGCTTGATCCTGCCTTCGGCTATCAGGTTGTCCATGATCAGATTGGCGTGGCCCTGGTTGCTCCAGGCGGTTTCATCCTCGCCCCAACCGTGCTGCAGGTACAAAACGGGATACCGCTTCGCCAGGTCCTTTTCGTAATCGGGTGGCGTATAGACGAAGGCGCGCCGTTGCGTGTTCGTGCTTTTGGATGGGAAGAGAACCTGCTGCACCCGGCCGTGGGGAACGTCCTTGAGGGCATAGAAGTCCCGGTCGTGCGCGGGGATTTCGATGCCGCTTTCCCAGCGGGTCGAACCGTAGAAGTTCAGAGTGCCGGGATCGTTGAATGTTCCCCCGTCGACTGTGAGATGGTAGTAATGGAAGCCTTCATCCTCCGGTGCCGCCGTGGTGCCCATCCACACGCCGTCCTCGTTTTTCTTGAGAGGGGTGCCGCCGCGACCGCCCAGGCTCACGCTGACGCTTTGGGCCTGGGGCGCCACGATGCGGAATCGAGCGTAGCCCTGGGAGTTGACCTGCGGGTACTCCTGGCCGGGTTGGTTCAAGGTCGAGGGATGGAAGTCTTCCTTTATCGTGGGCTGGTCCGTCTGCGCCAGGCACAGAGAAGCCCCCAAAGACAGTAGCAATACAAGTACGGTCCAATTACGTTTCATTTTCTTTCTCCTGTTAGTCTGCTGTAAGATCCTCGGGCACAGCATTTTTTAACCTTTGCATGCTGTTCACTTTTTGGACTTCCTGCTTTTGGCGCCGGCGCATTCGGCAGCACGGAAACCGGCAGCCGCATAGGGCAGGATTTGATCGAAAGTCGCTTCCAGATCTTCGGGATTGCAGCGCGCTCCGGATAAAGCTATCAACGAAGCCGGTTGCCGGATTCCGAAAAACAGGGCACCCATCACGAAGTGGAGTCGCCACATCAATGTTTCTTTCGAGAGATGGGGGAGGCAGGACTGTAATGCCTTAATAAAGGCTCTATATGAACGCTGCATGTAGCTTGAAACCTTCTTGGTATATTCCCATCGTTCATGGGATAAACTAGCGATGATACGAAGGTGAATCATCCTGCCTTCTTCAGGTTCTCCCTGCCGCAGACATGGAAGGATCCATGCCTTGAGAATTTCTTCAACGGACGGTTTGCGGCCGCCCTTGGTAATAGCCTTCAATCGTTTCATCCCATCCTCGACAAGCGGCGCTACATGAGAATGGAATATTTCGTCGAGCAACGCCTGTTTCCCGCCGAAGTAATACGCCACCAGGGCAAAATGGACACCTGCACGCGCCGCTATATCACGAACGGAAACCTCCCGGAATCCTTTTGTAGAAAATAACGCCTCCGCCGATCGAAAAATCTTGTCCTTTGAGCTTGCGTCCAAAACGCGGATTTCGGCGCTTGGTGAACCTCTGTGATGTGTCTTTGATGCAATTTTCTTCATCGCAAAAAAACCACCCGCTATTATTAAAAACAGCGCACCATTATTCCATTCCAGCGAGTCCTGTAAATTATCGCTTGAAGGCCGGATCCTTTCATATTATAAAACCATTATTCGCTATTTATACAAGTGTATAATTTCATGATACATCAAGGCTGGGAGGTTCGTAATATCTGTAGCAGTTCAATAAACCTGCCACTGCTGTGACAGAAAATATTTTTGAGGAGAAACGTACATGCAATTTAAAAATCACAATTTTGCGAAGATCGGACTTTTTGCAGTCGCGTTGGGTGTAATTATCGGACCGGCTCAGATCCCATTCGCTTCCGCCTATCTCGCTCCGGTGACAGCGGATACGGCGCTGGCATTGCCCAGTCACGCGCCAGAGGACTTCATCCAGGTCCGGCCGGACATCCCGAAAGGCAAGGTGGAGACCATTACGTACAATTCCAGGAGCATAGGCGTCGACCGCAAGGCCGTCGTCTACCTTCCTCCCAATTACGACCCCAATAAAAAATACCCTGTCATGTATCTGATGCATGGCATCGGCGGCAATGAGACTCATTGGACAACCCTTTGCGCGGCCAATAAGGTTCTCGACAACCTCATCGCCGACAACAAAGCCGTTCCCATGATCATCGTAATGCCCAACGGCCGCGCGACCGCCGAACCCCCATCGCAAAATTTCATGTCGGATTTCAATTACTACGCCGACTTTGAGCCGGATTTATTGCAGGATTTGATGCCCTACATTGAATCGCACTACTCGGTGGCGACGGACCGGGACTATCGCGCCATTACCGGCCTTTCCATGGGCGGCGGCCAGGGCCTCAATTTCGGCATCAACAACATCGATACATTCGCCTGGGTCGGCGGCTTCTCCTCCGCACCCAACCTCCAGCAGCCCAATGCCCTCATTCCCAAGATTCAGCAGGCTAAAGACAAGCTGAGTCTGCTGTGGATCGGCTGCGGCGACAAGGACAATCTGATCACGGGAAGCTGGAATCTCCACCAGGGCCTGCTGGACGCCGGGATCGACCACGTCTGGTATGTCGACACCGGGGGGCATGAGGTCCCCGTGTGGAATAACAATCTGTATCTGTTCGCGCAGATGCTGTTCAAGCCGGCCGGATCGGTCACGCCTCCGCCTTCCATCGGAAGCTACAACGGCGAACCGGTTGGCGGTTTCGGCGGTATGGGCGCACCCGGTATGGGGCAGGGCGGAAGGACAGGCGCCGGCGCACCCGGCGGTGGCGGCAATTCCGAATTTATCGCCAGGAGAGAGAAAAGCGACAACTCATCGGAAGGGATTGCGGGGACGTGGCTTGCAAAAGACGGCGACAACGAAATTAAGTTGGAGTTCAAGGTCGAAGGTTCCAAATTGACGGGGACCCTCGAAAACACTCAAATGCCCGGAGCGATCGAGTTCAAGGACGGCAAAATAGAAGGAAACAAAATTTCCTTCGACTATGTGCGCCAGATGATGGGCCAGGATTTCCAAATAAAATGGACGGGAACGCTTTCCGGCAATGAGCTCAAGTTAAAGCGTGAACTTGCGGGCGGCGGCATGCCGGGCTTCGGACGGGGAGCCCCTCCGGCAAAAAACTGAATTCAATAATGGTTTCCATTTTTTAGGAAATCGAAAACTGGAGAATGGATGATGAATGGAAACTTCCGCAACACAGCAGCATTTCTATTGACCATTGGTATAGTATGTCTTAGTATCTCGGCTGCCTCGAGTTGGGCGCAAACCGACACTTCTAAAACACCGGTAAGGAACAGGGTAATCACGGAGGCGGATTGCACCGCGGCGAAACTGGGATCCGCCATACCGGTTTCGGCCATCGGCGAGCCGGTTTCCGGTGTGACATTGAACGATCCGGTATGGAACGACGCCTCGGGGTCGAATCCGGCCTATTGCAGCGTGGACGGCTCCATGGCTCCGGTCTCCAGCGAAGCCAATGCGAAACCCATCAATTTCCGTGTCGTTCTTCCGGCCTCCTGGAGCCGCCGCGCCGCCCAGCTCGGCGGCGGCGGTATGAACGGCATGATTCCGAATCTGCTTGGCGGAGCGGACATGGGACCTGGACCGTCGCTTATCCAGCTTGGATTTGTTGCCTACGGCAGCGATTCCGGGCACCAGATGAGTTTCGGTTTTGGATTTGCCCGGGGAAAGGGCGGAAAGCCGGCGGGCAAGCCGGCCGCTAAGCCGTCTGCTGGTTCGGGCGACGACTGGGCCCTGAACGACGAAGCGATGAAGAACCTCGGCTACATGCAGTTGAAGAAGACGCATGATGCAGCGATGGTTCTGGTTGACAGAATGTACGGGGCAAAGCCCCGGTTCAACTACTTCTTCGGTTCGTCCATGGGCGGCCGGGAGGCGCTTACCGTGGCTCAACGATATCCCGCGGACTATGATGGTGTCGCGGCCAATGTTCCAATCGTTAATTTCTCTTCGCTGATGCTCGCGCCCGAGCTGATTCGAATCCGGGAAAAGCCGCTGGCCAACTGGGTAACCCCGGCCAAGGTAAATGCCGTCCGGGGCGAGTTTATGCACCAGTGCGATCATCTGGACGGGCTCGTGGACGGAATTATCAACAACTATATGGCATGCCGGGCTGTATTCGACGTAAAGCAGGGCGAACCGAATAGAGATCCATGGAGCGCCCGGCGATGCCCGAACAATGTCGACCCGAATCCCGACGACACAAGCGCGGACGCCTGTCTTACCGACGGCCAGATTTCCACCCTCGAGTTCGTCTACAGCCGATACCCTTTCGCCACTCCTCTGGCGAACGGCGTGAAGTCCTTCGGCATGTGGGTGCCGAACACCGATCCTTCCGGCAGCGGATTGATTGTTCCCAACCGTTTTCGCGGGCAGGAAGGCGCTCCCGACAATGCGCCGATGCACAGCCATCTCGGAGTTCTGGGAGTCACCGGATTCCTGATGCAGGATCTGAAGGCCAATCCGCTCGATTATGTGGAAGGGGGCAAATTCGATGCAAGAAGGCGGGAGATCTCACAGTCACTGGATTCCACTGATCCTGATCTGGATGCCTTTCTTAAGCGTGGAGGCAAAATGATCGTTGCCATCGGAACCAATGACACGCTGGCTTCTCCAGGCGCGCAACTGGATTACTACCAGTCGGTCCTTGAGACAATGGGCCGGGAAAAAGTCGATGCCTTCGCCCGCTTTTTCGTTCTTCCCCAGACAGGCCACGGTTTAAGCGGAACGAACTATTCCGTGAACGGCGAAGGAAAATCCATAACGGCCGCGCCTATTCCCAATGCGTTCAGCCGATTCGACCTGCTGGTCGATTGGGTTGAAAAGGATGCGCCGCCGCCGATGGCCGTAACCGTAAAGGCGGGGGACCGGAGTCTTCCGATGTGCTCCTATCCGGCATATCCGAAATACGTCGGCGGTCCGACCGATACGGCGGCCTCCTATGAATGTACAGCACCATAAAGGACTCGGAAAATAAAACACATATTCTGCCGAGGGAAATAACTGAGAAGTAAGTATCCTCCGGTCCTAGCCGGAGGCTTTATAAATTGAGCCGCTCAAAGCGGCTTGAAAAAATTGTCGGGGTTGGTATCGGTA
>JAFGTD010000217.1 GCA_016934295.1 Acidobacteriota bacterium
CAGCGACGTGTACTGTTAGTGATTTTGGAAAAATACAGATTTTGCCGTATCTGGCCGTGCGGAACGTCTTTGAGAGCGTAAAAGTCCTGATCCTTGGCGGGAACTTCAATCCCGCTGCCCCAGCGGCTGGCCCCGTAGAAATACATGCTGCCGGGGTCCGGAACCTGGGCACCGTCAATCACGAGCTGATAATAGTGGAAACCTTCGTCCTGAGGCGCCGAATCGCCGACCCATGCACCATCTTCGCCTTTTGTCATAGGATATTTAACACCCCCGATGTCCAAGAGAACAGTAAGGGCCTCTGGCGCGACAAGACGTGCCCGAACACGGCCTTCGGAGTTCACCTGGGGGTATTCCCGCCCCGGCTGATTGGTCGATGCCGGCTTGAAATCCTCCGCTGCCAAACAGATTCCACAGGTCAGGACTGCTGTTGAAAGAATAATTATAAGTCTGTGATTCATTTGATAACCTCCTGAATTATTAACATAGTGTCATCCTTATTTGCCTGGTTGATTCCGGCATATTCACCTGTCATTTAATCTTTAAAAAGAAGCGGCGCAAATTGATAGAAACTCCGCCTCCAGGTCAGGAACTCGTGAGCCGTATCCGGAGAGACGTAGTAACCACTCTCGATACCAGCTTCTTTCAATGAGTCTGAGGCCGGCTTGAGACTGTCCGGTCTCTCTTTGCTGCCGCAGGTCACAAATACAAGTTTGACTTTCTCCTTGAAAGTATCCATATCCGTGATTTCTCCGGCGGAAATAGTGCCGCCGCTGAACAGACCAATATGGGAAAACGTATCCAGATTCTTCAGTGTGATCATCTTGGTTTCCATACCGCCCATGGACAGACCGGCCATGGCGCGATGCGGTTGATCGGATAGCGTCCGGAAGTGGGCATCGATGTAAGGGATCAACTCGTCCACAAGAACCGTCTGAAAGGGACCGATATCGAAATTTCTGAGGCCGCCGAAACGGATTTCATTCGTCATGCCGTAGGTCATTACGATGAGAAAAGGCTTGATTTTTCCTTCGGCGATCAGATTATCCATGATCAGATTGGCGCGACCCTGATTGCTCCATGCGGTTTCATCTTCACCCCAGCCGTGCTGCAGGTACAATACCGGAAAGCGTTTGGACGGGTCTTTATCGTACCCCGGCGGCGTATAGACAAACGCTCTGCGTGAGGTGTTGGTGCTCTTGGAGGGGAAAAGGATCTGCTGCACGCGTCCGTGGGGAACGTCCTTCAGGGCGTAGAAATCCTGGTCGTGAGCGGGAATTTCGATGCCGCTTTCCCAACGTGTCGAACCGTAGAAGTGCATGGCGCCGGGGTCATTGAATGTCCCTCCGTCAACCGTCAGATGGTAGTAGTGGAACCCTTCATCCTCCGGCCGTGCCGTAGTGCCCACCCAGAAGCCATCCTCCGCTTTCGTGAGGGGGGTGCCCCCACGCCCGCCAAGGCTTACCCTGACACTTTGGGCTTGAGGCGCCTCGACGCGAAACCGAACGTAGCCCTGTGAGTTTACCTGCGGATACTCCTGGCCGGGCTGGTTCAAGGTCGAGGGCTTGAAGTCCTCCTTGATTGCCGGCTGGTCTTCCTGCGCTAAACACATTCTACTTGTGAACATACCTGCCAGTAAAACCATGATGATCGTGTTTTTCATAAAGTAACTCCTAAATGGTGACATGCCGATTTTTGATAAAATCCCCCGGATCTCCTTTCCGGTTTATTGCATAGAAACGTTCACGCCGCTCGGCGGATAGTTTATTACAACTTTCCAGGCCAACTCCTGCAGCGCACGATTTAATGTCTCATCATTCCATTGCGGCTTGCCGGCGTTATTCAGTACGCCGGGGATCGGTAAGCCAACAGGGCTGCGGCCGTATATCACAGCAAAGTGCAAATAGGCATTCAGTGCCTGCAGAGGCGCGGTTGGGTGTCCGATATTATCCGCAAACAATTCGGCTTGCGTATCCAAACCCGGAATCTCCTTGTTGTAAATCATGGTCCGCAGGGCAACCTGGGCTTGAGATGTCGGGACAAGGTAAACGACCTGTCGTCCGTATTGTTCGTTGATCTTCCTGGCCTGTTCCACAGCAGCGGCTTCATTTTTTGCGTTGAGCAATTGAAGCTGTTCCGGCAACTTCTCCCTGTCGGGCCTGCTCTGGAGGGCCGCAAAGCTGAAGTCCTGATTATCGATATCAGGTCCACCCCAGGAAATTTGCACCGCAAACGTCATATCGGGATTATGCTCCAGTCCCAGTTTAACAAAATGATCGATCCCCTCATCCGGGAACTGAATCGGCGACAGGGTCAATACATCAACCGTACCGCTCTCTAATGCCCGTCTCGCCGGGTTTTGTCCGCCTTGATGGTCCCAGTGCTGCATGGTGCGTGACACCCCTAAACTCTGCACCCCCACCGTCTCATGGCCTTCGATCCCATCCGCCGAGGCCAATTCCGCTAAGATGTCCGGAACATACCAATGTAAACTATGTCCGGCAGTAAAGACCCGCACCCCATCGGGTTTTGACGCGGCTGCGGATTCATCCTTGAGGTCCGTGAATAGAAGCGGGGCAAATTGATACAGACTCCGCCGCCAGGTCAGCCATTCATGGGCGGTCCCGGCCGACTCGTAATAAACGTAGTTCATTCCGGTCTTGTCCAGCATCGCCTTGAACGCGCCGACGGAACCGGGGAACGGATCGGGTTCTTTCGTACCCAAGCCAAGCAAAAAGAGCTTGATTTGTTTGTTCAGCGTGTCGCCGTCTTTGAATTGCCCGTTGGAGAATGTCTCCGGGTCCAGGGGAGCCGAGCCTGGATAATTCGACGTGCCGCTAAAAGCCCCGATATGGGAGAAGGTGTCGAGGTTATTCATGGTGATCCGAATGGTCTGATTGGCGCCCATCGATAGACCGGCCATCGCACGGTGCTCGCGATCCGAAAGAGTGCGATAATGGGCATCGATCATCGGAATAATCTCGTTGATCATAACATCTTCAAAAGAGGAGTTGTCCCGAGCGCTTCTGCCGCCCCCGCTGCCGTCAGTTGAACGCGGCCTGGATGCATAGCCGTTATCCATCACAAGGATCATCGGGACGGCCTTTTTTTCAGCAATCAGGTTATCAAGAATCAGATTCGCCTTGCCTTGAACGCTCCAGCCCGTCTCATCTTCGCCGCTGCCGTGCTGGAGGTACAGAACCGGATAACGTTTGGCAGTATCCTTGTAATAATCCGGGGGCAAATAGATGAAACAACGACGCCAGTGATTTGTAATCTTAGAAAAATACGAATGTTCGCATACCTGTCCGTGAGGTACATTTTTTAGAGCATAGAAATCCTG
>JAFGTD010000218.1 GCA_016934295.1 Acidobacteriota bacterium
CACCGGGTCCCGGAACAGGCTGCTTGGCTTAAAAAATGTCCGGAAAACCGTGAAAAAATCGGCCGCACACGCTTGCAGAAAAGACACGATAAATCGCACAACATTTATTCAAATCTCATTATTTTATGTATCGAATGTCACTCACATCAACCTTTTCATTCACAGGTTGCACAGACTAGAGAAAACAGAGATAAGATTGATTTCATAAAGGCTTTACGAAAGGATCAAGGAATATCTGATTTTGACAACGATCCACCAGGCAGCGATTAACCATCACATAATCTACGCTGATTCTAATATTTCCCATATTCGCTTGCGAATTGCTTGTATGTTCTTAGCATTATCAGTGAAAAATGAGGTGGCGTAATTGAGTTCTTTTATCAAGGTTTTCAGATCACGATCCATGTCTATCAACCCTTTAGAATTTGCAGTTTCAATGATACTATCTTCATTTTCACTCGCAAGGAATGTTATTTCGATTAATCGTTCCAGAGCATTGAAAACATTATCAGAAACCGTGGTTGGACCATAGTAGCTATCTGGAATCTTTTTCTGCTCCAAAGCATCCCGGAGGATGGGAAATCTCCCCCATTTTCTTTCTCTCCTGGCTTTTTCTATTAACATCTATTTTATCTCCATTTTTTCATAAAATGTTCAAAATTAGTAAATGTGAAATTCTGACAAAATTCTAATCGAAATCCAGCCAAGAGTATAGGATGATTCCCTCCTGAGGATGTTGGTTCGCCGGAAATTATTGAAATGATCTATTGTTTCCTGCAAAAATAATAAATCCGAGTAGATGATAGTGCTATACTCAGGCTGCTATGGACCTCCCAATTAAACTAAATTTTTACAGAAAAATAGAACTCTACTATGTACTGAAAGACTTCAATAAAAGACGTTGCGACAGCAAGGCCTGGAGTGGGGAAAAGGATATATTGAAATGGGCTTCATCAGAACATCATCATCTTGGTTCTCCCATAAATACGGTCCACGTACGGGAAAATATATTGAAAGATCAGAAGTATGATAATTTCCCCGATGATGCTAATAAACCGATGGAGAATCTTATCACTAGGGGATTCGCAACTGGAACCCCAGATGAGCTATTCTTTTCAAAAGATGGATTACTGATGGCGGATGTTATCTTTGACATTGACGATGGAAAAGGTTGGCGTTATGGCTTCTGGTACTATCTGATCTGGGTACTGGTTATTTGCGGTGCTGTTATTGCTATTGGTTCAGCCATCAATATTATCCTCTCGCCCCTGCTGGGATGGCTAATAGGCTCCGACTCCTAATGGATCCCGGATCACATGAGATAGTTGTTGGTATATGCGTTGGTATATTTTTAAATAATATATTTATGCTGCATATTTTCAGTAATTTACTGTAATTATCTGTGGCCGCCACCTCCACAAGCTAGACATTTCAGCAGACTCCACAATATCTCCATAAAAAATTAACTTATTAGGCTAAAAGTATCCCATTTTCACCAACTGGGTTCAAGGAAATGGAATAGTTTAGGTGTAGTGAAAATCACAGTGGAATTAAAAGAGAAAAGTAGTGAAAGAAGGGAAAAGAAGAATACAAAAAAGAAACGTGTATAAACACGAAAACCCGCGTCAATAGCGGGTTCCGTAGTGTTATCAACAGGTTAGAAATAGGATAAAAATTTGGTTCTCAGCCATCAAACCGGGGTTCGATTCCCCGTAGCGCTACCAGCCTTCGCCAAGGTTTCGGCTGGCAAGCCCGGAGCCTTGGCGAAGGCTGCCCGGCGAAGCCAAAATACCTTTTCCTCCCGAAACTACTTAAAATAATCTGCCATTGAAACAATCGTTAAAGGATCAACTGTGGGCGAAGCCGGGCTTCAACAATTCCAAATTCATTACTCCACTAAAGTTCCGGCTGGCAAGCCGGAGTCTTGGCGAAGGAGGGCCAGAACTCAATTAATAATTCTTATACTATCCAACGCGGCTGCCTTTTCGGCTTTATCCAGAGGAGACTTCCACAATATGGCATCAGGCCCTTCAATGGCAACCCAACACTCGATGCTATTGTTGGTAACATTGAATTTGAAACTGTAATGGTGGGCGTGCCAATTATTGTTTTTCCAATGCCGGAATCCTCCAAAAGCGGTGTTTTGATAGCTTACAATCCAGTCATTTTCACCATAGACTTCCGGCATGGTCCTGCTTTTATGACCGTCGAAAATTAACCCGCTGGTTTCGTTCCGGTTGTGGCCCTCCCATACTGAAAGTTCTATATGGATCCGCTGTATGTCAATGCCTTCATCAGACGATATTACGATTGAATTAGAATTGAAAAAAATAGGACCAGGGAAAGTAGCATTTATCAAGACGAAACCATTCAGTAAATACCCCAAACGTTAAAAGAGCAATTATCGTAATTGTGGTCAACGGTTGTTTCACGTAAGCCATCATCCAGCCCCGGTTATTACTTTTCAATCTTCAATCGAAAAAATTCAAACATTCATTCGAGAACGGGAAACGGGAAACCATGAACCCTGAACGCTGAACGGTGAACGTGAAACCGATATTTTGTTTGCTCCCTGCATGCCTGCTGCAATAGAATGCCCAATTCGGATGTAGCCTGGCGCTCCCTACGGCTTCAGGCAGTGTTCTCATGTGTTAAAAAAATCCCGACGAACTCGTAGGGGAGCTTGCTTGGGGATGAGGAATCATCGTGAAAATACATGAGTATCAGGCAAAACAGGTGTTGTCGCAGTTCGGCGTTCCCATTCCGAGAGGGGAATTGGCCTCCAATCCATATGAGGTATACGATATCGCGTCCCGATTGGGCGGTTCGGTGGTCGTCAAAGCCCAGATTCATGCGGGCGGGCGCGGTAAAGGAGGCGGCGTGAAGGTTGCGTCCACCCCGGCCGAGGCGGAGGAGATTGCGGCTGCAATGTTCGGGATGACCCTGGTAACGCACCAGACCGGGCCCGAGGGGAGAACGGTAAGGCGCGTGCTTATTGAGGAAGCCCTGCCGATCAAGAAG
Organism: Acidobacteriota bacterium; assembly: GCA_016934295.1. Taxonomy (GTDB): domain Bacteria; phylum Acidobacteriota; class UBA6911; order UBA6911; family UBA6911; genus UBA6911. The sequence goes on from JAFGTD010000218.1 coordinate 3,022, forward strand.
GAATATTACCTGGGCATTGTGGTGGACCGTGGCACGCAGAAACCCGTCATAATGGTTTCTCCTTCCGGTGGAATGGATATTGAGAAAGTCGCGGCGGAGACGCCGCACCTGATTTTCAAGGAGTTTGTCGATCCCGGCGTCCCGCTCCAGTCGTATGTTTTGAGAAAGCTCGCTTTCAAGCTGGGATTGACCGGCGAACTGCTCGGACCCACAACCAAGACCATTGCCGCTCTGTATCGCGCATTTGAGGCTGTCGATGCCTCCCTGGTGGAGATCAATCCGTTTCTTCTGACTGAGACTCAAAAAGTATATGCGCTCGATGCCAAAATGAACTTCGACGATAATGCGCTCTACCGGCATAAGGACCTGTTGTCGCTCAGGGATTTTCATGAGGAGGATCCCCTGGAGATCGAAGCTTCGCGGTACGGCCTCAGTTACATCCGGCTGGACGGGAATATCGGGTGCATGGTCAACGGCGCCGGTTTGGCGATGGCGACCATGGACATCATCAAACTGACCGGCGGGAATCCCGCCAATTTTCTTGACGTCGGCGGAGGCGCCACGGTCGAGCAGGTCCGGAATGCCTTCAAAATCATTCTGGGAGACCAAAATGTCAATGCCGTATTGATCAATATATTCGGCGGCATCATGCGCTGCGATATTGTTGCGAGCGGTGTGGTGGAAGCGGCTAAATCGATAGGCGTCAATATCCCTGTGGTTGTGCGTCTGGAGGGGACCAACGTTGAAAAAGGGCAGGAGATCCTGCAAAACTCCGGGCTCAAGTTTACGGTGGCGGACGGCATGAAGGATGCCGCTGAAAAAGTAGTCGCACTTGCAAAGTAAGAGTAAGGAGGATTCCGTTGACTATTCTGGTCGATAAAAACACTCGTTTGGCTGTTCAGGGTATCACGGGCAAAGAGGGGTCGTTCCACGCACGGCAATGCAGGGAATACGGCACCAATATCGTAGCCGGCATCACCCCGGGCAAAGGAGGGGCGGTCCATGAAGGCACCCCGATTTTCAATACCGTTGAGGAGGCCGTTGAAAAGGAAGGCGTCAATGCAAGCGTTATATTTGTTCCCCCTCCGTTTGCGGCCGACGCTATCCTTGAGGCGGTTGCCGCCGGTGTGGATCTGGTTATCTGTATCACGGAAGGCATCCCAACGATAGACATGGTAAGGGTCATGTCCGTCATCGCCCGATCCAGGAGCCGTTTGATTGGGCCGAACTGCCCGGGCATCATTTCTCCGGGGAAATGTAAAATCGGCATCATGCCGGGAAGTATTTTCCGCGAAGGCTCTGTCGGTGTCGTATCCCGCAGCGGCACGTTAACGTACGAAGCCGTGCATCAACTTTCCGAAAGAAATATCGGGCAATCCACCTGTATCGGGATCGGAGGGGATCCGGTCATCGGCACGAATTTCATCGATGCTCTCGCTCTGTTCAACCAGGATCCTGAAACTGAAGCGATCGTAATGGTCGGAGAGATAGGCGGGACCGCGGAAGAAGAGGCGTCCAGATTCATCAAGGAAAACGTCAAAAAACCGGTTGTCGGATTTATCGCGGGACGGACAGCGCCCCCGGGAAGAAGAATGGGACATGCCGGGGCGATCATTTCCGGAGGCAAAGGCACTGCGGAAGAGAAGATAGAAACGATGCGCAAGTATGGGATTCACGTGGTTCTGAGCCCCGCGGAGATCGGGGAAGCCATGGCGAAATTGATTTAATCCCGTTCCAGGTTTCCCGTTTCCCGTTGTAAAACCGTTATTAAGAAACGGGAAACGTAAAAAGCAGGGTGCCTTTAAAGTTCAATTTTACGGAGCAAGCCAGGGTATATACCGCCTGAATGAATAAATTAGGGCGGTTTTCAATTTTTCATTCGTCATTCAGCCCCGGGCATTATACAATTCCCTATGGTTCCATGGGGCCGGGTATTAATTATTCTGGGTCTGATTCTGCTGGTTGCAGGTCTTTTGTTGACGTATACCCCGTTTTTTTCTTGGCTTAGCCCAGGACGTCTGCCGGGAGACATCAGGATCAAGCGTGGTGCTTATTCTTTTTATTTCCCATTGACTGCCTGCATTATTCTGAGCCTAATTCTCACCTTAATTTTGTACATTTTTCGGAAGTAGCTTATGGATCAAAACAACGTAAAAGATTTATCTCCCCTGGAAAAGGCCGTTCTGGATGCCCTCGGCACCATAAAAGATCCGGACCTTGGAAAAGATATTGTTTCCCTTAATTTTATTAAGGACCTGAAAGTCGAAGACGGCGTCGCGTCCTTTACCATCGAGTTGACCACTCCCGCGTGTCCGGTCAAAAAAGAAATGGAGCAGTGGGCGCGCGATGCTGTTTTAAAAGTGGACGGCATCCGCGATGTCCGGATTCAGATGTCGGCGGCCGTAACCAAAGGGGCGTCGGCTGAAGGCAAACAGACCATCGAAGGCGTAAAGAATATCGTAGCCGTCGGCAGCGGCAAAGGCGGTGTCGGCAAGACATCCGTAACGGTGAACCTGGCAATCGCCCTGGCGCAGAAGGGAGCGAAAGTCGGCCTGCTGGATGCCGATATCTATGGACCGAACGTGCCTTTAATGATGGGAATCGAAGGACAGCCGCGTGCCGTCGATGACCGAATCCAGACCCTTTCCAATTATGACGTCCGTGTGATGTCGATGGGCTTTTTGACGAACAACGACGATACGCCGCTTATCTGGCGCGGGCCGATGCTTCACAGCGTCATTCAGCAGTTTCTTCGCCAGGTCGATTGGGGGGAACTGGATTATCTGCTGATCGACCTTCCGCCCGGCACCGGGGACGTTCAACTCAGCATTACGCAGACTGTTCCTCTCATGGGTGCCGTAATCGTCAGCACTCCTCAGGATGTCGCGCTTCAGGACGCGCGAAAGGCGATCCTGATGTTTCGCCAGGTGAATGTTGAAATCCTGGGGATCGTGGAAAATATGTCGTATTTCCAATGCCCTAATTGCGGCGAACAGACTCATGTGTTCAGCCATGGCGGCGGATCGACGACGGCGGACAGTTTTGGCGTTCCGTTCCTCGGAGAAATCCCGTTGGCCATGGATCTTCGCGAAGGAGGGGATGTTGGCAAGCCCATCGTGGCTTCGAATCCCGGTTCGCCCAGCGCCGCCGCATTCATTCAGATTGCGGAGAAAGTCGCTGCGCAGATCAGCATCGCCAATCAGAAAAGCCTGAACATGCCCGTCATCGAATAGAACGGCAGCGAATCCGATAACAATACGGCTCGATAGGGCGATGCAGGGGCGAACCTTGTGTTCGCCCCTACACGTTCTCTTTTTTGTCGAAAAAGTTTTCGATGAATTGCGATCCGGAAAGCATCCCCAGGGATCCTCTTTTTACGCTCTCTTCGTCAAATCGGTCCACGGAATCGGCCTGCCGGTCGGGAGAGAAAATCGCCACCGGAACCGGTTCCCGGGTATGGTTTCCATTCGCAATCGGCGTGGGATGATCGGGCAGTACCGCAAAAGTGGTTTCCAACCCTTTCTTCTCAATTCCTTCCAGAACCCTCTGAATCAGCCTGCGGTCCAGGTCTTCAATACAGCGGATTTTAAGGGATAAATCCTGCTCGTGCCCGGCTTCATCCGGCGCTTCGACATGGATGTAAACAAAATCTTCTTCCTCGAGAGCCTTCAGGGCGGCGTCCGCCTTGCCTTCGTAGTTTGTGTCGTACAACCCGGTGGCGCCCGGGACGCTGATCGGTTTCATCCCGGCGTAAATGGCCAGTCCCTTAACCAGGTCCACGGCAGTGATGGCGGCTCCGCTTATTCCGAACCGCTCCGGAATTGTGCGCATGCGGGGTTTTTTCCCGGGAGCCCAGGGCCAGAGGGAGTTGGCCGGCTGCCGGCCGTTTTCCCGGCGCTTTTGATTGACGGGGTGGTTTTCAAGCAGTGCCTGGGATTCCTCAACGAAACGATTCAGCAGATCGGCCGTTTCCTTTCCATCGGGAGTCATCGGCCGGATAGCCAGGTCCCGCCATGGAGAGCCGACATGGTCGTGGGGAGGGAAGCACTCCAGTCGGAATTCTCCCCCGGGATGAATCAGTACATGACGATAACTTAACCCTGGATGGAGGTGTATATTCCAGCCTTCAAAATGCGAACGTGCATCCCGGATTAATGCGTGCGCTTCCTCGTTGGATATATGCCCGGAGGAATGACTCCGAATCTTGCCGTCTTCAATGCAGATCAGGTTTACCCGTAAAGCCAGGTCGTTATCCCCAAGGTCGATACCCAGGCTGGCTGCTTCCAGAACGCCGCGCCCCTCGGTGCCGTGAAAAAGTTCCCTGGCGTTATAGCCGAGGACCGACAGGTTGGCTATTGCCGACCCGGTCATCATATCCGGTTCGATCGTTCGAAAAAGCCCGGTCTGCCCCCGGCGGGCGATGGAATCCATTCCCGGCTTATCTGCAACCATCAAAGGGGTTTTCCCATCCAATTCCGGGATGGGATAATCCGCCATGCCGTCTCCGAGGAAAATGACGTATTTCATAGAAGTAGTACCTATATTGTAAACAGTAGAGTCCTTGGTTTATGGTCCACTGTTTGGGTAACGACAAATTAGAAGTCAGCCCGGCCTCCGGTTGGTACCGGATTAAACAATCTATGACTCCGGGTAAGTTTTCGGGAGTCGGTATCGGAATCGTTTTTTAAAAGCTCGATCCCGACTTGTCGGGCTTAGCCGGGGCGAAGACCGATACCGATTCCGATGTGAATACAACCGGATTGAGAATATGCCGTCGGAAATCTTAAAAAAACCGGTTTCACTTTACAGGTCACCGGTCAGGAGCCGTATGTTTCGAGGATCAATTCCCGGAAAGCATTGTAATCCGCCGGCATGGTTCTATAGTTTTCTTTCTTTTGCTCTACTTTGGCCAGACTGGGCGGTGCCTCGGGGGTGAAGCCCAGAAGCTTTTCTATCTCCTCCGGAAATTTTGCCGGATGGGCGGTTTCAATGCAAACTGCGGTCGATGAACTTGGATTTTCGTCGAGGTATCGTTGCAATCCGAGCCATCCGGTGGCTCCGTGCGGTTCCAGCAATAATCGGTTTTTCTGCCAGGCGCTTTGAATCGTCAGGCGGGTATCGTCATCGTTAACGCCTGTCGCCCACAATTCGCTTTTCATATGCGTCATGTCGGGCATCTGCCGGATCGTGCCGGTTTCATCCATCCATCCGCCGTAGAGGGCCAGCACACGCGCGAAATTGCTGGGATGGCCCACATTCATGGCATTGGACAGGCAGTGCCTGGAGGGGACGATCTTTTGGTACACACCCGTTTCGAAAAACTTCGGCACCTCGTCGTTTGTGTTGGTTGCTATGACGATTTTTTCAATGGGTACGCCCATGCGCATAGCCAACAGTGCGCCCATCATGTTGCCGAAGTTGCCCGAAGGAATTGAAATGATAACGGGATCGTTTTCAGGCGCTATGCGGACGGCGGCATAAACGTAATAAACTATCTGCGGCATCAGGCGGCCGATGTTGATGGAATTGGCCGACGTCAGCTGAATGCCGCGCAGTGTGTCGTCCGCGAATGCCTGCTTTACAAGAGCCTGGCAGTCGTCGAATTTGCCTTCCACCGCGATCGGGGTGATGTTTTCCCCCAGGGTGGTCATCTGTTTTCTCTGCCGATCGCTGACTTCCGCGGGGGGGAACAGAACCGCCACTTCGATATTGGGTATCCGGTAAAAAGCCTGTGCTACCGCGCTGCCCGTGTCCCCGCTGGTCGCCGTGAGGATTACCAGGCGGTTTGAGGCGTTTTCACGCAGTTTCCCGAACATCTGCCCCATCATTCTTCCGGCAAAATCCTTGAACGAGGCGGTGGGGCCGCGATCCAGGCGCATAATGTACCTTCGGGTATCCACCTGTTCCAGCGGAACGTCGAAGTCGTATGCCCGTTGACACATGGCATCCAGGTCATCATCCGGAAAGGTGCCCAGGGTAAATTTTCTCAATACAATCGAGGCAACCTCAGGATAAGACCCGTTGCGTAAAGCGGCGAAGTCCTCCCGGGTAAACGAGGGAACGGTCACCGGGAGATAGAGCCCCCTGTCCGGCGCCTGTCCCTGCAGCAGCGCCTCCGCAAGAGTCACCTCCGGCGCCAGTCGGTTGGTGCTCGCGAAACGCATCGAATCCATTCCCATTTCCTTTCCTTTAATGCGTCGATAAGGGCACGGCATGCCGTGCCCCAGGATCATTATTATACATGAGGTTTTGCCAAGAGCACCCAGGGGAATGCCTGTTCCGGCAAGATTATTGTTTATTTCGGCGGTCGTGAGTTCCCGGAGCCGCAGGCGTCGCGGATTGAGGCTCTTTCGAGCGTCTCTCCTGCGTCCTGCCATCCATGGCAATAATTACGCCCGGAATAGCCGCGACAGAAGTTTATAAGTCCCTTGCACTTTGCGTAAAATTTGAAAAAGAGAAGAATCAGGAATCGTTTCAGCCTTCCGACGGGTCTGCTGCTGCATATGAGTTTGTCGTCATGCAAGCCGCGGTCGGTTATTCGGATGGCGCCGACGACCGGGACCGTCAGGCGCGTGCCGCGACGCAGTCGCGGTCCCAGAACCGCTGCGTCCAATAAATCGTCATCGGGGCCGAGTAAGGAATCGATCGACCCATAATTGAAGGGGCAGGGAATCGGCGAAATAAAATCCACCCTGCCTGAAGAGTGGCGTTTTACGATGCTTCCTTTCGGGACCTCGATAACGACCTCAACCTGCGGTTTGTTTCCCATACAATCATATTATTCGGCTTTTACGGAAAATTCATGTCGGAATTTCGTGAATGTAAATATTGTACGGGTACATACAGGAGGGAATCCTGGATTTGACCAACGGCGATAAGCAAGGCTGTTTGGAGAAGAGGGAAAGGGCGAACACAAGGTTCGCCCCTACACATATTGTTTCCGTTTTGCACCAGTGCTATTGAATCTGAATTTTCACATCCCGGTTCAGCGTGAAATTGAGCGGATGCTCCGGCTTGAATTCCAGTTCGTCGCCTCGTGTGGCCAACACCGTGGCCGTTCCGGCGCCGGCTCCCGCTGCAGCGCCGATGGCGGCACCCTTGCCGCCGCCCGCAATGGCGCCGATAACCGCTCCAAGCCCGGCACCAATACCTACTTTTGTGGCATCTTTTTGCTTGGTTGCTTCCGCTTCAAATGAAAGGACCTCCGTCTCGATCGGGTACGATTTCCCTCCTGCCTCGAAAGAAATGAGCTGCATCGACATCGCAGCGCGGCCCTGGACCCTTCCGGACTTTGCCACATAGGTCAGCTCGCCTACCACGATGCTTCCCCTGGGTATTGCTGTATTGCCCCCTACCAACAGATCTTGATCGACTATGGCACGGAAGGTGTCCCCGGTTTGATTCACCCCGGAATTCAACGTTTGCTGCAATCGAACCGGAATAATGGTGCCGCCGGCTAAGGAGGCATATTGAGGCTCGGGTGGGGGCGGCGGTGCGGTAACTGCCGGCTCTGGCGTTGGGGCAGGGGCCGGGGGTGCAGGCTCCGGAGGCGCAACAGTCCTGGGTTTTGGGGTGCTTTTTGCCGCCGCGGCCGGTGGTTGCGCAGTCTCCAAAGATCTTGTCGCCGGGTTGGCAGGCTGTTGTGCAATCTCCTCGGCTGGAGCGGCGGTCTCCGGGGCGGTTTGATCTTCCGTCGGCTGCTCTTCGGCATCCTGCTTATCCATTGTCCCGCAGGCTGCGGCGACAACAAGAATCAGGCCCAAAACTAGATAACGTAAGCGTGACATAAATGTTCTCCTTTGAAACTGGTTAAATACCTGAGTTTCTTCAAATCTCAAATGGCGCTGAATTTTCACAAAGACCGAATCAACCGTAAAGGCGCGCCAGAATCCATCAATGCCCTATCACGATATAATTCTTCAATTCTATTCCATTCCGTACGCCAAGTACAGGAGCCGATAAGATGGATGAATGCAGCAGGGGCGCATTAGGATTGTTTCGGATGAGACGGCCCGGGAATATCATGCTTCAGGCAGGTATCCGGGGAATGCATCGGACTGTGAAAATGTCCATTCAGGGCTCTTTGTCGTCGGGCTTCATATTCAGAACGGATCGCCCGAAGGCTGAACTTCAGGCGATCCCTGTGAAATTATCTTCGATTAATTATCCTACTTGCCGGCCATCATGGCCTGAATGTCCTCCTCGACGCCACAGATCGGTTTTATGTCGAATTTTTCCACCAGAACATCCGCCACATTGGGCGACAGAAAGGCTGGCAGGGTGGGGCCTAAGCGTATTCCCTTGACACCGAGGAATAACAGGGCCAGCAGCACATATACCGCCTACTGCCTCGTTACCTGAAGGTCTCGAGGGCAAAGAGTTTTTCCGCTGGAGCTGTAAGGTATTCATAGATTTTTTCATTGAGCGCCTTGTGAACCTGTGGCGCGGTTTCCGGATTTTTCATCGCTTTTTTGAACAGCGGTTCAAAGGTGTCGTGTGGATTGAGGTGCATTTTAAGGGTTAACGCAGCCGGATAATTTACTTTTCAATTTTGTTTTTGAAAATGACTTCATAATATTTTTGCAGGTACGATTATTCATGAGTTATACCCCTTGTTAGATTCGATCAATTTTCACCAGATCCTTTCATGGGATAAAATAGGCACCGGCAGCTATAAGAAATTTCAGGAGTTCCGAAAATGAATCCAATATCTGTTGAAAGTTTTCATGTGATCCTTTTTTGCCGGAAATGGGATGCATGCGTTTCATTCTACCGGGATACCCTGGGATTTAAGGAGGTGGATATCAAGCCAGGATTTGTTGAAGTCCAGGTTACTCCAGGAGCGCGAATAGGCCTGCTCAGGAGCGCCAAGAACGACGATCCCGGATGCGTCATACTTTCCTTTCGGGTCGGGGATGTAGACAAAATGTACGATATGCTTTCAAAGCGCTGCAGCGAAATTACTGCAGTCAGAGTGCATCCCTGGGGCGCTCGCCTGTTCGAGTTGCGGGATCCGGAAGAAAGACGGCTGGAATTCTGGACCCCGCAATAATCTATGTATTGTCTATAGCTTCACACCCAGTCGATCCCACACCGACTCCTCTTCCTTGATTTCCTGAGCCTTGAGGCGCGGGAATGTTTTAAACAGAAAGTAAGCCAGGGGAAGAATTCCGACAACAATAATTATTGTATCTGGAATAATCCGTAATTGCCCCAGCACGGCGACGATGGGTCTTTCGAAAAAACTCACATCGCGCGCCATCCAGAGCCCCTCTTTATAGCTTGTCCAGACCTGGGCGATGCCGACCGGGAAAAGGGTTGCCAGAGTCATCACCAGAAGACCGCCGTTGAGTCCCCAGAACGACACTCCCAGAAGCCGGTCGTTCCAATGTTTGCGCTCCACAAGGCCGCGCCATGAAAACAGTAACAAGGCAATAGAAAGCATCCCGTAGACGCCGAAAAGCGCTCCATGCCCGTGATTGACGGTCAGGTAGGTGCCGTGTTCGAAGTAGTTGACCAGGGGCAGATTGATCAGGAATCCGAAGACACCGGCTCCGAGGAAGTTCCAGAAGGAACTGGCAACCAGGAAATACATGGGCCATTTGTAGGCAAAATCCCGACCTTCTTTCTTGACGGACTTATATTCCAGCAGGCCCCGGACAACCAGGCCGAAAAGAGGGACCGGCTCCATGGAAGAAAATACGGAGCCTATTGCCAGCCATATTGAGGGACCTCCGTACCAGAAGTAATGGTGGGCGGTCCCGAGGATGCCGCTTAAGAAAACGAGCGCTGCCGTAAAATAGGCGACTCGCAGAGCTCCCTTTGCCGAAGCAAGGCCCATTGCAACCAGCAGTACGGAGATGACGGCGACACCGAAAAACTCGAAAATGCTCTCGACCCAGATATGGACGACGAACCATCTCCAGTAATCGGCTACCGTCAGGTGGGTTCCCCGGCTGAAAAAGAGTCCAAAGGCGAAAAAGAGGACAACCAGAATGGCGCTTAATACATAGAAGTTGACCAGTTTTCTGAAATCTTCATCCTGGAATTTTGCCGACCTGTTTTGCACGGCACGATATACGATGACCAGCCATGCAAGGAGTCCGATGAACAAGAGAATCTGCCACAATCTTCCCAGTTCCAGGAATTCCCAACCCTGGTGCCCAAGCCAGAACCAGGCATCCCCAAACAGTCCTTTGATTCCAAGAACTTCGCCTCCAAGGCTTCCGACGGCTACCAGGAGCACGGCGGCAAACAGGATCTGTACGAGAATTCCCTGTTTTTTGGGCTCCCGCCCGCCCACAATCGGAGCCAGATAGATCGACGATGCCACCCACGTGGTGGCTATCCAGAATATGGCCAGCTGAAGGTGCCAGGTCTTGGCCCAACTGTAGGGAATAAGCTTGCCTACTATTGGGATGTAAAAACTTCCGGGATGTACGGTGTAGTGTGCCAAAAGTCCGCCGAAGCTTGTCTGAAGAAGAAACAGCAGGATCACAACCAGAAAATACTTCGCTGCTTTCATCTGGCTTGATGTGAGCGGCATATCGACAAGCTTTTCCGCTAATGGAACTCCCATAGGCTGGCCGTACCAGAGACGGTCTCGATGCACCCAGAATATGAAAAGACCCAGGGTGATGAACAGCGAAACGATCCCGCCGATTGTCCAGATATAGGTTTCCGTTGTGGGGACATTGCCGACTTCGGGCTCGTGTGGCCAGTTGTTGGTGTAACTGTAGTCGGCGCCGGGACGGGCAGTGGAGGCTACCCAAGCCGTCCAGAAGAAGAATCGGCCAAGTTGCTTCCGCTCCTCCTGTGTCGGAATTTGACCCGGCAGAAAACCATAATCGGTATTGCCGTCACGAAACGTACTCTCCCAGAATTTGGCGTTTTCTTCCAGGGCCGCCATCTGTGCGGCATCCAGCTGTAGTGTGTCTTTGCCTGGATCGTAGTTGTTGGCTTTCATTCTGCGGCGGGTTCTGACGTCGATGAGGTCTTTCTCCTCCTCCGTCAGTTGTTCATATTCACGCCCGTATTCAGAAATTGAAATCTGTTGCCGTACTTTTCCGCCTGTACGGTGCAGGGTTACTGCGGAAAATTCCATTCCACGCTGGGAACCGTGGCCCCATACGCTGCCGTGATCCATCAGCCCGTAACGCTGGTAGACATCCTGTCCGGCAAGGATATCCTCTCCTGTGAAAAGTATCGTTCCATCCGGCGCCAATACGCGATCGGGATACGGCGGGGCTTCACGGTTGGCGAACAACCCTCCCAGGAGGAGTCCTCCCAACGCAATAATAAAACAGATAATCGCCGCTTTTTTCAGGGTTTCCGTCGACATCGTCCACCTCCTTAGGGATCTTTCGGCAATGAACGTTCTGCCGGTCTTTAATGCCGGGATAGTGAATATAAGAATTTGAGTACTTCTAAAACAATTTGATTCAGGATTTCACAAAGCTAATTGAAAACCTTTACAATGTCATTATTTATTTGTACTCAGTATGTTCAGCCTGAGCGATACGAAAACCTTACCGGAAATCTAAACAGGCCCCCTCTGTTCACAAAATATCCGGCAACACATTATGGTTGCTGTAGAGACAATCGATCCAGTAATCGATCCATTTCCTTGTTGGTCTCTGTGAATTTCTCTGCATCTGATAGAATTTCTTCTGCATTCTGAATGTAGGGAGCCGTTACAATCTCCTCCCGGCAATTGGAGACAATTTTTTCAGCCCCCCGGCTGGTCATTTCAATATGAAACTGTAGTCCTATCACCCGCTCTTCATTGATAAATGCCTGGTTTGGACATGCTTCACTTTCAGCAATGTGGGCGCATCCGGCCGGCAGGTCGAAAGTATCTCCATGCCAGTGAAACACATCCATTTCCGGAGGAAAATCCCTGAAAACCTGAGATGTTCCCGCTTCATTGGTTTTTCGAACTGGATACCATCCGATCTCCTTATGCCGTCCGGGATAGACTTTGGACCCAAGTGCATCCGCTATTAACTGAGCTCCCAGGCAAATCCCGATCACAACCTTTTTGTTTTCAATAGACTTTTTTATGAAGTCCCTTTCCATGGGAAGCCAGGGATATTTGACTTCCTCATATATGTTCATTGGACCGCCCATCACTATCAGCCAATCGAACGTTTCCATTGTCGGCAGCGGATCCTGTTGATGAAAACGGGTGACACTGAGGCGATGTTTGTGACGTTCGGACCAGATCTCAATACACCCGAGGCCTTCGAATGGAACGTGCTGAAACCAATGGATGTTCATTGTTACTCCGGGGGATGAACTCGTTTCCAGAATTAATGTAGATGCTCCAAAAAAGAAGATCCTTGATGTGGATCAATGATGTATAGATTATGACTGTTTTTGGATGTGTAAGTCTGAAATAAGGGATGCATTGCCGTCATCACTGGATCTCAGATCATTTGATCATAGTAATGTACAATTTACATTTATTGGTGTAAGAAAATATGTCTACTCCACTTTTGGCGTAATAACATCTGGAAACGCGCCTATTCCAAATCCATGAATCGGCTCAAATCATTTATCGATTCCATGATGGGAGTATTTCATTGAAAACGATCGTGCTTCGCATAATAACTTTCATGCTTTTGGGAGTGTTGATCGGATTGGGTGGAATGACTTTGCATTATGCCGAGGGTCTATCGTATTTAAGCACGGATCCGCTCGCTTGCGTCAATTGCCATATCATGCGGCCTCAGTATGATGCGTGGCAGAAGGCGAGCCATCACAGTGCTGCAACCTGCGCGGACTGCCATCTGCCTGCGGCATTCCCCGATAAATACGTAGTAAAGGCCGAAAACGGCTGGAGCCACTCTAAAGCGTTTACGATGCAGAATTTTCATGAGCCGATTTTCATAACGTCGAAGAATATGGAAATACTGCAAAACAATTGTCTGCGCTGTCATGACGATCTGCTGAACGCACAATCGTTCATATATACCGAGGGCGCCCCCCGCTGTGTTCGATGTCACAGTGCCGTAGGCCATGGAGAGGCTGTCGGGCTTGGTGGGCCAATGCTTTCCCTTGCCGAAGAACTCGACGGAAAAATGGAGGAACAATGACCGGATCAGGAAACCTGTTTTCACGAAGATGGCCCTATGTAGCGCTTGTAGTTATTGCCGTTGGGGCAACGGCTTTGGTGACCGCATTGCTGCTGAATATTTTCGAGAAAAAAGTGGAGGAACGCACTCCATTCGTTCGCGTTGTAGAGGTCGACGAAGATACTACGGATCCGGCCGAATGGGGGAAAAATTGGCCAAAACAATACGATACCTATAAGTTGACAGCCCGGCACACCGCAACGCGTTACGGCGGTCATGGCGGAAGCGAGGCGTTGCCTGAAGAGAAGATAGAACGCGATCCCTGGCTCAAAAGAATATTTTTGGGGTATGCGTTTTCAATCGATTACCGGGATCGCCGCGGTCACGCGTATATGCTCGAGGACCAGGAAAAGACTCAACGATTGACAAAGCCCCAGTCCGGTTCCTGCTTGCACTGTCACGCTTCGGTGATGCCGCTCTATCGCAAACTGGGCCATGGGGATGTAATAGCCGGTTTTGAGAAGACTTACGACATGTCTTATCAAGAAACGAATGAAATGCTTCATCATATCGGCCACGCCGACCCGGTTTCCTGTGTTGATTGCCACGACCCGAAGTCCATGGAACTTAGAGTTACCCGTCCCGGACTTTTGCAGGCGATGGAAACACTTGCCTCAGGAGACGGCGAAGTACCGTTCATGTCTTCCGTGCAGCGATGGCGTGAAGGTTCGAAGGAACGACCATACGATATCAATCATGACGCGACCAGGACGGAAATGCGCACGCTCGTGTGTGCGCAATGCCACGTTGAGTATTACTGCTCCAGCGCTTTCAAGCTTACCTTCCCCTGGGGCAACGGGCTTTCGGTCGAACAGACTGAAAAGTTCTGGAACGATACCACCCTGGGTGACGGCCAAAGGTTCTTTGACTACAAGCACGCTGAGACCGGAGCGCCTATTCTTAAAGCGCAGCACCCTGAATTCGAATTGTGGAGCCGGGGCATCCATGCCCGGAGCGGAGTAGCCTGCGCTGATTGCCACATGCCTTATATGCGCGACGGAGCGACCAAAGTTTCCGACCACTGGGTGCGTAGTCCGCTTTTAAACATTAACAGGGCTTGCCAGACTTGCCATAAGTTCTCTGAGGATGAAATCGGTGCAAGAGTTGCGGATATTCAGGATAGTAACTATCGGTTGTTGCAGAACGCAGGAAAAGCAGCGGTCGACCTGATCGATACAATCCTTGAAGCAAAAGCATCCGGAGCATCCGAAACTCAATTGGCTCCGGCTCTCGAGTTCCAACGTAAAGCGCAGTGGCGACTCGACTTTATTGCGGCTGAGAATTCCATGGGTTTCCATGCACCCCAGGAAGCCGCACGCATACTGGGCGAAGCAGCCGACTTGGCGCGCCAGGGGCAGGTTGCGGCTCTAAAATGGAAGGAATCGGGCACAAATCACAGAATTAAAAAAGACTGAAAGGTTCTATCCATGTTTCCGGAATAGACCCTGACAACGCCTGTCGTACTTTAACGGAACGTATTCTTGCTTTTTTTCACTCTTACCGATAAGAGATACTGAGGATTGATCTGGCCCTTGAGATTTTGAGCATAGATCCAATTTCAGAAGTGCTGAGGTTCAAGAAAATACGAGGAAAAGAAAACCATTATCGTATCCGGGTGGCCGATTATCAAATTATTTATTCTCTGCACACAACGACACTCATCGTTCGCGTTATTCGCATCGGTCACCGCAGGGACGTTTATCGTCACTGTGGGAAACATATCCGTTATTACATACCCGTAGAAGGGATTGGGGACACAGCAAACAGTCTGTTCATATGATCGAATCAGTTTTATTGCATCCAATTGCCAACCTGTTTCTGATTATTGCCTTAGGGACCGCAATCGGTAATATCAAAGTCGCAACATCTCGCCGGGTGCATCCGGAGTTCTATTTGTCGGCCTGCTTTTCGGCCACTTTGGAATTAATCTTCCCAAGGAAGTCCAGCAGTTGGGAATCGCGCTCTTCGTCTATGCAATTGGTATTCAGGGAGGTTCCCGCTTTTTCAATCAGTTTAAAAAGAGGGGCATCCTTTTTGCGAAGATCGGCATAGCCGTAATCGCAACAGGGGCTTTTTTCACCTGGATGATCACTATTCTTTTTGGCGTCGATCCCGCCCTGGCGCTTGGTATGTATGCGGGCGCCATGACAAGTACTCCAGCTCTCGGAGCAATAACAGAAATGAGCGACAGAAACGAGGGAGTCATGGCCTATACCGGGGTTTATCCCGTCGCTCTTATATTGATGGCCGTAGTCCGTCAATTTCTGGTTTATCTGCTCTAAGGTATCGGTACCGTGCTGGAAGTGCATGCGCCCGCCGCATCCCCGTTAAGGGATGTGCTTTTCAAGAATATCCGCATCGCCCGGTCCGAACGGATATTTATCCTGGAGAACGCCATCGACCTGCAATTTGAAAATTTCCGCATCGGCGGCCGGCGCGTGGACGGGTTATTGCATTGGCGAGCCGAGTAGCGGTGCTCATATCTCGAATTAAGGAACCCGGCAGGAGTCTGGAGATGTTCCCGGATTAACATGGCAGTGCATCTCGTCCGGTACGACAAAAAAGAAAGGATATACTGTAATGAAGAATGTACTCTATGCACTCGTTGCCGTTCTCGCACTCGGCCTGATCTTCGCCGTGGTGCCGATTGCGTCCGAAGAAAAAGCATATGCCGGTTACACATCGCTGGATCCTACGGAATCCATCACATTTGACGGCGAAAGAGTTGCATGGGCAGGGAAGACATTTACGCTCAATGTAAATACGATCTTCCTCGATTATCGTCTGGACGACAATCAAATCGCAGATAATCTCTACGCATTCAACAATATTCAGGATGCCGCGGCGGCTCTGACCAGCGGCACGGCCGATAAGCCGATGCTGCTGCTCATCGCGCCCGGCGTGTATTGGGTCGACGATCCGGACGATCCTGAAATTCGTGTTCCGGCGCCTGGAGGGTATTTCCCGACAGGTCTGACAATTGACTGCAACTACCTGCACTTTTACGGCCTGAACGCCAATCCGGACAATGTGGTGTTCGCGAGCAACCGGGGCCAAACGCAGGGCGCTTCGGGCAACTTCACGATGTTCAGCATCAACGGTATCGGCCTGAAGTCCGAAAACGTAACCTTCGGAAACTTCTGCAATGTGGACCTGGAATTTCCGCTCGCACCGGAGTTCAGCCGCAAGAAGCGCGCAGAAGCTATTGCGCAGGCACAGCTGTTCGACTATCGGGGCGAGGACGGCGTTGCCATCAACACTAACTTCATCAGCCGTTTGAATCTGCTCCCATTTGCAATGACATACCTGAACTGTCACCTCGAAAGCAGCGGTCACGCGTCTTTCTTCAACAGCCTTTACATAGGCTGCAGCCTTGAGCTTTACGGTACGAACTTCTCTGCGGGCAGATTCTTCGACTGTGATATATACCTTACGCCCTTCATAAACAACTACCGGGGTAAGGGAGCCCATAAATTTGGTTTTGTAGATGGTCCCGGCAGCGGTCTCGTCTGCGTGGATACACGTTTCCACCGCAGCGCCGGGCTTGTAAATGCCGGCATTCCGGCTGAGATATCGTGGGGCAGAATACCTCAAGCCGATATCACGCGCTCGTATCAGCACAACGTTACGCTTGACGGCAGACCCTATGTCATTCAGGAATATGCAACCCACGGCACTACCGTGGTGATGCCTGAAGGCTCCGAGCTTTTGAAGGCGTACAAGCTCGCTTACAACGGTAAGACCTACTATAACGTACCCAATATTCTATCCGGCGTCGATCCCTTTGACTACACCGATGCGATAAAAGCTGCCGCCGTTGCGGAGGGTAAGGAGGAAAATTATTATCTCAGCATTCCCATGGCGGCCGCGCTTACCCTGGATCCCGCTTCGAGTGCCACGATCCGTTCAAGACAGACTGAAGCGATGCTGCATTACAGTGTATTGCCGGCCAGTTATGCCGCGAGCTCAGCACTGGGAGACTGGGCCTTCATAACGAAGGATCCAGCTATGTCGCAATATATCCGCATTACCGACCATAAGAACGGAACTCTTACCGTATCCGGCTCGAACGACACTCAGGATGATGTCGACGTCATTATTGTTGCTGAAAATTCATTAGGCATCGAAGCCGCAGTTGAACTCACTGTTGAGCCGCCATACATCGCGGCTCCTGGATTTGTCCGTGAGCCTGTAATCGTAAAGCCTGAAAACGGCAGCGTAAAGCTGGCCTATGAACTGGACCTCGGCGGCCTCAAGGACGAGTCGCTCATCACGTGGTACCGCTGTAAAGCTGCCGATTGCGGCGATCCCTTGAAGGTTGCCGTCACCCGTCTGGGCAATCCCGAGACCGCCTACACATTATCCGGAGGTGACGTTGGATATTACCTGATGGCCGTTATCCAGCCCAGGCACAAACGATGCGATCCCGGTGAACCGAAAACCGTATATTCAAGTTTCCCGGTGACGGCGGAGGATGTTGAGATCAACAGGATAGACACCGACTTCCACAACCTCCCAACAAACCCTCAGCCTTTGATACTGCCCGGTACATGGACACTGGACGGGTACTTTTCACCCGATTGCTACGATGAAGCGAAGAATCCGCCAATCCCGCGTTATACTCCGAAAGCCGATTCCTGGACATACACTGCCGGACAGAGCGGGGTTGAGGGATATATGGGCCTGGAACAGACCCAAAGAGGCGCTCGCTTATTCTATACGCCTGTGGGCGGCAATTTCGGCGACATGTCCGTTCGAGCGCTGTTTGCGCCTAAAAAGACCGCCGGTCAAGGCTTCGGCTCAGCGACCGATCAGTTCCTCGATGTTTTCATCAAGTTTGACCTTGTATCCATGAGCGGCTATGCCCTTCGCATCGAGCGCCTGGATACGACGGAGATCGCAGCGCTTGGCTATAATGGCGATGGCGCCACCGCGGGCTGTGCGTTCTCGCTGATCAAATATGGTAACGGAAAGACAACTCTCCTGACTAGAAAACTCCTGTCAAGCGCGTTCATTGCGGAATGCCTGGTTGAAATCAAGGTTGTTGATAGAAGGTTGTCGGCCTCCGTGACTTCCAGTGCGGAAAGCCGCAGCGGTGATCTGTACGATTACCCGAGGGAAGTCACTCTTGACGCAGAAATTGAAGAGAATGGCTTTGGCGGGACCGGTATGCTCTTTACCGGCACAGTCGGTGGAAACGCCTTGCGGGTGCTTCGGTGGGAAACCGGCTGGGGAGAAGGACTTCGCCGGTAAATCTGCGGGCATTAAAGACGAGATCGCGACGAATGCAGCATTATTCCAACGCACCTTCCAGCATGTTCATTTCCAGGCTCGCCATGATGAATGGACCGACTCCCTTACCGTCGTTGGAAACGACCTCTTCCTGATGCACATAATAGTCATAGGAACCGTCCCTGCCATAGCCCAGACCCGCGGTCCTGCAGATACTGTTCAGATTCAAGGTTCCGTCTGCATTTGTGGTGATAAACGTATCCAGAACTCCGCGATATGCTTTCTCCACGGCATTCAGGACGGCCTCATCCAGATATCCCTTGCGAACGCCTTTCGCGAGGGCGTAGACGAACATAATGGAGGCCGAAGCTTCCAGATAATTATCGGTTGCTCCGGGTTTGTCGAGCACCTGCCACCACACACCTGTGGCTTCATCCTGCACCGATAAAACCGCTTCCGCCAACCTTTGCAGAATACCGATCAGATCCCGGTGGCCGGGATGGTCGGCCGGAACATAATCCAGCGCGTCTACAAGGGCCATGGCATACCAGCCTGTTGCCCGTCCCCAGAAGCATTGGGAGAGGCCCGTTTCGGGATCCGCCCATTCCTGAATCTTCTTTTCATCCCATCCGTGGTAAAGAAGGCCCGTTTCGGAATCCCGTGCATATTTTTCCATCAATACAAATTGCTTCACTACATCGTCGATCGCCTCCGGCTCCTCGAAAAGAACGCCGTACTCTGCATAGAACGGACTGCCCATATACAAACCGTCCAGCCACATCTGGTGGGGATAACGCTTTTTATGCCAGAATCCCCCTTCGGATGTTCGGGGATGGGCGGACAGTTGTTTTCTAAGGATCTGTGCCGCTTTTCGATATTTTTCTTCTTTCGTTTGTTGATAGAGGAAAAGAAGCGCGCGGCCCTCGTTGATCTGATCGATATTGAATTCTTCCATATCGTAGTAGGCAATGGTTCCATCTTCCGCGATCACCGAATCGACGGTTCCAACGATGTATTGATAGTACAGGTCGTCTCCGGTCTGCCGCCAGATGCTTTCGAACGCCTTCATCATCACGCCGGTTACATAACTCCAGCCATAGTAGCTGTCGGGGTGGCGGGCCATAACCGATTTGGCCATCCGGACAGCATAATCCCCGGGGCCGGCAGTTTTTTCCTCCCGACAGGCTGATACAAAAGGGAGTAGTCCCAATACGCACATCAAGAATCCGATCATTTGAATACCATGTATTAAAACCTCCTCCGTTTGGCTTCGAAAAAATGCAGGCTTAACCCGGACTATCCATGAAGCTTTTACTACACCGCCTCGATCGCTTCGCTTACACAAACCTTCATGATTAATCCGGTTAAAATTCTTCGCGGCACACAAAATTTGCTGCGTCGTCCGTGCTGCCTGATCCCTTGTATTTTGCCACAAGCGGATACGGGCACAACGGCCTCGACCGCGTAACGGTTCCATCCCGTTCGCGAAGCGTTGCATCCAAGGCATCCGGCGCCTTGCCTTCTTCGACCCAGGAAAGCAGAGCCTCTACCGGCCCGGAAGGAGACGGTCCCGTGCCGCCCCCGCAATGGGAAACGCCCGGCGCCATGAATAGCCTTATAAACTCCGAAGTTTTTTCCGGCCCTCCCATTTCCTGCTGCACGCGTTTGTAGTAGTCGACAGTTCCTTCAGCCGAGATGAGCGGGTCGGCCCAGCCGTGCCAGACAATCGCCTTGCCGCCTCTATCGCGGAAACCGGTCAAGTCCGGATTGTCGGTTCCGATTACGGCGCCGAACTGTTCGACGGACTGCTCCCAGAAGCGCTCGTACCGGTCACGTGTGATGGCGGTCCAATCGAGCTGCGGATCCTGCGCAAGAAAATACCGGAACCATTCGAAACCGATCGAGATCGTCGATCAGGGTGCTTTTCCCAAAAGTGCCAAGGATGACGACAGTATCGGTTTCATTCGGCAGGGCACTCAACAGCTCGGGGCGAATATCCGCGACACGTTCGAAGTCGGACTGCAAATCCCCGGCGACGCGCAGGACACCGGCGCAATCGGACTTGTCCACAACGATCGGGGCGGTTTTCCCTTTCGCTGCCAGGATGGCGGAATCGGCAGCATTATCGAATAAAATAACAATCTCCATATCAGACGGGTTGGACAATGTTGTACCAGCTGCAATAATGGCGCGTTCTGCTAGGATAATGGCGCATTATGCTAGTGAATGTGGCGGCATTGGCTAGTACAATAAGATGTGACATTTGTGCAAAATGATCCGAACATATTCTTTCAACGTTGCCGTCAAAGACTTATGGTCTGAGGCGGATTATGATGTCGCGCCTCTTTGCAATTCAACGATGTACTATAGAAACAGATAATGTCCAGAACTAAATCTTCTATTCCGGATCGATTTCGAATATCCAGCATGCTGGGGAAAAAACTGGAACAATTGGGTCTTTCTCCAGTGGCAGTGTTGCGTCAAGCGGGACTTCCTGTCGGATTGTTGAATGAGAGCAAGTCCTGGGTGACTACCGAAGAACTTTTTGCCCTGCACAGTGCTATTCATAAACTCAGCACGGATCCGGGGAAGTGCTTGACGCTCTGGAGCGAAGACAATATTGAGCGCTATGATCCCATTGCCATTGCCTCACTTTGCGCCCACTCGTTTGGGGATGCCCTGGATAGAATGGCGCGCTATAAGCGCTTTGTGTGCCCGGAAGAGATTCGGGTCGTAGAGCGCGGGAATGAATGCTCTGTTCAATTCGTGTGGCTGCTTGCAGACAAAGAGGAGCCGCCTACTCTGATTGATTTATGTTTTGCGTGGGTGATTAAAATTGGCCGGCTGGGGATTGGGAACAGCTTTAAGCCGCTGCGCATTGAATTCAAACGTGCTGAGTCAAACCGCAAGCTTTATGAGGATCATTTCGGTTGTATAGTAAAATTCGGATCGCGACACAACAAAATGATCTTCCATCGCAAGGACCTGGCAAAGCCCTTCCGGACACACAATCCCGAGCTTCTTGAAATGGTTCTGCCTCAACTGGATTACGAACTGATGCAACAATGCGCGGATCGGTCCATGAAAGAGCAGGCGAAGCGAATCGTGAAGATGCTGTTGGCGGGGCGGAAGCCGCGATTGGAGGATGTCGCTTCAGAATTGCGCATCAGCGCCAGAACCCTGCAGAGGCGCCTCCTCGATGAACAAATTACTTTTCAAAAGTTGGTTGAAGAAGTGCGTTGGGAATTGGGACGACACTATTTGTTACAGCCTTCACTTGAGCTGAAACAGATTGCATATCTACTTGGATACGAAGATTCTAATTCTTTTATCCGGGCATTTCATAAGTGGGAGGGAGTATCTCCCGGAGAATGGCGATCAACCTGCTGATATCATCCGGAAGCTCGATATGAATTCCAAAGATGCGGAGTGGCCCAAAACGCGTAACTACGGTTTGGCCACACCCGTATTCCACGAAGGCTGGGTATTCATGAGTTTAGGACAGGACCCGGACAACGGCTACGGGATCGGACAAGCCTATTGTATCGATCCTTCCAAACGGGGCGACATAACCGAATCCGGCGTGGTGTGGGATTACGATAAAATTGAACGCCCTATTTCGACCACAGCATTTGCCAATGGATTGGTTTACATTACCGCTTCAATAGAAAAGGAGCCCGAAAATGAAATCGAAGGTAACACTTATAGCCATGGCCATC
This sequence comes from Acidobacteriota bacterium, assembly GCA_016934295.1. Taxonomy (GTDB): domain Bacteria; phylum Acidobacteriota; class UBA6911; order UBA6911; family UBA6911; genus UBA6911. The sequence goes on from JAFGTD010000218.1 coordinate 25,109, forward strand.
TTATTATTCTCGGCCTGTGTTTTCGCTGCGGATTGGCCGCAATATTTTGGGCCCGACAGGGACAGCACATCAACGGAGAAGGGCATTTTGAGAGCCTGGCCGGAGGAAGGCCCAAAGGTTCTCTGGACCATCCCTCTCGGAGTCGGTTTCGGCGGCCCTGCGGTCGTTGGGGGCAAAGTTTATCTGCTCGACAGAGACGAAAAAGTCGGGGACACCCTGAGGTGTTTGGATCTCTCCAATGGAAAGGAAATCTGGAACTTTGCCTATGATGCCCCCGGAAGCTTTATGTTTCCCGGATCGAGAACGTCGCCGAATGTGGACGGCGAGTATATTTATACAATCGGGCCTATGGGGGACTTGTATTGCATTAACACAGGCACGCATAAGCCCGTATGGAACAAGAATATCTGGAAGGATTTCGGCGGCGGAGAGCAGCTTCCCAGGTGGGGCGTAACCCAGAATCCCTTAATCTACGGCGATCTGCTTATTGTAGCGCCGCAAACATCCCAGGCGGGTGTCGTCGCATATGACAAGGGGACAGGAGAGCTTAAATGGAAATCGCCTGCTCTGGCAGGCGCTGTCGGCTATGTCAGCCCGTCTGTCGTTAAAATCGGCGGCGAGGACCATCTTGTTATGATTACAGCCAGTGAGGGAAGGGGCCGCAGCGCCAGCGGCGGTTCCGTCAACGGCCTTGATCCGAAAACCGGAATAGTGTTGTGGACCTATGAAAACTGGCAATGCATAATTCCGGTTCCCCATGCGGTCGACGCCGGCGAAGGACGCGTTCTTATTACGGGAGGATATAACGCAGGTGCCGCCATGATTAAGGTTGAAAAGAAAGCAGAAGGCCGCTACGAAGCTACCGAACTTTTCAAAAACGTCGATTTCGGCTCCCATACACAACCGCCGATCCTGTATAAGGACCATTTCTATGCCCAATACACAACGAATGAACGGAACGATGGCTTTGTTTGTATGAGCATGGACGGCCAGGTCAAGTGGAAGACGGGCCAGAACCCGGCATTCGTTAGGGGTGGATCCGTGCTCGCCGACGGTCTGCTTCTGAGTGTCGATGGTAATACGAAATTGTATCTTGTCGATCCCGACCCGTCCGGTTTCAAACCATTAGCCAGCGTCGAACTGTTGGAGCCGGGGGAAAACTGGGCGCCAATGGCACTTGTCGACGGCAAGCTGATTATACGCGATCAGAAGAGTCTGAAATGCCTTGTGGTGGGCCAGTAAGACCAGTGGGATTTTACCCTCATTGGGGAAGCATCTCTAACCTGGAGTGTGGAAGAGGGCAGAAATATTCTCTGGAAGGTAGAGATACCGAAAACGGGCATGAATTCACCGGTGGTTTGGGGAAAAAGGCTATTTCTGACCGGTGCTGACGAATCAAGCCGCCGGATCTATTGTTTTGGAACAGCATAGGCATGGAAAAGTGGGTGAGCAATTTTGACCGAACGTGTGATCAATACCGGACTGACAGGCTAAACATCTCTACGGTATACAGTAACCGAGCCCACAAGAGAAGATTTACGCGTTATGGATGGGCAAAGGAGTCTTCCAAATGAAGACGGAACCTATAGGGGTGTGATGATCTCCAATACATTTTCCCAAAGCTTGCGTTTGGGACTCGGCTGTTTGCTGCTGACAGCCGCAGGCTTGACTGGAACATATTCTGCTTCAACCGAAGGAACCGGTACGTCCTGGTCTCTCCCGAGTATCCCGAGTTCTGCCTCTGAGCTGACTAGACACGATTATCAATATAGGATGAAGGGGATGGTCCGGCTGCTAATATTCTGGATAGGAAGGGACAATGTTGGAGGAGGCAGAGTCAGTCTTCTGAAAGCGACGAAAAAGGAGGAAAGCGCATGGATCGACGGCGTAGAGGTGCTTTTAGGATCCGATCCCGAAAAAGTGCCGGGAGGGCACAATCGCTGGGGGTACGCCAGGGAACTGGCATTCTGGCATATTGCGGACAACGCGGGATCCCGAATCCTCGAACACACTCTCTTTGAAGGATTTATGATCAGATCGTTCGAGGAATCGCTCGATGAGGTAGAGGAAGGTGAAGATGAAACTTCGGTTTACGAAGGTATAGTATGTGAGGTTGAAAAGACCGGTGCCAACTCTAAGATCTGGCGTTTCCAGTCATCCGAAGAGGACACATACAGAAATCCGGATCGGATCGGAAATGAATATATATCCCACGTGAAAACAGCATCGCCTTTCCTGGAGCGGGTTATTGATAATGGGGTCGATGAGTACGAGCGTCCTCAGGGTTTTTTTACCGCGGTTCGGAGAATGTCCGACGATGCAATGCTGAGAATAGAAAACAATTCCCCACTGTCCGGACTAAAGGGCGCAAAACAGGAGTATGTATATAGTTCCAAACTTTTTTCTCTTTCGCTCAGGAAAGTCAAGCTTCATAAAAATCTCAAACTTACCTCCGGCGAGGAATTCGAGAAGGTTGTCGAACTCCAGATGGAAACGAAACATCTGGAGAGCGGGAAGAAGCACCGCTTCATACTCTACATGGCCACTTCCGGGGATCTCAGAGGGATCCCGGTGAGAATAGAGGACCAACCGCGCTGGTGGCTTAAAGTCCGGCTCGATCTGGAGACGGAATCGGTTATAGCAGACAATTACTGATTATTCCTATTTTAAAAATATCTCCATATGAATATGTGACGTATCGACAATACCGGGATTGGATACTTCTAAAACCATTTTTTTATTGTGTGTTCATGGCAACTTTTAGTTAGCGTCCGTATTCAGTCAGTGCCGCTCCGCTTATTACCTTGTGCATGTACGGCCTTGTCACTTCAACATCCTCAACATTGGCCGTGGATCCGCAGGGAGTCTGAAAAACAATCACTCCGCCCGCACCTGTCCCGGCTACAATAACAGCCACATCCTTCGGATCGGCAAAAGGCTCCCTGTAAAGCCCCGGCTTGCAGTCTTCCGGCCTTATCCCGATAGCTTTACCTTCAGCTACCATTTCCTTCAATTCCTTACGCTCACTTCCGCTCATCTTGTCCCAGTTGATTGTATTTTTGTCATGCAGCCACTTAATAAAAGACTCTCTGGTAAAACCGGC
>JAFGTD010000219.1 GCA_016934295.1 Acidobacteriota bacterium
CGTTTTCTAACCTCACGCATTTGTTCGGCCAATTCCCTGGAATGCGAGTTTTTGTAGTCCTGATATTTTTTCAGATCAACGTTTGCTATCCAGTAAGAAAAGGAAAGGTTTGCAATCCTCAGAGTGGGGTCGATATCACTGTCGAAGTCGGCCCCTGAATAGGGCAACAAGTCACCGTCGCCCGTGGAATCGATGACGACCTTTGCCAGCACCGCCTGCCTGCCTGATTTGCTCTCAAAGATGACGCCCTTAACCGTATTGCCATCCATAACAGGCTCTGTGCCCCACGAATGGAGATAGGTCTTGACGCCGGCTTCTTCCACCATATCCTGCAGTATACATTTTGATATCTCGGCATCGATGTGCACGGAGTATATAACCGTTTTCTCGCGTACATTAAAAAAGGAACGGTCCTCGTAATAGGCTACCAGCTTCCTGTCGTCTGAACCCCAATGCTCCTTCTTCGGGTAATCACACGCCTCCCTGCGCTCCAGCCGATCCACCCACTCCTGGCTGATGCCGGCTATCTGCTGTTTGCCGCTGAAGTCGCTCAGGTTGGGGATAATGGTAACCAGCCCGCCGGTGCCCATACCCCCCAGGTGCTCGTACCTTTCGATAAGAACCGTATCCGCGCCGCTTCGGGCTGCCGTCAAGGCTGCCCCGATACCCCCCGGTCCGCCTCCTAAAACCACAACGTCGGCTGTCCGGCAGACGCGAGTCTCCCGGGCAGCCTCTCGGATAGTCTTGCCCGATATTTTCGGAGACGACCTTTTGGATTGGGCGAACCCCGGCAGCGCTAAACCTCCGGCACCGATGGCAAAGGCGGCTGCCCCCTTGATAGCCGTATTCTTGACGAACTTTCTGCGGGATATTCCGTTTTCCACTTCTTTTGATAATTTCATTACCAACGCTCCTCCTCTAATTTCGGTGGCAGTCACCATAACCTCGAAATTAATGCAACTGCGGCCAGGCGTATTTTAGGCAGGAATGGGCGTACACCAACTTGTCCGGCGTAGCTTGGCCGAATCTTCGATTCGGCTAGAGCGAAGCCGGAAGGTTCGCCCCTACGCCCAGGCTTCCTCTGTGACCACGTTCTCGCCCGCGATGCGGCCGAACACGATGCACTCCAGGATGTTGCCGCCGCCCTGATAGTGCCAGCTGTAGAGGGCGCCCAACTCTCCTGCCGAATAGAGCCTTGGGATCGGCTCGCGGTTTGTATCCAGCACCTGGGCCTTGGCGTTGCGGCGCGGGCCGCCCTGGGTATTGGTGAATGCGGGGACAAACTCGGCCGCATAGAAAGGCGGCTTTTGAATCGGGGCCATCCTTACTGAAGTCCGCCCGAACTCGGCATCATTTCCCGCCGCGCACGATCTGTTCCAGGTGCGCACGGTTTTCTCGAGCGTATCCGGATCCTTGCCGATTTTACCGGCCAATTCCTTCAGCGTGTCGGCCTTGACGATCCAGCCCTTTTCGATTTCCGCGCTGTTGTCGGCGCTCCATTCGTACTTTTCAATCATGGCCCACCAGCAGAAGAAATAGTTGGGCGGGTACAGCGGTCCGCTCTTTCTCATGGTTTCGTCGAAGACGCAGTGCACGGGCAGCGGAGTGGGAACGTGGATGTAGACGCCGTGAAAAGGTATCTTGCCGTGTTTCGTGAAATAAGTTTCGTTGGTGAACCGGGTGGCGTCCCTGGCGACCCAGATCCAGCCGTTTCCCGGAGGGGAAAAGGCGTAGCCGAAAGCCCAATCCTTCCCCGGGATCCTGAAATTGAAGTCCGGCCCCGCCTGGTTGTCCATGTGCCAGAGGTCCGCGCCTATGGCCATGGCCATCTTGATGCCGTCCCCGGTATTGTAGGGACTGCCCTTCGGATACCCGCAGGGCATGCCAAGGTAATCGCGGATCATGTCCTGGTTGTTTTCAAAACCACCCGTACAGAGAGCGACCGCTTTCTTTGCCTTGACGTACACCTTCCTGCCGTTGTTCTCCGCAACCACGCCGCGGACCTCGCCCGTCTTGAAGTCCCGGATCAATTCCTTTGCAGGCGTTTCATACTGAATCCGAACGTTCCGTTTCGCGGCATTTTCCATGAGCGTAAGCCAGAGGCGCTGAAATCCGTTGCCTTCCTTGTCCCAGCAGACGAATTCAGCGGCGCCCGGGAAGTCCGGGTATTCGCCCTGCGACGGTATCGTCTGCATATCCGAACCCAATTCCGTCAGCCATTCGGTCACATGCACGGAGCGTTCGTGGAACGCTTGTGTGACTTCGTCCGGAATCGGGAATCCGTCGCTCATTGCATTCTGGTATTCGATGGCATTATCTGTATTTTCAGGGCACCAGTAGCCCTGGCCGCTCACGCGCGTATTCCCGCCGGCATGTTCTTCCGGCGCCTTTTCCAGTATGAGTACATCCGCACCCTGGTCGCTTGCCGTAATGGCGGTCATGAGTCCGGCGGCGCCGAGTCCGAGAACCACAATTTCAGCCTCGTAATCCCAGTTTTTGACCTGATCGAATTCAGTGGAGGTGCATCCGGCAGTCCCGATACCCGCCAGTGTAGCGGAGCCTACACCTGTTGCGGCAGTTTTGAGGAAGTTTCTTCTCGATGTTTTCATAATTTCTTCCTTTTTCTGAATGGTTGCAAATAATGGATGAAACCTATCTTAGAATATCTGTTTATCCCCTTCCATTGTATTCAGTCTGCGGTTTTCTGCATCGAGGATAATAGCTCTGGGATTTTTTAACAACCAGGGAATTGCCTTAACAAACAAATCCTGCATCCGTTCCCCCAAAACAGATTGCTTTTCGGGAGATTCGTCAGCCGGAGTTTCCGCCGTGCGGCACCGGCCGAAGTGAGCGTCGGGTTCCTTGAGTCCCTCCTCGTGCCCTACCGGTCCCACCTGCGCCGTGTCTGCGAGAAAGTGCGTCGAACGCGTTATTTAATTCCAGGGGATAAATCCAGGGAGCCATGTTATTTCCCGGGCAAATTATTTGTCAAGAATTTACTATTACATATATTGCTAATATGTAATAACAATTTACTAATCCAGCATAGCGAGCTACGGGAAAATTTCATATACCCGGGAATCAAGCATGCGTTATTACCCTTCTAAAATACAGGGCCATTATTATGTGTGGATAAGACGGTCGGATCCTTCGAGAGAAAAAACATTGACATTAGTTCCTGCATCCTGATAGTGAATGAAATGTAAATATGTAATATTTATCTTACTTCAAAAAATTGAGAATTTGCCCCGGAAGACAGGCCCGCATATTCCGGAATTCGCCGGCTGGGAGAAAAGGCAAACCATGAAAAACCAGGTTCAGTTGATTGCCTACGTCGACCGCCTGTCCGGTGGAGGTTTCGACGGATTAGACGGCCTTTTAAGCGGACCATTCGCCGGAGTCTTCGGCGGAGCGCACCTTTTACCTTTTTTTACTCCCATTGACGGGGCCGATGCCGGGTTCGACCCGACCGACCACACTCAGGTGGATCCGCGGTTGGGAACCTGGGAGGATGTGCGGTCACTGTCCGACACGGTCGAACTGGTCGCCGATCTTATTGTGAACCACATATCCTCGTCGTCCCCGCAATTCCTTGATTTCTCGAAGAATGGCTCGGATTCGCAATACGCGGGCATGTTCCTGACTCTTGACAATGTTTTCCCGAAGGGCGCGCGCGAATCGGACCTTCTGGGCATATACCGGCCACGCCCCTCGCTTCCTTTCAGCCCCGTCACGCTCCTGTCAGGCGAAAGGAAATTGCTTTGGACTACGTTCAATCCGGAGCAGGTGGATATAGACGTCCGCCACCCCCGGGCGGAAGCGTACCTGGATTCGATCCTCCGGGAGTTTCAGGCAGCGGGCATAAAGATGATACGGCTCGACGCTGTCGGGTACGCAATCAAAAAGCCCGGAACCAGCTGTTTCATGATCCCGGAAACGTTCGACTATATCGCCGAACTGACTGCAGGAGCCCACGCGCTGGGCATTGAAGTCCTGGTCGAGATTCACAGCCATTATCTGAAGCAGATCGAAATCGCGCGCCAGGTTGACTGGGTTTACGATTTTGCGCTGCCGCCGCTTGTGCTGCACGCGCTTTTTAAACGCGATACCCGTCCGCTGGCACACTGGCTATCCATCAGTCCGCGAAATGCCGTAACCGTCCTGGACACGCACGACGGCATCGGGGTCATCGATGTGGGGGCGGATGAAGACGGCACTCCGGGCCTCCTTTCGCCTGAAGAAATCGACAACCTCGTTGAGACGATCCACCAGAGAAGCCGGGACCAGAGCAGAAAGGCGACCGGGGCTGCCGCCAGCAACCTGGATCTCTACCAGGTAAACTGCACTTTCCTGGATGCTCTCGGGGGCCGGGAACCCGACTATCTGATTGCCCGGGCCCTTCAGTTCTTCGCCCCCGGGATTCCGCAGGTTTATTACGTCGGTCTTCTGGGCGGCGCGAACGATATGGAGCTTCTCGCCCGCACCGGAGTGGGACGCGACATCAACCGGCACTATTACACAACCGGAGAAATCGACGACGCGCTGAGGCGTCCATTGGTGCAAAAACAGATTGAACTGATTCGCCTCCGGAATGCCCACCCTGCCTTCGGAGGGGAATTTCAGGTAAATGCTCCAACTGTAAACCGGATAGAGATCCGGTGGACGCTGCGGGAACAATGGATAGAACTGCGCGCAGACTTATCGGTCCCGAGCGCCTCCATTACAGGCACAAGCCCGGCCGGAGAAATCCGACATATGGCCATTCCGGATGCTTCGGATCCTGTCTGAATTCTAAAGGGGTATTCTTATGAGCTTGCCGACCTCTACCAAACACAATCTGACTGCAATCAAGTGGCTTACATATTTAATGTTTTTGATGTTTGCCATGACCACCGATTCTGTCGGAGAAATCATCCCTGAGGTCATTGAAGAATTCCGCCTGAGCCTGACCGCAGCCGGGGCTTTCCATTATGCCAACATGATAGCAATCGCGCTCTCCGCGATTTTCCTCGGGTATCTGGCGGATAAGATGGGACGCAAGAAAACCATTATTATCGGGCTTATCCTTTTCGCCCTTAACGCCTATTTGTTTGCGGTGGGGAACGCTTTTCTGTTCTTCATTACGCTGCTTGTGGTCTCCGGCGCCGCAATCGGGATCTTCAAGACGGGCGCCCTGGCGCTTGTCGGCGACATCTCAAGATCCACTTCGGAACATACCGCTACCATGAATACGGTTGAAGGCTTCTTCGGCGTCGGCGCCATCATCGGACCCGCGATAGTGACAAAACTCCTGTCGGCAGGATTGTCCTGGAAATGGCTGTACGTGATCGCGGGAACGATCTGCGTCCTGCTCCTCGTAACGGCCTCGCTGGTGAAATATCCAAAGACGGTGAAGACAGTGGACGAGCCGATCGATTTCAAACGCACGATGGGCATGATGAAGAATCCCTACGCGTTGGGATTTTCCCTGGGGATCTTTCTTTACGTTGCAGCGGAGTGTGCCGTGTACGTCTGGATGCCGACCCTGCTTGAGGACTATTCGGGCTCTTATACCTTTTTGGCCGCATATGCCCTCTCCGTTTTCTTCGTCCTGCGCGCGGCGGGCCGTTTCCTGGGCGCGTGGATACTCGCGCGATACAGTTGGACATCCGTCATGGCACTTTTCAGCCTGGCGATTCTTGTCTGTTTTGCCGGCGCGATTGCGGGCGGTCTGTCGTATGCCATCTGGCTGCTGCCTCTGTCGGGGCTTTTCATGTCTATGATCTATCCGACGCTCAATTCCAAGGGCATCAGCTGCTTTCCGAAAACGGAGCATGGCGCCGTTGCAGGCGTGATCCTGTTTTTCACATGCGCCGCTGCCGCCGCAGGCCCCCTGGCAATGGGGATTGTCAGCGATGCATTCGGCCATCCCAAATACGGTTTTGTCCTTGCAACCCTATTCGCGGCGCTTCTTTTTGTGGGGCTGCTGCTTAACTGGATGCACAACCCGGCCCGGGACCATCTGGCAAAACTGGATTCCAGCGAATACCGGGAGGTGGAACCCTAGCTTTGTATGAAAAAATGGAGTAGGAAATGAAAAAACCTCAAATCATCATTCCGGCAATTCTGATCGTCATACTTTCGTGTGCCGCTTTTGTGCAAGCCTCTTCTTCTTTTCGGGTGGGTGCGGGTAAAGTCGATATCACGCCTGTTCAGTTGCCGAAAAACAACGAGGGAATCCTCGACCACATTTACGCCCGGGCGATCGTGATCGATAACGGCATTACCAGCGCGGCCCTGGTTTCCGTGGATACGGGCATGATTGGAGAACAGGTGTGGAAGATTGTGTCGCAGAGAATTGAAAAAGAGTTGGGCATCCCCGCCCAAAATCTGATCATGAACCCGACGCATACTCACAGCGCCTTCGGAGGATCCGCCGACCAGGTATTCAACGCCATAAAGACGGCCAGGGAAAAGCTCCAGCCTGCGCGCATTGGTTACGGGACAGGCGTTTCCTACATAAATGTCAACCGCAACATCATCGACCGCAAAACCAACAAATGGTGGGAGGGCGCCAACTACGACGGCCCGTCGGACAAGACCGTAGCGGTGATCAAGTTCGAAACGACCGAAGGCGAACCGATCGCGGTCTATTACAACTACGCCTGCCATGCCGTGGTTACCGGCAACACCGACATGCTCAGCGGTGATTATCCCGGTGCGACCTCCCGGTATATCGAGGACTCCTTTGACGACAGGATTGTGGCGCTTTTTTCCACCGGAGCGCAGGGTGACCAGAATCCGATCTACTTCCAGCAGACATTTGATTTGCGTGATATACGCATCAGGGATTACGCCAAACGCGGCCAAGACATCAGCAATGCAATGCCTCCTGGAGGACAGGGCCTGAACAAGCAGGATCCCACGGTCAGGAAGCTGCTGGACCAGCAAAAGCAGATGATCCTTTCCATGGGCCAATTTCTGGGTGAGGAAGTCAAGCGCGTGATGCGCGAGACGAATCGTTCGTCCGCCGACGGCCGGATATTCGGGGCCCAAAAAATGGTCGGCTTCCCCGGCCGTGACAGGGAAGGTCAAGGGCGTGCGGGAGTCGAGGCCACATACACGGACGGACCCGACGTCCAACTCCGTTTAAGTCTTCTGATAATCGACGACATTGCGATCGGGGGCTGCAACGCGGAAATCTTCAACATGATCGCCCAGAGATTCAAGAGGGAGTCTCCTGTCGGCAGATCCATCTTTGTGTCGATGGCGAACGGAATCGGCAATTCCGGATATATTCCGAATGACGCCGCATTCGGCTACCAGACTTTCGAGGTGCTGTCGTCGCGATGTAAGCCCGGATATGCGGAAAGCGCCATCGTTAACGGAATTTTGGATCTTATTTCCGAAGCCAGACAAAAAAACAATTGAGCTCTGCAAATCATATTGGCGCTGCTAAGTATCTCAGCCCCGGGGGGTGGGAGGAAATAGCCACGGGCGCAAGCCCGGGGGCATGGATTATATAAGAAAATCGCAGGGGCGGTACAGGATTTACAGACTGGAATCGCCATAAAAGCGGGATTCAATAATGCGATTGAAGAGGAATATGTGAACGGACACCGGATTGAATCATCCATGGAACATGACAAGCCGCCATTACGGCGAACCAAACATCGCCGGGTTTTTGAACATGTTCTGGCGGATATTGAATCTGGAAGGCTCAAAGACGGTGAGCGTCTTCCTTCCGAAGCTGAATTGGTCAAGCAGTTCGGTACATCGCGCCCTACAGTCGCCCGTGCATTGCGCGATCTCCAGAATATGGGACTGGTGGAACGGAAAGTCGGCTCGGGCACCTATGTGCGTAAAGCCCGGAAACCGATGGAATCGTGGCGCTTTGGCCTGTTAATCCCCGGGCTCGGCAGCACCGAAATTTTTGAGCCTATTTGCGGCCAACTGGCTCGCCTGGCCCAGAGACAGCACCATACTCTGCTTTGGGGCGACTTCGGGGACAAGCGCGGAGACGCGGATTCTGCATTAATAGAACAGGTCTGCAACAGCTACATTCGCCAGAAGGTCGCCGGAGTGTTTTTCGCACCTCTGGAGTTGACGGAAGACAAGGATCAGGTCAATCAATCCGTCATCGCGGCCCTGGAATCCGCAAGGATTCCTATTGTCCTGTTGGATCGTGATATTGTGGCTTTCCCCAAGCGGAGCCGTTTCGACCTCGCTGGTATCGACAATCGCCGGGCCGGGTTCCTGATCGCGGATTATTTCATAAAGCTCGGTTGCCCGCGTATCGATTTCCTGGCACGGCCGGGTTCCGCTCCAACGGTGGCGCTGCGCATCGCCGGATATCGGGAGGCCCTGCTGGGCAGCGGGATTATACCGGAACCGGAATGGATTCACAGCGGCGAGCCCGCGGATGAAAAATTCATTCAGAAGATAGTAGCCGATGGTGCAACGGCCATTATTTGCGCCAACGACCTGACCGCGGCCAATTTGATGAGAACGATGGACGCGCTGGGATATCCCATTCCGCAAAAAATTCGTGTAGCCGGATTTGATGATGTTCGGTATGCAGAACTGTTGCGTCCGGCTCTGACGACAATTCACCAGCCATGCGTGGACATCGGTACCATCGCCATGCAGGCAATGCTTGAGCGCATAGAGAACCCGACATTCCCGGCACGCGATATTCTCGCTCAACCGACCCTGATTGTACGGCAGTCCTGCGGAGCTGTCGAAAGCTTCCGGCCCTCCTACGCAAACGGTCGGGATGCGGGTTAGTATGGTATAAAAGATTGGCTGTAATCGATTTATAATTTTCAGCAGGAGAAAAATATATTGAATAATCTTGTGCGGTTCGTCTCAATTGCAGCAATCGGTATTATCTTCCTGGCTGCTCCGGCCGCGGCGGCTACCTGTGAAAGTGTTGCCTCGCTTGCGTTGCCGGATGGTAAAGTAACTTCCGCAACCCTTGTCGCGGCGGGAGAATTCGCGCCGCCCACGGGCGGCGGGCTCATGATGGGCGGGAATGCGGTTTATAAAGAGGCTCCCGCTTTTTGCCGCGTAACCGCCACACTAACTCCGACTCCTGATTCCGATATCAAAATCGAGGTCTGGATGCCTGCCGAGAACTGGAACGGAAAGCTTGTCGGCATCGGCAACGGAGTTTGGGCCGGCAGCATTAGCTATTCCGCTCTTGCGGAACCCCTGGCCAAAGGCTACGCAACCGTGGCGACGGATACCGGCCATGTCGGAAGCGGCATGGACGCCAAATTCGCTGTCGGTCACAGGGAGAAGCTCATTGATTTCGGGTATCGCGCCGTCCATGAAATGACCGTAAAAGCGAAAGCCGTAGTAGCAGCGTATTACGGGAAAAAAGAACAGCGGTCTCTCTGGGTGAGCTGCTCGACCGGCGGGCGGCAGGGCCTCATGGAAGGCTATCGATATCCTGAAGACTATGACGGCATATCCTCGATGGCCCCGGCCAATCCGATGGTGGGATTGATGATCGGTTCGCTGTGGACCGGCTATGCAGCGATGAAGGACGAAGCGCGCAGGCTTGCCAGGGACAAAATGATGGCCGTGAACAGGGCGTATATCGATCAATGCGACGACAGGGACGGTTTGAAGGACGGAATCGTCGGCGATCCGGAAAGCTGCAGTTTCGATCCCGGAATCATTCAATGCAGGGAAGGGGACCGGGACGATTGCCTGACGGCTCCGCAGGTTGCGGCGCTCGGCGATATCTATGGCGGCACGAAGAATCCGCGCACCGGTGAAAAGGTTTTCGCCGGCTTCCCGCTCGGCAGCGAGCAGCAGGTGACGGCACTGACCGGCGGGAGCGAGCCGTTCCCTGTGGCGACCTCCTACTTCCGCGATATCGTATTCAACGATCCCCAATGGGATTTTAAATCCTTCGATTACGATAAGGATCTCGGTGCATCCTACAAAGCAGGGAGCGACATCCTCGACGTCCCGAGCGACGGATTGACAAAATTCATTGAAGGCGGCGGCAAACTTCTGCTCTCCCACGGTTGGGCGGATGGGCTCATCCCCGCACCCAACACCATAGAATTTTATAAATC
>JAFGTD010000014.1 GCA_016934295.1 Acidobacteriota bacterium
GTGCAGATCGGGGCCGGCCGGTTCCGAATCAACGCAGTGCTGAAATCGGAGCCCGATCGCATTTCCTTCGGCATCGATATCGGGCCGCGGATCCTGATCTCGCGCGAAGGGCTGGATCGGAGCGAATTGATCCAGTTCGGCAGCCGCGCCACCGAGTCCTTCCTTTATCGGCTGCCGGAGGAAGGTATGGCCCCGGCTGCCGCGAGGGAAGTGCTTCAGGCCGGCATCGAGCGTCGCATACGAATTACCGATTACCGCAATCCCAATCCGCGGCTTTCCCGCGGCCTGGAGCGCACGGCCAATTTCCTCAGCCTTCTCGGGCTTCTGGCGCTGCTTGTGGGCGGGCTGGGAATTTCCACGACGATGTACACCTATCTGCAGCAGAAAATGGACAGCATCGCCATCTTGAAATGCCTGGGCGGACGCTCCAACCAGATACTTAGGATTTACACGGTCCAGGGACTGGTTCTCGGGTTGCTGGGAAGTGTGATTGGGATAGTTATCGGTTACCTGGTACAGCTGCTTCTGCCGCAGCTGCTTAAAGGCCTTGTCGATCTGCCCGCGGATCTGGAGCTGGCTCCGGGCGCGGCCTTTCAGGGGCTTTCGATCGGTGTGCTGACAACCGTGATGTTTCTGCTCCCCCCACTGCTGGCGATTCGGAAAATCCGCCCGATCCGGCTGTTCCTGCGGGAAATGCCGGAAACCAGGCATTCGACCCTGAAGCGACTGCGCCGGGATCCGGTGCCCCTTGTGGTTTCCCTGGTTCTCTTTTTCGGTACGGGCCTGGCCGCAAGCTGGCTGGCGGAGTCCCTGCGCTGGGGTTTTACCTTTCTCGCCGGGTTGATCGGCTGTGTCGTGGTGCTTATACCATTTTCGCTTCTGCTGTTGTGGCTGCTGCGCCGGCTGCCCCGGCTGTCTCTTCTCGTCCTGCGGCAGGGATTGAAAAACCTTAACAGGCCCGGGAACCACGCGGTTTCCGTGATGGTTGCGCTGGGACTGGGCGTGGCTTTTGTCCTTACGGTCTATTTTATCCAGACGTCGCTTGTTTCGCAGATCGTCCAGAGCGCACCGGCCGATTTTCCGAATGTGTTCATGCTGGGCATAACGGAGCAGGACGAGCCGGAGCTGGCGGAATTCCTGAATGGGTATCCTGGCCTGCAGGAGCCGACGCTCATACCGGCGATATCTTCGCAGCTGCTGACGATTGACGGGAAGGAGCCACCCGGGCGGCGGGGATGGGATCGCGATCGGGACGGAGACCCGGAACCCGAGGACCGTCGGCGGCGCCCGCGCGAATTCACCCTGGCCTGGGCCGAAGCGGTGCCTCCGGATACTACGATCGTCAAGGGAGAATGGTGGCAGCCGCCTTTTAACGAACCGATGGTTTCGGTTGAGGAGTATGCGGCCGAACGGTACGGCATAAATATTGGCAGTGTACTGGAGTTCGACATTTCCGGCCGCCTTGTGCGGGGGAAAGTAACCAATATACGCAACACCGAATTCCCCCGGCCGGGCGGCAGCAACCAGTTTATTTTCTCTCCCGGCGCGCTTGATGGAAATCCGACATCCTATATCGGGACGGTCCGGATTTCGCCCACGGAAGTCGGAGCATTCCAGGGGGCTCTTTTCAAAAAGTTTCCCAATGTTACTTCCATCGATGTCGGGGATGTCCTGGCCCGGGTCCAGGACCTGCTGGACAATGTGTCCGTTGTGGTTCGGTTCATCGCGCTGTTCGCCATTGCAAGCGGACTGATCATCCTGGCATCCAGCGTAAGCTCTACGCGGTACCAGCGGATCCGGGAGACCGTGCTTTTCAGGACGTTGGGAGCGACGCGGTCCCAGTTGCGATGGATCCAGGCCGTGGAGCTGTTGACAATGGGATCGGCTGCCGGTTTTGTCGGCGGGATCCTGGCGGCGATTGCGGCGCATTTCCTGCTGGGGGAACTGCTCGAAACGGAATTCGATTTTCAGTGGCTGCCGCTGTTAATCGGAATTGTCGCCTCGGCGATTCTTGCGGCGGTGACCGGCTGGCTGGCCGGCCGCGGCATATTGAAGCACAAGCCCCTCACAGTCCTACGTGAAAATTAGTGTGTTTAATCAGGCGCGGCCGCAGCATTTTTTGTATTTTTTGCCGCTGCCGCAGGGGCAGGGATCGTTTCTGCCGACGCGTGGCGTCTCCCGGCGGAAGGTTTCGACCTTGCCCGGCATCATCCCGGGATTTTCTTCCAGCATTTCGCCCGGCGTTTTTCCGTCGAACGCTTCGCGCGGCGTGGATTTCCATTCCTCCTGCAGCTCCTGCGTCCGCGGATCGTCCATCGATCCCTCATTTATTTCAATGCCTTTCTCCTGGCAGAACAGGAGGAAATCGGACATGATTTTGCCCTGGGGCGACTCCATAATATCCTGGAGCTGCTTCATGTCGAATCCGGGCGGGAGTTTCATTCCCGGGGGCAGCGCATCGGCGAGTTGCGATATGTCCAGTTTGGACGGGTCGAGCCGGGACAGATCCGGCATGCCGGCGTCAGCTACAAGGGGTTCCGCCTCAGCCTCCACTTCTCCCACCGATTCGCCATCTTCTTCCTCGTATTTCGGCTCCTCCGCCGGCCCGACCAGGGCTTTGATTGCGTTCAGCAGCGGCGTGATTTCATCGGCATTCATATCGGGGCTGTTGTTCTTGATCTGGTCGACGATCCAGTCTATGCCCTCACCCTCTTCAATCAGTTCAACGATGTCTTCGCCCTCAAACTGGGTGATGGAATTCTGCGCGATGAACGCGTCCAGTTTCGCCTTCAGTTCTTCAAGATTGCTTTCTTTCGATGCCGGCGGTTCGTTCAAACTCATGGGTGTCCTATCAAATTAAAGATTGAAGATTGCAGATTGAAGATTTAAAACCGAATCCTATTAAACGGCCTTCCGGCCGGTCCAACTATGATGCTAAATGTTGTGCAGGAATTTATCCATGATTTTTATTGGGGCTTTTTATCTGGACCGGATTTTTCCGCTGCGCGGGCGATGCCGCGCAGCATCCCGGCAAAGACGAGTTCGTGCGTGGGGTACACCGTATACCAGTAGACCAGGCCCCACAATCCGACCGGATCGAATATAGCCGTCTGGCGGATGCGGGAGCCCCCGTCTTCCTCCGTTACCTCGAATTCCAGCACGTCGCCTTCCATCACTTCGGTATTGGAAGCGACCCGGCCCTGCAGGGATTTCCTGCGCCGGGTGAGGCAGCGGATGCTGTGTTTTTCGGCTTCGAGCAGCTTGAGCAGGCGCCCGCCGATATACCCGGTTGCGCCCGTCAAAAGGATCGGCGGCTTCATCCTTAATTAATAACAGGAAAAACCCGACCGGGGAACTCCTGTTTTACTTTCATATAGAGCGTTTCATAAACTTGCTGGTATTACTTAAAGCTACATTTCAGGGATTGATAACGACCGGATTAATATTTGGAGCAGAATAATGCTCGCAAAGGCGCGCAGGAAATATCCGGCTGTGTATTTTTGTTTCACGGCGAGACGCCGGATGAAAATCCGCGCATAATCAGGGCCAATATAATTTATGTTGAATATACTTAAAATATGGCGTACATATATTAAGTATGTTTGACAGATTAATAAGAACATCCCATTCCAATAGTTTTTTCCTGTTCGGCGCTCGTGGAACCGGAAAGACCTTTTTACTGAAACAATGGTTTAATCCGGATAACAGCCTGTATATAGACCTCCTGGACCCCGATGAAACGGAAACGTTTTCTCTGAGTCCTCAAACTCTGGTGGATCGAATTGCCGCACTGCCGGAGACCTGCAAATGGGTGGTGATTGACGAGGTCCAGAAGGTGCCGAAATTGTTGGACCTTGTGCACCAACAGATTGAATCCACCTCGCTGCTTTTTGCACTGTCCGGATCGAGCGCCCGCAAACTAAAGCGCGGCGGAGCTGATCTTCTGGCCGGCCGGGCTTTTGTGTATAACCTGTTCCCGCTGTCGATATTTGAGATAGGCGGATCCTTTAATCTTCAGGAAGCGCTGGAATGGGGCACGTTGCCGCGGATTTTCTCACTCGCGACTAAAGAAGACAAAGCCGCCTATTTAAGGACATACAGCCATACATACCTGCAGCAGGAAATCATTTCCGAGCAGCTTATTCGCAAGCTGGATCCGTTCCGCCGATTTTTACCGGTTGCCGCTCAGGCGTCGGGCACCGTCTTAAACTATTCAAAAATCGCACGTGATGTTGGAACCAGCACAAATACGGTCCAATCTTATTTCGAGATCCTTGAGGATACCTTGATTGGATTCAAACTGGAGCCGTTTCATCGGTCCGTCCGCAAGCGCCAGTCGGGATCGCCGAAGTTCTTTCTTTTTGATACAGGCGTGCAGCGCTCCCTGGCACGTTTGTTGAATGTTCCGCTTGTGCCCTCAACCTATGCTTTTGGGGTTGCGTTTGAGCATTTCGTGATAAACGAGATTATGAAGCTGAACGGTTATCTCAATGCCGATTATGAATGTTCCTATCTGAGAACCAAGGATGGAGTTGAGATCGATCTGATTATTGAACGTCCCGGAGAAAAACTGGCCCTTATCGAAATAAAATCGAGCCGGTCAATAAGACCGGAGCATGTGGCGCCGCTGGCAAAAATAGCCCGGGATATTCCCGGCAGCGACAGTTACTGCTTCTCGCTTGAAAAAATTTCGAAAACCATCGGTTCGGTGCAATGCATGCATTGGGAAGCCGGACTCAGGAGATTATTTAATCTATAACCCACGCCTATGACTGTGTTTCAATCTATAGTCTCCGCTCCTGCGGCTCTCGATTTCGGAATTGGTGCTGTAGGGAATGGTATGCCGTACGGGCGCTCAGGATCTGTCGATGACATAATTGGAGGATTTTGATGAAAGTCGGATGGAATATTTGCATGCAAATTCTAACCGTGCTGTTGTTTGCGGCGACTCTTTCGGCCGCGACCGTCGACGGCATTGAGATTCACTCATCCGTTCGGGGTGCCGGGCCTGAAACCGTCATCCTGGTGCATGGCTGGACCTGCGACGAAACGACGTGGAAATCGCAGGTGCCTGCGCTCTCAAAGGATTACAGGGTCGTCACCCTGGACCTGCCGGGGCACGGCAAAAGCGGATCGCCTGCCGAGGGTGACCTCTCACTCGACCTGTTCGCCCGCGCTATTGAAGCGGTCCGGCAGGAAGTAAACGTCAATCGTGTGGTGCTGGCCGGTCACAGTATGGGCACCCCCGTGGTCATGCAGTACGCGCGGTTGTATCCGCGGCATGTCGCCGGGCTGGTTTTTGTGGATGGCATGGTTGCACTGCCTGCAAATCTGAATATCGATGCATCTTTTTTTGAGCAGTTTGCCGGGCCGGACGGATTGAAGGCGCGGGAGGTCATGATCCGGGGCATGTTCTCTTCGGCGACAACCCCGGAAATGCAGAAACACATTCTGGAAATGATGCTGGGAGCTCCTGAAGGGACGGCGACAGGCGCAATGAAGGCGATGTTCAATCCGGAGATCTGGAAAGATGACGTTTTCACGCAACCGGTGCTCGGACTGTACGCGGATGGTTCCACTACCTTGAAAAATGAGAATGTGAAAAGACGATTCCCAAGGCTGGATTATTACGAAATGGCAGGCACCGGTCACTTCCTGATGCTGGAAAAGCCCGAGGAGTTCAACCGGCTTCTCCTGGAATTCCTGGCCCGTATTTTTTAGGTTGGATATTCATCCCGGTGTTTTACGGGAATATTTTACGAATACCCGGGATATTCCAAATTTGCTGTAGGGGCGAACCTTGTGTTCGCCCTTGCGCTGATATGCAAGGCTGTCTGGAGAAGGGAAAAGAGCGAACACCAACTTGTCCGCCGAAGCCCGTAGGGCGAAGGCGGAAGGTTCGCCCCTACAGTAATTTGAATTGATGGTGGGAGCGGTTTAGTTGGCGGCGATGATTTCCAGGGGGTTTTTTTCCAATCGGTATTCTTCGTTGTTCCGCAGTACCTGTTTGAATGCTTTCACAACTTCCGGATGAAATTGTCGCCCTGATTCTCTCTCGATTTCTTCATAGGCTTCCCACGGCTGCCTTCCCTTGCGGTACGGCCTGTCGGTGATCATGGCGTCATAGGCGTCTGCGACAGCTATAATCGCTGCGCCCAGAGGAACATGGCCTTCTTCCCCGGATGTATGTTTATTGGGATCGAAATAATACTGGTGATGGGCCAGTACGATTGGAACGGCGTCTTTCAGTACTCCTCCCACAAGGCTCAAGAGTTCTGCACCCTTTGTGGTGTGGGAGGACATAAGATTCTTTTCGTTGGAACTCAGGTTCGCGGCTTTGTTCACGATATTCATGCTGACTTCGGTTTTTCCGATGTCGTGAAGAAGCGCGCCCGCTTTTACGGTTTCAACAAAGGGTCTTGGCAGGTCCATGGCTATGGCGATCTCCTGGGACATTTTCGCAACCCGGACCGAATGTCCCTGCGTATATCGGTCCGCGGATTCCAGGTACTTCGACATGATTTCCAGTACGCCGATGTATGCATCCTGCAGATCTTTAATGCGCTTCTTGTTTTCATCGTACAGAAAACCGATAGCCGCGCTGGTGAGGATTAAAAAGGCACCCCATGTGAGGATATAAATACCGAGATAGAACTTTCCGATTTCTGCAATTAAAAAGGAATCGGATTTAAGAATTATAAATAAGACGACGATCGCTATGGAGAAAAGGGCCGTTATAACCGCCATTCTTTTGCCCAGGAAATAGCCGGCGATTATGATCGGAAGATAGAAAATATTTAGAAACACCAGCTTGAACTCAATGGAATAGGTGATCAGGATGATCAATCCGACAATAGACAGGACAAGAATTCGCTCAAAATTATTAATAAAGAAAGTTTTAAGTTTTTCCATGTTTGCCATCATTAATATCCTCAATTACCGGCGATTGAGTGTCGCTCATGCAATGTAATGCGCTATTGAACATTTATAAGCGATTTGATGTGAGTTGTTCCCTCCTCCGGTTCAGATTGGAATTAATTCAAGTATCTTTTCGACAGAAAAGAATGACATCATTAAAATAGTTTTGTTACTAAGCCTTTAGAATTAAGGGCTTTACGCAGGCAGAGAATAAAAGGAACGAAACAGGATCCCTTCCGCGGGCCGCTTGCGGTGAGCGAAGTCGAACCCCCGACTGTATTGTTCACAGGGCGGCGGAAGGCTCGCCCCTACTGCTTACTGCCCACTGCTTACTGCCTACTGCCCCCTGCCTATTGACAGCCGCCGGGCTTGCACGTAGCATCGATAATTAATGAACGCTATCGCGAGGAGGGATAATGGCACCAAAAATGGTCAATGAAATCTCGGTTGAGTGCCCGTGCTGCGGCGCGCGCCTGTATGTGGATCCCGAACTTCAAAAGGTGTTGAGCTATGATCCGCCTCCCGAGGAGCGCAGCGGACTGGATCTGGATCACGCGGCGGCTTTGCTGAAAGAGCAGGCGGAGCGGCGCGAGGCCATATTCAATCAGAGTTCCGCGGACATCAAGAACCAGTCGGAATTATTGGATCGCAAATTCAAGGCGGCCCTGGAAAAAAGCAAGGGCGAGCCCGTTGAAAAGCCGACCCGCGATATCGATCTGGATTAGGTAATCTTTCGAACTTCATGCCGGAAGCCGGGAGAACGTTTAAACGTTAAACGTCCGACGTTCGAACGTTCTTTAAACTTCT
The DNA here is from genome assembly GCA_016934295.1 of Acidobacteriota bacterium. GTDB lineage: Bacteria > Acidobacteriota > UBA6911 > UBA6911 > UBA6911 > UBA6911. The sequence goes on from JAFGTD010000014.1 coordinate 7,726, forward strand.
GTTTGTTCCAAGGGCGAATCCGAGTTTCGCCGCGATCAATATCACGGAACAATAAAAACAATCAGAGCACCGCCTCCAAATCAGCCACAATCTTCAATCTTCAATTTTTAATCTTCAATCAAAGCGAAAAGGGCGAACACAAGGTTCGCCCCTACCTTCAATTATTAATTCACCTTCTACTTTTCCCTGTTTTTTTCATGAATCGATATTTCAGACAGGGGTTGCGCTTCACGGCCCAAACAGATTAAAGTAAAAGGTTATTTTTTGTTTTGGCGAAGTATCTGGAAACGTTTGGAGGAGAATGTGGGAGACTCCGATCGAGGCGATGTTAAGATTTCCGAGCACCATTGCAAGGGATGCGGATTGTGCATCGAAGCCTGTCCTGCCAAGGTATTGGCCCAGGGCGGTTCGTTAAACCGCCAGGGATATTACGCGGCAGTCTATCAAGGTTCCGGTTGTACGGGATGCGGAATCTGTTTTTACGTCTGTCCGGAGCCCGGTGCGATCACGGTCCTGATAAATAAAGCCAAAAAGAAGCCGGCTGCTTAGGCCAATAAGGAGTGGTACGCTATATTCCGACAAGTGAGAAATTCCAAGGATTCTGGATTCTTCTGCTGACTTTTGACCTGTGACTTTTTTCGAAGCGAAAAGCAGGGCCGGGAATCCATCGGCGTCGGTGTCGGAATCGGGATCGAGCTTTTAAAACCGATTCCGATACCGACTCCGATACCGACCCCGAAAACACACCCGGAGTTACAGAATATTCAATCCGGCGTTGCCGGAGGCAGGGCTGACTCCTGGCTTCTTCGAATCCCCGCGCGTAGAAGGACGGAGCGAACTCAATTAATCACAAAAGCAGGCGGGGATTTCAAGGAGCGACGGCCCCTTGGTAAAGATTTTGGAGGCGGTTGATGCGCCAGTTACTCAAAGGAAACCACGCTGTTGTGAGGGGAGCGATTGCCGCCGGCTGCAAGGCCTATTTTGGCTACCCCATTACGCCTGCCAGTGAAATTGCCGAATCAGCGTCGATGCTGTTTCCGGAATCCGGAGGCGTCTTTATCCCGGCGGAGAGCGAAATCGGTTCTATCCAGATGCTGTTCGGCGCGGCTTCGGCCGGTGTGCGCGCCATGACGGCATCGTCAGGCCCGGGAATCAGCCTGATGCAGGAAGGCATTTCCTACATGGCGGGGGCCGAACTGCCCGGTTTGATTGTAAATATCATGCGCGCCGGACCGGGGCTCGGCAATCTCGGTGTGGAGCAGGGCGATTATTTCCAGGCGGTCAAGGGGGGCGGACACGGCAATTACCGCACGCCCGTGTTTGCGCCCAACAGCGTCCAGGAAATGTGCGACCTGACAATGCATGCCTTCGATGTGGCGGACCGGTATCGCAACCCCGTTGTCGTCATGGCAGACGGCGCCCTGGGGCAGATGATGGAGCCTGTAGAGATTCCGCAGACGGCACCGGAAGAACCCGACAAACCCTGGGCGATCAGGGGCGATGCCGCCACCCGCAAAAACCTCATTACGTCCATTTTCCTTGAGCATCATGTTCAGGAAGCGCTCATTACAAAGCTGGAAGACAAGTATCGGGAAATGGAAGAGAAAGAGGTGAAGTGGGAGGAGTTTCAAACGGAAGACTTCGATATCATAATAATAGCCTACGGCATCTGCAGCCGCATAGCGCGCGAAGCCGTGGAGATGGCGCGAGCCGAAGGCATGCGGATCGGACTGCTCCGCCCGATCAGCCTCTTCCCGTTCCCTTCCAAACGAATCCGGCAGCTGGCCGGCAAAGCCTATTCCATCCTGGTGTTTGAACTCAGCAGCGGGAAAATGGTCGAAGACGTCCGCCTGGCGGTAAACGGAATTACTCCGGTGGAGCTTCTCAGGCGCACCGGCGGCATGATGCCGACTTCGGAAGAAATTGTTACGGTCCTGAAAACGATGGAGAGAGAGTGTGTGGGAAATAAAGCATAGCAAGCCGGCGACCTTTTACGACAGGTTCGAAAGAAAAAGCGGCGACACGGAGATTACGCACTATTGCCCGGGTTGCGGCCACGGGGTTCTGCATAAATTGGTGGCGGAAGCCATCGACGATTTCGGCATTCAGGACAGGGCCATTCTGGTAGGATGCGTCGGATGCTCCATCTTCATGTATTACTACATGGATGTCGGCAATATTTCCTCCTCCCACGGACGCGCTCCCGCCGTGGCGACGGGCGTGAAGCGGGCCCGGCCGGAAGCGATTGTATTCTGCTACCAGGGAGACGGGGACCTGGCCGCGATCGGCGGCAATGAAATCCTGCACGCCGCCAACCGGGGAGAGCCGATTACGGTTTTCTTCGTCAACAACGGCATTTACGGCATGACCGGCGGACAGATGGCGCCGACAACGCCTCTCGGGCAGAAGACAACGACGTCTCCGCGGGGACGGACGGCCCAGGTCGAAGGCCCGCCTATACGCATGTGCGAACTCCTGTCCACCCTTGACGGTCCCGCGTATATCGAGCGCGTTGCATTGACCGATGCCAAGCACCATATGCGGGCCAGAAAAGCCGTTCGAAAAGCCCTGAAGAATCAGATGGAAGGACGCGGGTTCTCTTTTATCGAAGTTCTTTCAGCCTGCCCCAGCAACTGGAAAGTATCGCCGAAGGATGCGATCCAATGGGTGGAAAAAAACATGGTCCCGATTTTCCCGCTGCAGGTTTTCCGGGATGAGGACAAACACGGCGCCACCCCGCTTTGCTTACGACACGGAACATCACCGGAAAGGAAGATTCCGGCGGGGCCGAAAATTCAGGAATCCGCTGTCCGGGGCGCCATCGCAGGCGGGGAACTGGGCGAAGTCTCAATGAAACTGGCCGGTTTCGGCGGGCAGGGCGTTTTGTTTTCGGGACTGGCGCTGGCGGAAGCGGCCTTGCGCGAGGGCCTGCAGGTCTCCTGGATCCCGTCCTACGGCCCCGAAATGCGGGGAGGCACCGCAAACTGCCATGTCCGGATATCGAAGAGTCCCATCGCCTCGCCGCTTATCAACCGTCCGTCGAGCCTTATGGTTTTCAACCAGCCTTCCCTGGAAAAGTTTGCCGATCAGGTTCTGCCGGGCGGTCTGCTGCTGGCAAATTCTTCGATGGTAACCGATATACCGGATTTGCCCGATATTCAGATTGTCCGTGTCCCGGCCTATGAAGCCGCCAGGGATCTCGGGAATGTCAAGGCGGCCAATATGATCATGCTGGGGGCATATCTGGAGATCACCCGGGCGGTGGCGCAGGAGGCCATTCTGGCCGCCTTTACGGACAATGGAATGCGGCCTAACCTGTTGAAAGCCAACGTAGCGGCGCTCGAAGCCGGCCGGCGTATTGTGAGCGGAACCCGGCTGCAAAACCCGCAGCTACGGCTGTAAAAACCACAGCTACGGCTGTAAAAACCATAGCTATGTTTGGAAAATTCGGGATCCTGATCGTTTCAGGCATTCCGGTGCATGAATATTGAAGGGATTTTTCATGCAGGCAATTGCAGGGGTAAGAATTTAAATAGGCTCTAGTCATATATCGGCAATTGCACTAGAATAAATGCGGGAAAATACGATCAGAGGGTGTGCGCGCATTTGGATTTTTAGTGGAGATTGTTGGGAATAAACGACATAGCCTGTATTTCTCGCGGGCCCGACCCGGTCCTGTACATTTGATGGCCGTGCCGGGTATTGTTAGTAGCTATAATATGATATTGCGAACAGTTAAGTAGAAATGAAGATGAACGGCCGTTAATTGAATAACCTTCCGGGCTGGAAACTTCCTACTTTTCCTCTTTATGGTGCGAAAAATGACAAGAAAAATGGTTACCATCGATGGTAACGAAGCGGCTGCCTACGTAGCTTACAACGTGAACGAGGTCATTGCGATCTATCCGATCACTCCTTCCTCCCCGATGGGAGAGTGGGCGGATGCCTGGGCCGCGGACAATGTTGAGAATATCTGGGGAATGGTTCCGTCGGTGACGGAAATGCAGAGCGAGGGCGGCGCCGCCGGCACCGTGCACGGCGCCCTGCAGACGGGAGCGCTGACGACGACCTTCACCGCGTCGCAGGGGCTACTGCTGATGGTTCCCAACATGTTCAAAATTGCAGGGGAACTGACCTCGGCGGTATTTCATGTCTCCGCCAGAACCGTTGCCACGCATGCCCTGTCCATTTTCGGCGACCACAGCGATATCATGGCGGTCCGCTCAACCGGCTGGGGGCTTCTGGCCTCGAACTCGATTCAGGAAATCATGGACTTTGCCCTGATCGCCCAGGCAGCCTCCCTCGAATCACGCGTGCCGTTTGTCCACTTCTTCGACGGATTCCGAAGTTCGCACGAAGTCATGAAGATCGAGCAGCTGACTCTCGATGACATGCGGAAAATGATTGACGACGATCTGGTCCGCGCGCATCGGATGCGGCGGCTGTCCCCGGACAACCCTATCCTTCGAGGCACGGCCCAGAACCCGGATGTCTTTTTCCAGGCCCGGGAAGCCTGCAATCCCTATTACCTGGCAACGCCGGGAATTGTCCAGAAAGCCATGGATAAATTCGCCTCCATCGTGGGAAGGCAGTATCACCTCTTCGATTATGTAGGGGCCCCGGATGCCGAGCGTGTCATCCTTATTATGGGTTCCGGCGCGGAAACGACTCAGGAAACGACCGAGCACCTTATGGCGCGCGGAGAAAAAGTCGGGCTTTTGAAGGTCCGCCTCTTCCGTCCTTTCTCGGGAAAGGATCTCATTCAGGCTCTTCCGACTACCACCCGGACCATTGCGGTTCTCGATCGGACCAAGGAACCGGGGGCTTCCGGTGAACCTCTGTACAAGGATGTCATGACCGCTGTCGGAGAATCCTTCTCCTCCGGAACTCTGCCTTTCAAGGGATTTCCAAAGATTATCGGCGGCCGCTACGGGCTTTCCTCCAAGGAATTTACGCCTCCCATGATCAACGGAATTTACGAGGAGATGAAAAAGGAAACGCCCAAGAATTATTTCACCGTGGGAATTACGGATGACGTTACGAACAGCTCGATTGAGTACGATCCCGATTTCTCGCTCGACAGCGATATATCCCGCTGCCTTTTCTACGGTTTGGGTGCGGATGGGACCGTAGGTGCGAACAAAAACTCCATTAAAATTATCGGGGAGGACACACCAAATTACGCCCAGGGATACTTTAACTACGATTCCCGCAAGTCAGGCGCGGTAACGGTGTCGCACCTGCGTTTCGGGGAAAAACCGATACAATCCATTTACCTGATTGACCGGGCCAACTTCGTCGCATGCCACCAGTTCGTGTTCCTTGAAAAGTACGACATGCTGAAGGACGCGGTTGAAGGCGCCACGTTCCTTTTAAACAGCCCGTACGGACCCGAAGAAGTCTGGGACAAGATCCCGGTCAACGTTCAGGAGCAGATCATCCGGAAGAAGATCCGTTTCTATGTAATCGACGGGTATAAAGTGGCCAAGATGACCGGTATGGGTGCACGGGTTAACACGATCATGCAGACCTGCTTCTTCGCCATTTCCGGCATCCTGCCCAGGGATGAAGCCATCGCGTCGATTAAAGATGCCATCAAGAAGACATACGGCGCGAAGGGAGAGGAGATCGTCAAGAAGAACTACGAAGCTGTGGAGCAGACCCTGGCCAACCTTTTCGAGGTGAAAGTGCCCGGGAAAGCGGACAGCAAAATCAAAATGCCTCCGGTGGTTTCCTCCAAAGCGCCCGAATTCGTCAAGAATTTCACCGCGCGTATCCTGGCCAGCGAAGGGGACCTGCTTCCGGTCAGCGCCTTCCCCGTAGACGGGACTTTCCCGACGGGAACATCCCAGTGGGAGAAACGCAGCATTGCGCTGGAGATTCCTTCCTGGGATCCCGATACATGCATCCAGTGCGGCAAATGCTCCATCTCCTGCCCGCATGCCGCCATTCGCATCAAGGCGTATGACGAAAAGCTTGTTAAGAAAGCGCCGCCGAGCTTCAAGTGGATGAAGGCCAAGGGCAAAGATTTCGCGCCGAACATGAATTACACCATTCAGGTCGCCCCGGAAGACTGCACCGGATGCGGCGTATGCGTCGAGAATTGCCCGGCCAGGAATAAAAGGCAATCCAAGCTCAAAGCGATCAACATGGTGCCGCAGCCGCCTATCCGGGAGCGGGAGCGGAAGAATTATGAATTCTTCCTCGATCTGCCGGAATATGACCGCCGCCTGGTGCGCAGGACCAGCGTCAAGACCAACCAGTTGCTGCAGCCGCTGTTCGAATACTCCGGGGCCTGCTCGGGATGCGGGGAAACGCCGTATATCAAACTGTTGACGCAGCTGTTCGGAGACCGGACGGTTGCCGCAAATGCAACCGGGTGTTCTTCCATATACGGCGGGAATCTGCCGACGACGCCCTACGCTTTCAACAAGGAGGGCCGGGGACCTTCCTGGAGCAACTCCCTGTTTGAGGATAATGCCGAATTCGGTTTGGGATTCCGTTTGACCATCGACAAGCACACCCAGGTAGCGCGGGATCTCGTAAAGAAAATGGCTCCCGAAATCGGCGACGATCTGGTTAAGGAACTCCTGAACGCAGACACGTCCGACGAGTCCGGAATTTACGATCAGAGGGAAAGGGTGAAAGCGCTCAGAGACCGTTTGAACGGAAGCGGATCCCAGGATGCAAAGAATCTGCACAGCCTCGCCGATTATCTTGTGCCCAAGAGCGTCTGGATCATTGGGGGAGACGGATGGGCTTATGACATCGGCTATGGCGGCCTGGATCATGTCCTGGCCTCAGGGAGGAACGTCAATGTCCTGGTTCTGGATACCGAGGTTTACTCCAATACCGGCGGCCAGATGTCCAAGTCCACGCCGCGGGCCGCGGTCGCAAAGTTTGCCGCCGCGGGGAAGCCCCTGTCCAAGAAAGACCTCGGGCTTCACGCAATCAACTACGGGAACGTTTACGTTGCCAGCGTAGCCCTGGGAGCGAATGACGCGCATACGATCAAGGCATTCCTGGAGGCGGAGTCTTATAACGGGCCTTCGATCATCATCGCATACAGCACGTGCATCGCCCATGGCGTCGACATGAGAAAGAGCATGCAGCAGCAGAAGTTGGCTGTCGACAGCGGGCACTGGCTCCTGTATCGATACGATCCGCGCCTTGCCGATTCGGGCAAGAATCCTCTTACGCTGGATTCCGGGAAGCCGTCTATTCCGGTGAAGGACTATATCTATTCCGAAACCCGGTACAAGACGCTGACCCTGAGCAAGCCCGAGGAAGCCAAACATCTTTTGAAACTGGCGCAGGGCGACGTTATTGCGCGCCAGCAGTTTTACAGGCAATTGGCGGGTCTGGAGTACGAGTCCCGGGACGCTTAATTTCAGATTCGAAAGAACAGCCGCGTATCCGCTGTTTTTAGAGTGCGATGCAGCGGCTGTTGTTGTGTGAACGGCGGTTATTATTTTATTCAGTACAGGGATGCCGTGATGAGAGCATCGGCTGTATTTTGAGATTTTGAGGTAGGGTATGGCAAAGAAACTGTTTATCCCGATTGTTGCCGCTCTTCTGTTGGGCGCGTTTACATTGGCAAGTGCAATCCCGCCGGACGATACTCCGGCCGAAAAGGTCGAGAAATCACTATGTTTGGCGTGCCACGGATCGTTTGACGCAATCGCAGCCGCGACAGCCGAATTTAAGGCGCCGAGCGGAGAGATCGGAACGCCGCACCGGTACGTTCCCCACGCCGAAAAGACGGACATACCCGAATGTGTTGAATGCCATGTACCCCACAAAATTCCGCCTGAACCCGACGAAAAGATCATAAAACCGGAAAAGATAGACTGGTGCTATTCGAGCTGCCATCACGCGCAGAATCTGCAGCCGTGCAGTGTGTGTCACTAGATTGTAGGGGCGAACCTTGTGTTCGCCCTCTTTCGATTCTCCCTAAAATCCTGCCTGGAGATAAAAGGGCGAACACAAGGTTCGCCCCTACATAAACAATTTTATTCGAAGTGCTTGGCCGCAAGATCGGCAATATAATTGCCGATTGCAATGGAAGCGGTCGCGGCGGGGGAAGGCGCGTTCAGGACGTTGATGGCGTTATGGGATTCGACGATTATGAAATCGTCCGCAAGCAAACCCTCCCGGGTAACGACCTGGGCCCGGACCCCGGATCCGCCCCTGGCCAAATCCCTGTCCTGCAGCTCCGGCACCAGTTTTTGTAGCGCATTCAGAAATGCCCGACGGCTTAGGGATCGGTAGAGTTCGTAAGCCTGGATATGCCAGTAGCGCCATGCCATGGCCCAGAACCCGGGATGCGTGAACATGGCTGCCAGATCTTTCCAGCAGACATTCCCAAATCTGTATCCTTCCCGGGCAAAAGCCAGAACCGCGTTCGGACCGGCTTCGTAGCCTCCATCGATTTTTTTGGTGAAATGGACGCCGAGAAAGGGAAATTGAGGATCTGCAACGGGATAGATCAGATTTCGGACCAGGCGGCACTCCGGTCCCAGCGTGTAATACTCTCCACGAAAGGGAAGCAGGAGTATTTCCGGATGCAGTCCCATCATTCGGGCGACCCTGTCGGCGTGGAGGCCGGCGCAATTGATCAGGCGGCGGCATCGAATGTCCGCCCCGGCGGTTTCGAGATGATAGTCGCCGCCTGTCCCGCGGATGCCCAGAACCCGGGAAGATAGAAGGATTTCGCCTCCCGTGTTACGTATGTTCCTTGCCATTGCCGCGGCAACCTGCCCAAAATCCGTGATGGCGGTATCGGGGGAGTAGATCGCCTGGACGGCATTGGTGTGAGGTTCGATTTCCCGGGCCCGTTCGGGATCGATTAATTCGAGACCCGCGATCCCGTTGGCCCTGCCGCGCTCGTACAGATTATGGAGACGGGGGAGTTCCTCCGCCGTGGTCGCTACAATCAGCTTTCCGCAACGGTCATAGGGAACGCTGTTTTCGCGGCAGAATTCCAGCATCAGGCGGGCGCCTTCAATGCAGAGCTTCGCTTTGTAAGAGCCGGGCTTGTAATAGATGCCGGCATGAATCACCCCGCTGTTGTGGCCCGTCTGGTGATGCGCGACTTCGGATTCCTTCTCGAGGACCGTGAGGGAGTAGCGGGGAAAGCGAGCTTTCAGGGCCAGCGCTGTGGCCAGGCCTACAATGCCCCCGCCGACGATGGCGATGTCGTAGAATTTTGTGTTCATAAGTGTAACTTTACGGGAACGATTTCATAATTAAAATTGTAATCTGCAAAAGGTGTCAGGCACCATTGGCACTAATCTTCAGGGAGATCCCTCTGCTCTGCCGGGGTGGCAGGAAAAACTGGACAGTTCCAGAAATCGGGGTCGGAGTCGGTAGCGGAATCGCGGTCGAAACAGGAAGGCCAATATATCCAGTGGAATCGATACCGATACCGATACCAACCCCGACCATTTTTTCAAGCCGCTTTGAGCGCCTCATTGTATAAAGCCTTCGGCTAGCACCGGAGGATATTTACTTTCCTGCAATAGGGTTGATGTCCCAATCGTACCAATTTCCGGCTTGGGAATTATTGCGCGCACCTGCTACGATAATTCGGTACATTGAATCGGCAGTTAATTAATTGCATTTCACCCCGCCGGCTTGGCAGCGGGCTTGCATTCATTAATTTAGGAGCGTTTCATGGATTGTAAGCTGGATCAGAACAAAACGAATTGCAACTGCACGTATGAACCGTGCTCAAGAAAGGGCGCCTGCTGCGAATGCCTGCAATATCATTTAAAGAACCGGGAACTTCCCGCCTGCTGCTTTCCCGACGATGCGGAGCGAACATACGACCGGTCCTTCGCGCATTTCGCCCGCCTCGTCTCCCAGAACCGCATCTAATAATTGGAAAAATATAGCGGTAAGATTTGTCATGTATGTGCAAATCATTTGTTTTTTCGGGAATGTATCCCCATGGCAAACGTAATTCGCTATATACGACTCTTGTCGATGGATTGAGTCCGGGAAGTTGGAATTCCTTAATAATGCTATGAAACAAAGCGGATGGTATGTTCCAATGGAACGGGAATACATCCTACAGATCGGAAAGATGAGCTAAATTGCATCGGCCCACATCCTTCTTAATGCACCACGGATTCGTAAGGTCTTTTTCCGTTGAAATTTTGTTTCTTATTATTTCCGCGGTCTGCCCCGGATACATCTGTGCCGCATCCGTTTCCGACGATACCTGTTTTATGTGTCACGGCAGGGAGGGTAGCCGTGTTGCCTTTGTCGAAAAGGAAATGGTGGGGAATTCCGTTCATGGACGAATCCGCTGTACATCCTGCCACCGGGATGTCGATTCCGTGCCGCATGCCAAAGATCTTGCCTCCGTTTCCTGCAGCCTGTGTCACTCCGACCAGACGAAAACCTATCTGAATTCCATGCACGGTCTGGCCGCGAAACAGGACCGCACCGATGCTGCAGCCTGCTCGGACTGCCACGGCAACGCCCATTCCGTTGTCGGTTCCGACAATCCCGAATCGCCCGTGAATCGCGGCAATATCCTGGATACGTGCGCCCGTTGCCATACGGATTCCGAACGTATGGCCTCGTTCCGGCTGTCGGTGAAGGATCCCGTAAACTCCTATCGCCAAACGGTTCATGGACGGGTGTTTCTCGAAGGCGGGATGGAGTCCGCCGTCTGTACGGACTGCCATGGCACGCACGATCTTCTTAATTCTCTGGATTCAAAGAGCCGTATCTTCAGAATGAATATTCCCGATACGTGCAGCCGCTGCCATGGGGAAGTTACGGAGATATACAAGAAAAGCGTTCACGGGCGTGCGGCGATGGAAGGCATATGGGAATCCCCCGTTTGCACCGATTGCCACGGAAGTCATGTCGTCCATTCACCCGGGGAATCCGCAACCGCTGCTTCAACCGGGGCCGTTACCCGGATCTGCGCCAGCTGTCACGAATCGGAGCTGATAATCCGCAAGTTCGACCTTCCCGGGGATCGACTGAAGACCTACAGCAACTCCTATCATGGACTGGCGGCGCGCCGCGGGGACCTGGGTGTGGCCAACTGTGCGTCCTGTCACGGGTACCACGATATCCTGCCGTCGGACGATCCCGATTCGTCCATCCATAAATCGAATCTGGCGAAAACGTGCGGCAACTGCCATCCAGGTGCGGGGGAGGCTCTGGCTTCCGGGTATGTTCACGTATCCCCGGAGAACAGGCACTGGTCGGTTTCTTTCGCTGAATGGCTTTACTGGATATTTATCGTTTTTTCAGTCGGTTTCATGTTTTTCCACAACGGATTGGACTGGCTGCATAAAGCCTGGACGGGCGTTCGAACGACCCTGTATCCGGACGTTATCCGATTCACGGCCAATGAACGATGGCAGCACGGAATTCTCGCTGTGGTGTTCGTAATAATGGCTTTGACCGGTTTTGCACTCAGGTATTCGGATGCTTTATGGGCCAGATTGCTTGTCCCGTTCGACGAGGGCCTGCGTCGATCGCTGCATCGGTGGGCGGCCCTGGTTTTCACCCTTCTCTCGGTATATCATATATCCTATCTTTTACTGACCGAACGCGGAAGATACATTCTCAGGGAAATGCGTCCCCGCTGGGATGATTTCAAGGACATGACGGCGGTCATTGCCTATAACACGGGTATCCGGAAATCCCCGCCCATACACAAGGCCTTTTACCGGTATTCCGAGAAGGCCGAATACTGGTTCCTTCTCTGGGGCGGTGTCGTCATGGTTATTACGGGATCCGTTCTGGCATTCCACAATTTCATTCTGAGGCACTTTCCTTTATGGGTTCCGGAACTGGCGACGACCATCCATTACTACGAAGCGACACTGGCCTGCCTGGCCATTCTGTTCTGGCATTTGTATGCCGTGATTTTCGATCCGGACGTCTACCCCATGAACTGCGCCTGGTGGAACGGAAGAATCCGCTGTTCGGAAAAGGGGCGGCTGCAGGGACAGAAGAAATATTTTAAGAAAATTCCTTACGGCAGGTTTTAATCTCCGGTAAAAATTCCGGTATATTTTATCGGTATTCCGCTTTCATGTTCTTGATGAAAGTCAAGAAACGGCTCTGTTTCATTCAGAAATTATGCAGGGGATTCATAAATTAAATTAGGAAACATTGCGGAAGAGATAGTATTATAGGGGCATAATTCAGGCCTAAGCAGGAAACTGCGTTAGTGAATGAAGGAGGTCCGTTTGATGGGAAAACCGAAAATGCTCTTGATGCTGGCCACCATCGCATTGGCTGTGGGAACAAGCCCGATTGCGGGATTTGCGGCAGCGGCCTGTGTGGATTGCCACAAGAGTCTTACGCCCAATATTGTTACCGATTGGGAAATCAGCAAACATGGGCAGGCAGGGATGGATTGCGCCGTATGCCACGGCAGCGACCATAACTCGCCGAGCAATGTGGCGGACGTTAAGATTCCGACCCCGGATACCTGTGCCGCCTGTCACGGTACCCAGGTGGAACAGTATAAAGCCGGAAAGCATGCGCTTGCCTGGGCCGCAATGAAAGCGATGCCCACTATGCACTGGCAACCCGCGGCACTGACCGAAGGTATGAAGGGCTGCGGCGGCTGTCACAAGATCGGGTTTAAGGATGAGGCGGAAATAAAGATTCTTAAAAAGAACAATCCCGGTTTCGGCACCGCTTCATGCGATGCCTGCCACACCCGCCATACTTTCTCTATCGTTGAGGCGAAACAGCCGCAGGCATGCCAGACCTGCCACATGGGTTTCGATCATCCGCAATGGGAGATGTATTCCTCTTCAAAGCATGGAGTGCGGGCCCTGTTGAAGCAGAGCAAGGTTCTGCCCGAGACGGCGGCGGCGCCGACCTGTCAGACCTGCCACATGCAGGAGGGAAATCACGAAGTTCGCACTGCTTGGGGATTCCTGGCCGTCCGGCTGCCGATGCCGGAGGACATTCTATGGAAAGACGATCGCGCCACCATTCTGAAAGCCCTTGGAGTTCTGGATCCCGCAGGGCAGCCTACGGCCCGTCTGGATGTGGTCAAGGGCGCGCAGGTCGCCCGGTTGACCCAGGAAGACTGGCAGAAGGAACGGGATAAAATGATCGCTACCTGCAAGCAGTGCCATTCCTCCAATTTTGTGAAATCGGAACTGCGCAAGGGTGACGAGATGATACGGGAAGCGGATCATGTGATGGCGGAAGCCATTCGTATTGTCGCAAAACTGTATCAGGATGGAATTCTTGAAAAACCTGAGAGTTACGCCTATGCGTATCCGGACCTGCTGGCATTTCACGATTCACCGACCATGATTGAACAGAAGCTGTTCGTAATGTTCCTCGAACACAGGAACCGTTCTTTCCAGGGTGCCTTTCATAACAGCCCGGACTATTCTCTATGGTATGGCTGGAGTGAAATGCAGCGTGATTTGACCGAAATAAAATCGCTTGCGGAGGATTTGCGCATACATCACGCGGTCCAGGCGAAATAGCCCGGACGGTAACATCCACGTTAGGATAAAAAAAGGGGCGTCTGAAAAGACGCCCTTTTTTTCCTGGAGTGAGCCGAATCGAAGATTCGGCCAGGCTTCAGGCTTCACCCTGCGGGTTACGCCTGACAAGACGCCGGACAAGTGCTGACGCACCAAGGAAGTCGTCGCCCAATTTTAAGTTCCAAGTTAACCCTGAGACATTACATTGTACTGCAGCTACTCCGCCCGTTTCAGGGGGGTCGTGTACAAATATAATGTATGGCTGGAGTTGTCTTCGTTTGAAATGACTTCCACGGTCTTGTCCGGAATGATTCCCTCGATGTCGTAATTGTGGAATACCAGGCGGGATCCGGGTTTGAGGGTGTCAAGCTGGGGAAGCAGCTTCAGATTCATTTCGGGCAGGAGATATGCGGGAAGAACGTCCGCTTCCCTGATATCCACGGTAAAGATATCCGCCTGTATTATTTTTACCAGGTCCCCGACATTGTTTTTTTCAATGTTTTCCCTGGATACCCGGACCATGTCGGGATCGATCTCATATCCTATCCCGCGGCTGCCGTATTTCTGCGCGGCCAGAACCAGCATTCGGGCGTCACCGCACCCGAGATCCACTACAAGATCGTCTTTTTTCACCTGCGCCAAACGGAGCATTTCGGAAACCAGATCGTAGGGAGTGCCGACATAAACCACATCGGGGGTTCGCATATATGTGGGTTCTTCTCCCTTGAGGGGCAGGACCGTCGACAAGGATAAGGCTGCGATTATCAGTAGTTGTTTAGTGAATCGAAAGTATGAATACATAAAAATTCCTCGGTTGAATCCATCCGGCGGGTTGCAGATGCCCTTAACGGAAAATGGCCAGTGTGGGAAATCTAGCAATGACGCTTCCGATCGCCCAATCGGTTAAGTTGCAGCCTTCGGCGTAGACGATACGCAGATTCGGCATGGTTAAAAAAGAATTAACGTCATAGTCAAACACGGCGCATTTAGTAATATTAAGCTCATTGAGCCGGGCCATGCCTTCGAGCTTCTTGATGCCTGCGCCGGTAATTTTCGTTTCGGCGAGGGCGAGCACTTCCAGATTTTTATAGCGCGCAACCTGGTCCATGTCCTCGTCCAGAATGCCGGTTTCACTCAAATTCAGAACCTTGAGCGTGTCGACCGCATTCAGATGTTTAAGGATTTTCCCGTCTATTTTTGTGCGCTGAAGCGAAAGCGCTTCGAGCTTCGTAAGGTTTTTGAGCCATTCCAGTTTAGCGCCTTCAAGGTTTATGTCATGCACGTACAGCCGTTTCAGCGAGGTGCATTTCCCCAGGTGCTTCATTCCCTCCCCGGTCAGGATGCCGTTTCCGATCTCGAGCCATTCCAGTTTGGGCAACAAAGGCAGGAAACTCATGGCTTTGTCCGTCAATTCACCCCGCTTGGCCTCAATCCAGCGCACATCCCCGTTGGGACTTTTCTGCAGCGGAACCCCTAATTCCGTAAGCCGGGTTACGGCCCGGGCGGTGTCTTCGGCCGGACTGACCGGGACGGGATCGGCGCTGTGAACTGCCGGGAGCGTGATGCTGAGACTGAATACTGCCAATACCGTCCACAGAACGGCCTTACTAAAAATGAACTTCATGCAATACCTCCTGAGACAACACTATATCGTTTCCTGCCCGGTTGGCGCTACGGAATATTGTCGCAGCAGCAGAAAACCTTATTGGAATAGGAAAAGACGAATCTCCGGTCTCTCATATGGTGAATGCTGCGGCAAGGCCGACATAACGAGGATTTATTATACCGTATTCATGGCTGTCCCGGTCTTTGGACAACCCATGCCTTAAATCGTCGGATGGACAACGCAAAACCGGTCCAGACGAGAATGACGCTTGCCGCGGACACAATGCCGGCAACCGTCTGACCGGCAAAGCCATAATATTCGCCGGTGTGGACGAAGCGGAACCATATGCGCAGTCGAAGTCCGGAATCCATATCTTTGAAGGATTCCGCGCTGAGGATATCTCCCTTGTCTCTGTTTGCTACGATTGTCGAGCGGAACTGCGGCTGAATCCCGGATCCGGAATCGACGGTAAAGGTGACCGTTTTGTCTGCGGATGTCGGGGGTCGGAAACTGATTGTGTCCCATCCGTTCGTCCGGTTCCCGATTGCCGAGACCAGTTTGTCCAGTCCCAATAACTCCAATGGAGGGGGCGAAACGCTTCCGGCCTGCGGATTTATCGTTTTTGCCGCAGAGCCTTTTGGAGGCGGCTTGGATTTGCCCGGAGGTCCGAAACCGGCGGGGGGTTGGCTGCCGGCCATGCGAAAAACAAGGTTGCTGGCCCAGGGATAGGAGATTACGACGGCGCTGGCGACGACCAGGATAAGAGGAATGGTGCACCAGAAACCGAATACATGGTGCCAGTTGAAATCACGCGCCTTGGCGCTTCGTTCTCTTCGAAACCAGAGGATGGATTTAAGTATCTGTCGCGTCCATTTACGGGGCCACCAGAGATAAAAACCGGAAATTATTATGAATAAAAATGCCAGGTTGCATATACCTGTTACCGCGCGTCCTGTACGGCGATTCTCTCCGGAAAGCGCCAGCCATCGGTGCAGGTCGGTCATCGATCTGAAAAATTTGCGAATGCCCCGGGCTCCGGTGCCGAGGATCGCTCCCGTGTAGGGATTCACGAGGATTGTTTCGTTGGGAGCGACTGTAATGCCGACCGGCGCATTTGGATCGGCCGATAAGGTGAGACTCGAAGGAACGGTTTCAGGCCTGGTTTCCTGAAACATTCGCAGAAGAGTTTCGGCCGAAAGAGGCTGAGCGGTCGCGGGCATTTCGATTGCGTACAAACTTCGATCCGCCCGCGCTGTCATCTGTTTTTCATACGTTAAAAGGACTCCCGTAAGGGACATGATCGTAATAACAATTCCGGCAGCCAACCCGAAAATCAAGTGCGGCCAAAACAGGATTTTTCTGAATTTCATTATTCTCCGCTTTTTCGCTTCCACCCCATGAATTTAAAGTTACAGGCGATTCTTGGAGTCATGGCATAAGTCAAAGGATTACGGAAGGCTGCATTGTCCGCCCCCGAATCACTCTTCATAATACGCAAAGGTTTCCCGATGTTTCATTATTGAAAGAGGCTGCTTTCATTTTGAAGCATTCCAGGCAGGCAAGGCAATATTTCCACCCGATTCATTGCAATACCGATGGTCCAATGCTTTTTCTCCGACAATTAAGGTTCAGCGCGGAAGCGGATTGCCGGACTGTTTTTACATTGCCCTAAAAAATTTATGCAAAGTTGAAACGCGGGGATTCCTTTGCGTATTAGGTAAAGTAAATTTCAAGGATTTCTGTTATCGAATAGCGTCGAAAAGATTCAATTTCTATTTTTCTTGCGGAAATGGTTTCTGGAAGAGGTGGCGATCTGTTCTCTTTTCTGAAACTGAGAGCGCGTAAATGTCCGAGGGAAAGGGGATGGTCCAGTGAGTCAAAAGGATTCCGAATCTCAATATCATCAATTCCTGAAAAAGCAATCCTATATAAATCGCAGGGAACTGTTGCAACGGGTTATGGTCGCAGCAGTGTTTCTGCCGCCTCAATTTCAGCGGGGCAGGGGACGCCGCGGGCTGCGTGCGCCGCGTGTCATCGATCCGGCCCAGATTCCCGAATACAGGTATCGGATTCTTCCCGTCGATCGTTTCCCGTCGCTGCAGAAAGAGTTTGACTCTGCGAGAAGCAATGACGCATTGGGCCGGAACCGCGTGTATCGCGATCAGATCGCTCCGTTAGGATTCAAGATACCGTCGGATTTTCCGGGTGCGAAATCGATCGTTGTCATAGCTGCTTATGCAAAAAACATGCATGCGGATTTTCATCTGGACGGGGAATCCTATCGTATTGTGATTCCCTTTCAATATTATGAAGAGGATTTGAATTCTGAAAAGTTAAAAGCCATTGTCCGGAAGGAAATCATTAAGAACGATTCCGGGCGAATTGTGGATGTTTCCGACACCGTGCCCCTGAAACTTCTGGCGGCCCGCAGCGGGCTGGGTCAATATGCGCGCAACAGCCTGATTTTTGTGGACGGAATGGGGAGCTATAATCTGCTGTATGCGTTTCTGACCGATCATCCGTGCGCCGAGGATCATTGGACCGAACTGCGGATCCTGGATGAATGCAATCGCTGCCACGCATGTGAACGGACCTGCCCGACACGGTGCATCAGCCGCTGGAGTTATGCCGTCAACATCGATAAATGCCTGACTCTTTACAACGAAAATGCCGGCGAATTCCCGAATTGGATTCTTGGAAGCATGCACCATGCCTTGATGGGATGCTTGAAGTGCAAAGCCCCTTGCCCGGTCAATGAAGGTATCGCCGAACTTTCCGGCGAACTGGAAGACGTTACGGAGGAGGAAACCCTCAAGATTCTGAAAGGAGCTCCGGATGAAATCCTTTTGAAGTCGCTGCAGCAAAAGCTCAAGCGATTTCGTGGAGTTCAGGAAAGGGAACAGTTTCCTATCATGAGCCGGAATCTCCAGGCATTAATCAGGATTTGAAACACACTTCCGGAATTGACTTTTCGGCCTTGGCGTCGGACAGGTTGCTCATGAGGATTGAAAATTCCAGGACGAACGTAACCCGTATTTCTCGCAAGCCAGAGAATCAACAGAAATCCTGGCGATTCTTTGGGCCTGATTCCTGCTGCTGCGGCACCCGGCGGACGGTAATTGGATTCGTGTTTCCGGTGTTTGCCCCGGTCAGGGAGAGTGACGTTATTGACTGAGAAACTTACCAAAAAGCACCGACGGATCCAGGGGCTCCGGATCTCAAGCCAGATCTTTTTCTTCGGCTTGTTTGTTTTCCTGCTGCTGGCGACCCATTACTCGGGGGAAGATTCCATCGGTGCCGTTGAGGGCTTCTTTCATTTCGATCCCCTGATTGGATTGACAGCTTCCCTGGCATCCAGGACTTTCCTGATTGCTTCACTCTGGGCACTGGCCACGGTCGCTATAACCGCGGTCTTCGGTCGCTTTGTTTGTGGCTGGGTTTGCCCGATGGGGGCCGCGCTGCAATTTTTTTCATTCCTTTTTAAAAAAGCAAGATGGAACGTGCCTGCGAATGAAGGTGTGCGCCTTTTATGCCTGAAGTATGCCGTTCTGGTGCTGGTGTTGACCGCCGCCCTGTTCACCCTGGATATTGCAGGATTTTTCGATCCGCTTTCGCTGCTTTACCGTTCCTTCATTACGGCTGTCCTGCCTGTGTTTGTCGTTTCAGGTGACGCAGCGGCATCAATTCTTCAGGATGCCGGATTGGCTTCCTTGGGAGATTACGCACAGGAAATCCTTCGGAATCTCACGATCAACCGGACGTTTCATCAGGCTTTGTTTCTGGGAGTGATTTTTCTGGGGATCCTTCTTTTAAATGGATATCGTGAACGGTTCTGGTGCCGGTATCTTTGTCCTGCCGGGGCTCTCCTGGCCGCTTTGTCCCGGTGGAATCTGGTCAAGGTTAAGGTGGATAAAGACCGGTGCGTCCAATGCGGGAACTGCACGCTTCATTGCCCGACCCAGGCAAATCCGTATCCCGATTCCGACTGGCAACCACGGGAATGCATATACTGCTACACCTGTTCTTCCGAATGCCCGACAAAGGCCATTCAGTTCCCGATTCGTTTGTCGCCGGTGGAGTCGAAATCCATCGATTTTTCAAGACGTAGATGGATTTTCTCGATATTAATCGGCGTCACGATGACTCCGTTGTTCAGGATTTCGGAATCGAACAAAAGAGCTTCGGATAAACGAATCCGCCCCCCGGGTGCACTGCCCGAGAAGCGATTCCTTTCTTTATGCACAAAATGTGGCGAATGCATGAAAGTCTGCCCCACGAATGCCCTGCAGCCCGCCCTGAACCAGGCCGGGCCGGAAGGTTTATGGACGCCTGTTCTGGTGCCCCGGATCGGTTATTGCGAGTATTATTGCTCGCTTTGTACTCAAGTTTGTCCGACCGGCGCAATTAAGGAACTCGGAATTCGGGAAAAAGTGAAGGTCCGGATCGGATCGGCATGGATAAATAAGAATCGTTGTATACCGTATGTTTTGGGAGAACCGTGCACTGTGTGTGAGGAGCAATGCCCGACATCGCCCAAGGCCATTATATTCACGGAGATGGATGTCTCCTTGCCGGACGGTAACTGGACCATTCAGGAAGTTCCTGTTGTGGATCCGGATATATGCATTGGTTGCGGGATTTGTGAAACGAAATGTCCGGTTTATGATGAACCCGGAATTTACTGCACCAGCATGGGAGAATCACGCTCGATTTAAACGTGTGACTGACACAAACTGCCTGAACGCTTGTTTGCCCCCCGAAGTAATCACTTATTGGGAAATGCGGTTTAATGGCCGTTTGACATCCGGCCCCGACCGTGACGGCCGCCCCCTCTTTGTAATTCCGCTTCCTTGATAATGCTTTCAAATATGCTCTTCTGATTTTCATCCAGTATAGCGGCTATCTTGGCATTGGTATCGGTACGGATGTCGTCCATTTTCCCCTGCAGCTCTTCCCGGCATGCATTGATCTCGCGGCGCGATTCTTCCAGGATTTCCCTGAGCTGCGTTTCCTGTTCCTGAGTAATTTGAAGCTTGTCGAATATCCTGGTTGAATGATCGTGCTGGCTGTATCGACCGGTCAGATCGACCGGGCTTTGCGACTGTTGTTTCCAAAGCCAGGCTCCCGATGCACCGAGAAGGCATCCTGTTAAAAGTACGGCCACTAGTACCGCAACAGCATTTTTACGGCTGGTCACTGTATTTCTCCTCCCTCTTCCAGCCAACGGACGATTTCATCGTCTGTCGGAGCGATAAGGATATTCTGGTTTGTATTGTTGAGATCGCTGTCGGTCATCAACATTTCATATTCGACGTTTATGCCGGCTTCTTGCCCGGAAGGCTGAACCTGGAGAAATGAAAAAACCAGCAATATGGCTGCAAAGGCGATCCAGGCCGTCGCCGGCTTCGGCCAGTAAAAAGACAGAGCATCCCAGGAGTCTGAGCGTTCGAAGGCGATGGCGGATATCTTTTCGGGATCCCGGTGCGGTTCGGGGATCTCCCGGATTTTTATAGCCCGTGCAACGTTAACCAGCAGATAGTTTCTGGTTCTGCATGAATCGCAAACGGTCAGATGTTGCCTGAATTTCTCCTGCTCTTCCGGATTCAGTTCGCCGTCCTGGAACCGATCGAATAACTTGCATAGTCTATTCATGTCCGGATCCTCCGTTCAAATCGGCCCGGTATTTGATAAATGCCTGGTGGAGTTCGTTCCGCGCCCGGGAAACGCGGACTCTTGCAGTCGACTGCGGGACGTTGAGGATTTTTGCGACCGTGTCGTAACTGTGCCCCTCAATAACCCTTAGAATAAAGGCCGCCTTGTGCTTGGGCTTTAACCGATCCAAAAGAATTTGCGCAATCTCCAGATGACTGGAGGCCTCCTCCGGATCATGAGGATGCGCCTCGGGTTTAGTGACCATGGTTTGTAAAAGGCGTCGTTGTTCTCCTTCGGAAAGATCGCTCCAGAGATGGTGCCTGCGCGTTTTTTTTCGCCGGAGCTGGTCAATACAGTAATTGCCGGCGATGCGGAGAATCCAGGGGCCGAAAGGATACTTTGGGTCGAAGCGTTTCAGGGATACCAGTACGCGCAGGAATATTTCCTGGACGACATCTTCAGCATCGTTAAAGTTACCCAGAGTACGGTATACGGTGCTCCAGACCACGGTATGGTAGAGACGTACCAGCTCGGCAAAAGCATGCGCGTCGCCCCCGGATGCGGCTTGAATTAGGCTCGATTCGTTATCTTCTGGCATTCTGCATTAAATCTAATTTAGATTCCAATTCGTCACAATCGAAAAACCGGTTCATCCGCTGCTGTTGTCCAGGGACCGTGAGTGTTGAAACAGCCTTTTGCCGGCTGCCGAAAATATTTCGGACCGACCTCCTTACTGTCAAACGAAGCCGAATCCTCAAATTAAAATACGCAGTCCTCGAATTATGTTCCAATTCCGGTCAAGGAGCATGGGTGCACTTGCTTTCGATCCTGCAATGAAGATAATGGAAAAAGAATCGGACCGCAGGCTGGACGGTTGTACGCCGGGACAGTCCGATGTGGTTGCAAAGAGCGGTTTTCCAGAGAGAGGCGGAAAAACGGGAGATTCCCTGGCGGCCGGCCGGGGGAATCCGGGAGGAGTACTATGAAAATACTGGGACTTTCTTTCAGTCCGCGGGAGCGGGGAAATACGGAACTGTTGATGGATGCCGTGCTGGCGGGGGCCGGGGAGCTTGGGGCGGAGACGGAACTCTATCGGGTGGTCGAGAAGAACATTCAGCCTTGCGATGCCTGCGGTTCCTGCTTTACCACGGGCGAGTGCCCGATTGAAGACGATATGCAGTATCTCTATGAGAAAATGCTCTCGGCCGACGGAATCCTGTTCGGAACGCCCGTCTATTTCTACAATATAACCGCCCAGGGGAAGTGTGTCATCGACAGGACCATTGCCTTGAACCACGGAGGCAAAAGCCTCTCGAGCAAAGTCGGCGCCGTTGTCGCTGTCGCAGGCAGCCTGGGCCTTGTCGATGCGCTGAAAGACCTCTATTTCTACATGGTAACGAGGCGGATGCTGCCGGCCAGCTTCATCGCCGCTTACGGTTCCAATAAGGGGGATGTGAAGGATTTCGAACAGTGTATGAAGGCATCCTCGGAACTGGGGCGCAATATGGCAAAGATCATCAAAAAGAAATTCGTGTATCCGGACGGGAAAGCAAATTACATTGCGTACGGCACGCACACTTTTTAGATTGAAGATTGAAGATTAAAGATTGGGGCTGATAGGGAATCGGTGGTCTGATTGTTTTTGTTGTTACGTAATCTTGTAGGGGCGAACCTTGTGTTCGCCCTTTCCCTTCTCCAGACAGCCCTGCATATCGTCGCAAGGGCGAACACAAGGTTCGCCCCTACAGAGAACAAGATCGGAACGACAATTCAATCCGCCCCAATCTACAATCTTTATTCAGTTACAGCCCCTTCCAGCTTAAGCAATTTGCGTTTCAGTTCTTTCCCCAGTCCATAATTTCCGACGCCTCCGGATGCCGGGACGATTCGATGGCACGGGATGAGGAAGGGAATCGGATTGTTTGCCATAGCGTTTCCGACCGCCCGGGCGGCTTTCGGGAAACCGGCCCGCCGGGCCAGCCACGAATAGGACTGAACTTTACCGGCAGGCACCTTCAGCAGTGTCTTCAATACTTTCTGCTGAAATGGGGTGAAACCGGACCAGTCAATGGGCACTGAAGGTGTTTCCTGTCCTTTGACAATCCTGCGAAGCGCCTGTTTGTAGGCGCCGGGAACATCCCGGCGAACGGGATATATCCCGAAACGCTTCCGGTAGGCTTTTTCGAACGCCTGCGGCGTTTCTGCAGCAGTACGGATGGCTGTAATTCCGTTGGGGCTGCAGGCAATCCGGAAATCGCCCAGATCTGTTTGAACCTTGGAATACCGGTGCATAAAAATTCTCCGGGGGATGATTCGCAATCGGCGAAAAAACATTTTCAGCCGTCCGGGATAATTATATGATGAGGAAGCATTGACATACACATTTTATAAGTGCCATTGTTTAACGGACGGCGATCTGGATTAATTTTACGAATCGCCGGAAGGGGCGGATTACATCAGAAAATTTTATTTAACAAATTTGATAAGGATCCAAGCGAACTATGTCTATATTCCATGCGAAGCCGAACGGGAACGATATTAACGACATCACCAAACTGCTTGGCGATGAGCAGGCGAAATACCTGTTCGGTCATAAAAGCAAGACCGTATCCGGGGACCGGCTTAACCTGCCCGGCCCGGATTTTATCGACCGGGTATGGAGCGGCAGCGACCGGAATCCACAGGTCCTGAAAAGCCTCCAGGCGCTGTTCGACCACGGCCGATTGGGCGGAACCGGCTATGTTTCCATCCTCCCGGTCGACCAGGGAATCGAACATTCGGGCGGCGCTTCGTTTGCGCCCAATCCCATCTATTTTGACGGGAAAAACATTGTAAAGCTCGCCATCGAGGGCGGATGCAATGCGGTAGCCTCCACGCTCGGCGTTCTCGGGTCGGTGTGCCGGAAATATGCCCATAAGATTCCGTTTGTGATCAAGATTAACCACAACGAATTCCTTTCCTATCCGAACAGCTACGACCAGATTCTGTTCGCCAACGTCCAGCAGGCGTTCGAGCTGGGAGCGACCGCGGTCGGCGCCACGATTTATTTCGGTTCCGAAGAATCGAAGAGGCAGATCCAGGAAATCTCGGCCGCTTTCCATGAAGCCCACGAGCTCGGCATGGCGACGATCCTCTGGTGCTACCTGAGAAATTCGGCATTCAAGAAAGACGGCGTCGATTATCATACGGCGGCCGATCTGACCGGCCAGGCGAACCATCTCGGCGTGACGATCGAAGCGGACATCATCAA
The DNA here is from genome assembly GCA_016934295.1 of Acidobacteriota bacterium. Taxonomy (GTDB): domain Bacteria; phylum Acidobacteriota; class UBA6911; order UBA6911; family UBA6911; genus UBA6911. The sequence goes on from JAFGTD010000014.1 coordinate 31,727, forward strand.
GCAGAAGCTGCCTGAATGCAACGGCGGTTACGAGGCGGTGAAATTCGGCAAAACCCATAAGAAGGTGTATTCCGAACTGACCTCGGACCATCCCATCGACCTGACGCGCTACCAGGTCGTCAACTGCTATATGGGCCGCTGCGGATTGATCAATTCCGGCGGGGCCAGTTCCGGCGCAAGCGACCTGGCGGAAGCGGTCAAGACCGCCGTGATCAACAAGCGCGCCGGCGGCATGGGCCTGATATCCGGGCGCAAGGCTTTCCAGCGGCCGATGGAAGAGGGTATCGCACTCCTCAACGCGATACAGGATGTTTATCTTTGTCCTGAAGTCACGATCGCATAAGCTGCTTCCGTGCCGGAATGTATGTTTCATTTTTACAGGGGCGAACCTTCCGCCTTCTCCTAAGCCGAATCGAAGATTCGGCAAGGCTACGGCGGACAAGTTAGTGTTCGCCCCTTGTTATAATCGGGCTAAATGGCGGAATCTTCGAATATTCAGCTGTCGGTTGTCATCCCTGCGTACAACGAAGAATTGCGGCTGTCGCATACGCTCTCGCAGGCGATCGCCTATCTGAAATCACAGCCGTTCCAATCGGAGATCCTTGTCGTGGATGACGGGTCTACGGATGGAACCGAACGGGTGGTGCGGCAGCAGGACGCCGCGCCGGTTCTCCTGGAGCTGCTGCAGCATCCGGACGGTGCAAATCATGGGAAAGGGGCGGCGGTTAAAAGGGGTGTCCTTGCGGCGAAAGGCAACTACCGCCTGTTTATGGACGCGGACAATTCTACGACGTTGAATCAGGTGGAGCGTTTCTGGCCTTTTTTCCACCTGGGGTTGGAAGTCGTGATCGGGTCCAGGGCCCTCAAGGACTCTGTCGTCGATCTCCATCAATCAAAGGCCAAGGAGATGGCTGGACAGTTCGGCAACTGGCTTGTGCGCATGCTGGCCGTTCCCGGTATATTCGACACGCAGGCCGGATTCAAAATGTTCACGAGCCGGGCGGCGGAAGGCATATTTCAGAGACTGACCATCGACAAATGGGGCTACGACATAGAACTGCTGGTCATAGCACGGTCTTTGGGATACCGGGTCCGTGAAGTGCCCATAACCTGGCGGAACGCCCGGGGCAGCAAGGTAAGGGTGCGATCCTATTTCGAAGTGCTCGGCGAAATCCGGAGGATCCGGCGGAATCTTCGTGCGGGTTTGTACAAGTAAGCCCATCCTCTTGGTAATCAGAATAGGGCATCTAGCCAGCTTCTACTCCTGGCTTCTGGCCTGTGACTTTTTTCGAAGTGAAAAGCTGTGCCGGAAATTCATCGGCGTCGGGGTCGGAATCGGTATCGGTCTTCGCCCCGGCTACGCCCGACAAGTCGGGATCGAGCTTTTAAAAAACGATTCCGATTCCGACTCCGAGACCAACCCCCGAAAACTGACCCGGAGTCACAGATTGTTTAATCCGATACCAACCGGAGGCCGGGCTCACTTCTGACTCCTGACTTCTTACTCCTTACTTCCTTTCTTTTATTATTTGAATTGATCAGAATTCCGAGCTCTCTGGAACGGATTGTCGCCGCCTCGACCGCTTCCATGATGGTGGATCGGAAATTGCACTTTTCCAGCATTTTTAATCCTGCAAATGTAGTGCCTCCGGGAGTGGCGACCAGGTCCTTCAGTTCGCTGGGATGCTTGCCGGTTTCCAGAAGCATTTTCGCCGCCCCGTAAACGGTTTGCGCCGCCAGGAGCGAAGATTCCGACCTGGAGATTCCCAGCTGTACCCCGGCATCGCTCAACGATTCGATGGCCAGAAAAACATAGGCGGGACCGCTTCCCGACAGGCCGGTCACTACATCCATGAGAGCTTCATTTTTTATTAACACGGTGGTGCCGACACATTCAAAAATAGACTCCGCCCTCTTAAGGTCGGCCGGCTTGATATTCGGTCCCGGATACAGGGCCGTGACACCGGCGAGCACCGATGCGGGTGCATTCGGCATCGCCCGGATGATTCCGGACTCGTGGTGCATTTTCTCGGCGATCTTTTCGGCCGTTACCCCCGCAACAATGGAGATAAACAGATGCCCCTCATGACTCAATGTCGAAAGGCGATCCAGAAGCTCATCGACGTTCTGGGGCTTGACGGCTATGATGATAATGGATGATTTTTTAATAAGCTCTTTGTCGGATGCGGTGGTCTTAATGCCGTAAGTTTTGGATATGAAATTCAGCCGCTCTTTGCTTATATCGCATGCCAGGATATTCGATCTTGTCACTTTCCTGGATTGAATCAATCCGCGAATCAGGATTTCTCCCATATTTCCGGCACCGATGAATCCGACGACTTTTCCACTGAACATGGAATCTCCTTTATTTGGGCGCGGCTCGCACCGGCCGGATGCGAGCCGGTCTATTTTTTACTCAACTTTGCAGAGGACGGCAGTAATATCGTCTATTTGTGACAATCCGTCTGAAAAGTCCCTGACGGACCTGTATAACCCCGTTACAATATCCTGCGCCTTCTCGTGCCTGTGGATCCGGATATATTCCAGCGCCCGTTCAATGCCGTATGCGGTTTGATCCGGCCTTTCCGCGTCGGTGATTCCGTCGGTGAGCATCGCAAGTATATCCCCGGACTCCAGTTTGAGCGGTTCGCTGCAGGTAAAGGGGTGGTCCGGCATGAATCCCAGGGGGATATCCATACTGTCGAGCGTCCGTTTGACGGCACCGTTGGCGTCCAGGATGTAACCGGGCGTGTGTCCGGCGCTGGCATAGACGAACGAGCCCGTGGAAGGATCGAGGCAACAAAAGATCAGGGTTGCAAAACGGCCCTGCTCCAGGTCGGAAACAAGCGCGCTGTTGGTCAGTGAAAAAATATTTCCGAGATCCGAATCCTGTTGTGCAAACGCACGCAGGAAGGCCCGCAGTTCCACCATCAATAATGCGGATCCGATCCCGTGGCCGCAGACGTCCCCGATGGCGATGCCGATACGATTTTCCGGCAGGAAAAGGAAATCGAAGTAGTCGCCCCCGGTGGCGTCGGCGGGAAATGCCGCCGCTGCGAATTCAAATCCTTCGATCTGCGGTACGGGCATGCTGTAGAACTGCTGCTGCACGGCACGAGCCAGGCTCATTTGAAACTGCTGTTCCTGCAGCTTTTTCTGTTCGGTTACATCCTTGATTACCGTAACCAGATGTGTGATGACGCCGGTGCTTCCATACATCGGAGTAATCGTCTGCTCGGCGAAGAAAATCCTGCCGTTTTTTTCCTTATTGGCGATCGTACCCCGGAATACATTCCCGGATAGAATCGTAGCCCAGAGCTTCTCGTAAAAAGCGTCTTCATGCACACCGGATTTGAGAATGCGCGGCGTAAGGCCCTTGACCTCTTCCAGCGTGTATCCGGTAATATGTTCGAAAGCGGGATTGACATACTCGATCAGGCCTCTTCTGTCGCAGATCATAATTCCATCCGCTGTCTGCTCGACGGCATTCGTCAAGGTTTGTATGTGTGCATCCGTTGCCTTCTTTTTGGTGACATCGTGAAAAACAACGACACTGCCGCAGATATTTTCTTTTTTATCCCGCAGCGGACTCGCCTTTGCATGAATCCAGACCCCTGTCGGGCATTGCGCGTTGCGAATGTAGATTTCGGTTTCCGGCACGTTTTCACCGGCGAGCGCCCGGGCCGCAGGCAGTGCATCCGGCTCATAGGAAGTGACACCGTCCGGCATGTAGCAGCCAAAGATCTCGGCCCACGATTTCGGGGAATTTTCATCCACTCCGATTGAGAGAACGGACTGCGCGGCTTCGTTGCATATAAGAAATATGCCCTCTTTGTCCGCAACGATTACGCCTTCATTAAGGTTATAAATGGTGGACCGAAGTATTTCCGTCTCATTCAGCGGAATTCGGGATTTTCGCCGTTCGTTCAATGCCTGATCCATAGTATTAATATAAGATTGAAGATTGAAAATTGAAAATTCAAAGCATGGATTTTTCTGCCGACATCCGCATTAAAAAACCTCCCATGCCGGATGAACCCTTAAATATGAGGGTGAATCCTCAAAATTAATCCAATATTTCACTGTATCACGGTTGCCGCTTCTTTCTCACCAGGAATTCCCGGGGCGCAAAAAATGCCCGGCTGTTCTCGGGAGTAAGTTTTTTTGTAATGCGGTTTATCGATATCCCATACATTTTTTACGGGAAACGGGAAACGGGAAACCTCCTTTATTATCCCTCTATGGGATGGCAGACCTACAGATGCACTCCGTCAGTGTGAATATTTTGATGAAATTCAGAGAAATCGGCAATTAAAGATTGGACGCCGGCAGGTTTCTGATAAAATCACACGATTGCGCGGAGGTGAATCTAGCCTGGTGGCTGGCCTGGACTTCAAATCCAGTTGCGGTTTACCGGAAGGTAGGCTGGGTGGGTTCGATTCCCATGCACCTCCGCCATTTTATTTTCGGCTTAGCATTCAGTCGGCATTTCTTCATCAGCACTATGATCCGCTTCATATTCTCTCCAAATTCCCTGGTTTATTCATTTAATCCTAAATACAGAGGAGTTTGTGCAGTCTATTACACTGACGTTTCTATAGTTTTGTAAGATGTCTGCTATAATCCAAAATATGAAATGCACCCGATATTTCGATGCCATGCGGTAGCGGTCCGACCGATCGATCATAAAACTGGAGTGGATTGAGAGAGTCATGAACAGTCCCGTTAAGGAAACAGTTCAAAAGGATGGTCGAATCAGGCGCTGGGCTCCGATAAAAGAAGCTGATGGGAAATATCTCCGGGTCGTTTTGCTTTCGGATGGCGAGACGGTGCATAATGCTTTTTTTGACCGGTCGTTTGTACTATGAAAATAAAATATTTCGAAGACACCGATACTCTCTACATTGAATTCCGCCAAACAGCGGTTCGTGAAACCAAAGATCTGGATGAGGATACAATTCTCGATCTGGATCAGGACGGCAATATCTGTGCCATCACAGTAGAACACGCCCGCGACCGTACACAGATCCCGTCATTTTCATGCGAACTTGTGACTGGCCTGTAACTCCAGAGTTACAGATTGTTCAATTCGGCTTCGCTAGACGAAGCGAAGCTTCGGCCGCCGGACGCAGCCCGGCACCCGGCCGGAGGCCGGGCTGCCTAGTGGATTCGGGGATAGGTCGGCAAATTCTGTTGCAGCCATCGAAAATGGCTGGAAAGCCATTTTCCTTAACGATTTCAATTCATGAATAAATGTGCCCAAACTTTTTGATAAGTCGCTTTCCAGCTTGGCGATAGCGTCCTTATTCTGCTATTCATTGGAACGAAGCGATCCTGCCATCAGATAGAAGTACGTAGTCGCCCAATTGGCTAGAACCACGACGATAGTAAAAAAGACCATCCCCACGCTCGCCAGCGCGATTCCCGACATTATGTTCCCGATCACGCAGCCCGTGGCGATCGCAGCGCCGGCTCCTGTAATGATCGAACCGATCAAGGCTACAAAGATCTGTTCTGGAGGTTTGGCAATCAAGCGGGCCTGACCGGAAAGCCGTGCCGAAACCCAACCGCCGACAACAAGGCTGGCTACTATCAGGATCAACCATAAGGACACCTTCTTTCCGGGAGCCGCCGCCGGCGCCGGGCTTGAAGCTGAAGGGGATGCCGCGGGATTCGGTTTTTCATAAACGACATTCAGGTTGCTGTCGGTAACCATCAACTGGGCGTGCAGCACTCCGTGAGTTACGCCGAGCGGATAGTTGCGGCCGCTGGCCGCCGAGGAAAGGTACGCGGCGCCGCCCAGGATTCCGATCAGCAGACCGGCGATCCACGGCTTCCACGATTTTGTCAGCGCTCTCTTCATCAGAGACGTAGTGTCGCCATTCGATTGCCGTGCAGTTTCACTCCTGGATCGTTTCATCACGACAATGATCAGCGTCGCCAGGATCAGGATCAGCGCCACCGCCCAGAACGGGATCCCGGTCAGCGAAGACAGTGTGACTGAACCACCGTCTGAGGATTTCAGTACATTGGTTTTCAGGGTTCCGTTAATATTCGAAAGAGGCCCGTATTCCACCAGCGCTATACCGATGGGAATTCCAACCAGGGAAACGATGGAATTGATATGCCCGATGCCGGCTTTGTAAAGCGATCCGCTGATACATCCGCCGGAAAGAACCATGCCTATGCCGAACAGGATGCCTCCTGTCAGGGAGTTCGCCCACAGGAAAGGTTTCGGATTCAGTGTTACCAGGCCCAGCAGGTCCAGAATGGCAAAACCGGCCATCCCTGTAATGATGCAAATCCATAAACCCCATGTCTTCTTCCAGCTTTTCATTAGCAGCACTTCACTGAAAGCGGAAGCGCCGCAAAGATCGCCTTTCTGAAGGAAAAAACCGAAAAGAAATCCGATTGGGACGGCGGTTAGCACAGGCAAGTGAAAATATGCGGATACCGCGAGAATTACAATTATCGCGGCCAGGCTGATGAAAACATAGGATTTCCAATTGACTGTCTGCTTGACATTTTCCATTAGAACCTCTCCTTTTCTTTTTCAATCCTACAGAGAACCTGCCCGTAAAACTCCATAGATGAGCCAGATGGCAATTGCCACAAGCAACATGGCAAAATATTTTTTAAGTTGTCGTTGGTCGGTTTTTATCGCAATGCGTGGACCTATCTGTGAGCCGACCAATACGCCGGCTGCCAAAACAACCGTCAGCAAGGGATCGAAATGACCTCGAAGCAAGTGACCGACGAAACCGGTCAATGCGGTTACTCCGATCATCAGCGACGAGCTTCCTACTGCTATATTCATGGGAACGGAAAGCGCCAGCAGCATTGGGACATAAAAGGCGCCGCCGCCCTGTCCGAACATGGAAAAGATCGCGGCGATCGCCAGGAAAACAAAGAACAGAATTATCAAAGTATCGAAAGGCACCGTCATCTCCATGTGGATGGCTCGGCGAATTAAAGCGTCCGTATAAAGCTCCAGAAAAACTTTGGGATCCGCCCCCCGATGATTTCTAACTCCAATGCTGCATAATGGCTGCGCTTGGTCGTTGTTCGTCCGATCAACCTCAATCGACGTAACCTGAGTTGCTGATTATTGGGCCGTCTTCTTTAACCAATTGACGATCTCACTGCTTTGGGGAATGCGGCCGCTCGCCTTCACCTCTTCGTCGATCACCAGGCCCGGCGTCGCCATCACACCGTATTTGATGATTTCTTCGATTCTTTCAACCTTCTCCAGGTCCGCTTTTACGCCCGATGCTGCTATCGCCTTTTCGGCTTCGGAGTAAAGTTTTTTGCATTTTTGGCAGCCGGTGCCCAGTACCTTGATCTTCATTATTGCTTCTCCATCTGTAAAAAAATTAAAAGAGCATGCCGAACAGATAACCTACAAGCATCGACATGATAACTACGAGAACGCTGAACAAAAGTGTCTTTTTGGTACCCAGTACTCTGTAAATAACAAAAAGGCTGGGCAGTGAAAGCGCCGGTCCCGCAAGAAGCAGAGCCAGAGCCGGACCTCGCCCCATTCCAAGGCGGGTCAGCATTTCTACTATGGGGATTTCCGTCAGCGTCGCGAAATACCAGATCATGCCGACGAATGAGGCGTTGAAATTGGAAAGAAGGCTGTCACCGCCGACAACCGTCGCCACCGCCTGCTCCGGGATCAGCCCTCCTATAAAGCCGGTCAAAAACACTCCTCCGAAAAGAAGCGGCACGATCATCATGCCGAAATCCCAGGTTGCCCGCATCCATTGCTTGATTTCATCAGCCTTAAACCAGCGCCACGCCATAAGCAGCACCAGGAGTCCCATGACGCCCGCCAGGTACCATTTCATTCCATGTACCGTCATGGTGAAGCTCGGCACAGGCTCGATTGCGGTAATCCTCTCCCGTTCGATTCTTCGAACTTCAGAGGACAAATGACCGTCGGATTGATATTCCTGAATGTCGATGGCGTCCTGGGTTGAATAACGGATATTGGCGCGGACCTCCTGCCCGTCCTTCATTCTGACGGTAACATCGTTGGTGTTGTACCAGTCGGAAAACACCAGGAACAGGATCATACAGAGGAAATAAAGAGACGTTTTCCAGAGCGGACGGGGACTGGGAGGCGTTTCGGGCAAGTGCATGGCTGCGACCCTATGCCGGTCCGCTCTTCTGAATGCAAAGGACATGAAGAGGCCGATGACTACGGCAAATAACACGGCGCCGACGGCGCGGCCGACTCCAAGGTCCAGGCCGAGAACGCGGGCGGAAAGGAATATGGCCATGACGTTGATGGCCGGACCCGAATAGAGAAATGCAGCGGCAGGCCCGAGCCCGGCCCCCATGGCATAGATCCCGGCGAACATGGGAAGGACGCTGCAGGAACAGACGGCCAGGACTGTGCCGGAAACAGAGGCGACTCCATAGGCAAGCATGCGGTTCGATCCCGGCCCGAGGTACCGCATTACGGAAGCCTGTGACAGGAAGGTGGAAATCGCCCCGGCGATAAACATGGCTGGAACGACGCAAGCCAGCGTGTGGTTGACCGCATACCACTGAAGCAGGCGGAACGCTTCCAGGATGGCGGTTGTCACCTTCGGATTGCCCAGGGGCAGATAATAGGCGACGAGAAATATTCCCGCCAGCCAGGCGAATTTCTTCCATTCTTTCATCAACAACTGTCCTTTAATGAAATGCGAGCGGACGGATCCGGAGTCACTCTCCGATATTATTCAGAATCCTTAACCCGGACTATTCATGAAGCTTTTACTGCAGCGGCACAGACGGGCATGTCTACTGCGTTGCGCTTCTTCAGACTCCTCGACGTA